>CAZURU010000125.1:0-12393 GCA_964623585.1 uncultured bacterium
TGTGTAACTGCATATCAAGACTTCCAGTCTACATTGGATGAGAAAAATGCTCGTATAACTGAATTAGAAGTTGATATTGAAGAATCACAAAAACAGATTGACTCACATAAGAATCAGATCACGACGGTACAACGTGATCTAAATAAGATCAAGGAAGAACAATCTGAAACGGTCGGAGATCTTATCATTGCAAGAGAGCAGGAGCAGATCGCTGATATGATGTCCGGTATAAGCACGGATGGCACTTCAGAGGAATTGTCACGGATGCGAGAAATCCGTGAAAAAGCAAAAGGTCGCTCTATAGTTGCTCAAGAACTTGCTGGAACTGACTCAAGAGCTGAAGAGGAAGAATTCCTAGCAGCAGCACAATCCACAGCAGCATCTGATGAATTCGATTCTCTTATCTTTGGTGCTCAGCAGACGGATACACCACCAGCAACCGATGACACCGAAGAGAAAAAGGAAAGCGACTCAGAACTTCCACTTTAGTAGACTGACAGTTCCTAAATTGTAGATCGGGTAGAGCGAAGCGAAACCCGACCTACAAATATGACTGGATTGAGGACTTATATCCCCGCGCTATCATATAGGAGACAATCTTGAAACTATACACATGGCATCAGGAAAACACACCAAAAAGTTGTGAAATCTTGTTGAAAGGTCTAAAAGACCTTGAAAACCAAGCACAGCAGATAAAAAAGATCAAAAAAAGCAATTCAGTACCCACTGAATTGCTTGACAAATTTCATGATCATCATAATGACTTAGTTACCAAAACTGCTAATGTGTCGTTTCTACCTCATGATGGTGGATTTATGTCTTCTATATCCAAAGACGTAGATACGATTTTTATTGAAGCCATCTGGCTTGCACTCGAAAAATACCCAGCACTTGTCCACCATCCAGATATTGAGAATATTGACACCGCAGGTTCAAAGATTTTTAAACGTTTTATCCCTGATTGTCCAGCTAAAGAATCTGACCAGCTAAAACTGAAAACCGGTATACAAGACCTATTTAAAGTAGATGAACAATTCATAACCAAACTTGAGCGGAAACTCATTGCACGTGCTGCTCCTCTTCAACATAGACATCAGATCATGCGTTTTCTACAGTCCCACTTCAAATTAGTATCAGATAATACACAGATTGATGCCGATGTGCTAAAACTTTTTCGTTACCTGTATCCTGGTGCCCCTTTTGAAGTAGGAGAAGTCAAGTTAGTAAAGACCTGTTCGGCACTTTATTTCTGTTTGCCATCAGAACTAAAAGAATCCTCAGCCGTACCAACGCATCCAAATCTGAAGAAACATGTTCCCAAAAGAGTGGGTTATTATGAGTTTTTGAGACAGATATGGCAAGTTGAACCCTTCGCAAATTTCCCTGTGTTTGGAACATTCGACGCAGAAGACCTTGACATCACGTTTCGTGAGCAAATCGCTAAGGAAACAGGACTCACGCTTGAACTGGTTACCACAACCCTTACAAGAATGGTGGGATTTCTACCGTTGGAGGAACTTGATAAATATTTGATTCACGACACATGGGGACATCAATGGCAAGAGAGTCTGCTTGATTTTGAAGATCTCTACACCGAATTATCACTATTTGATCGTCCGTTATCTATAACAGAAAGCGCATCTGTCATGGGTGAACAGAGAACCTTTTCTGAAGCTTTCAGCAAGGCAGAATCGGGTGAGATCCGTCTAAATACTGAAAAACTGACTGGCTTTATTGATGCAGAACTATATGAACGGTCAATCATCGCTTTTACACCTATACTTGCTGAGATGTTAGCAGATGTCGTGGAGTATAAGTTCTTGGAACTATATCCTGAGGAAGCACATTTGATGCCGAGTTCATCCTTACTCAAAGATTTTCCAAGCAAACTTGACCTAACCTTGGAAGACCTTCGAACTTGTTTCAAAAAAGCCTCCGAAGCTTTTCAAACTTGGGTAGATTCTGATGAAGTAAAACACAGCATACATACAGAGATCTGTGAAAAGTTAGATATTACTGATGATGCAGAAAAACACATTGAAGTGGACAGTGTACTGCAGGAGGCGGTGCAATTGTGTAAGAATCGTCTGGACATGTTCTATAAACCCGATTGGTACTGGGAGAAATCCGGGGATGACTGCCTAAAACTTAATGCGTTTACTTTCGCTGCTCTGAACTTTCTACACATACATCACACATTCCTGAAAACATATCAAGAACTATCACAGATCAAAACACGATATGGGTTCAAAGATGCACTTATCTTAGCAATGGGAACTTTTTTCGAATTAGAACCCCAGCGCAATATTTGGCACCTTGACCAATTTATAACGGAAGGCTTCCTACCACGCTGGATAAAATTAACCGAAGCATGTGAGCGTTAAACAGAGCTCATTCCTGTAGACAGGAGGAAACGACTATCGCAATTAAAGAACCTACCTACAAATTCCGCACTGAAGCAGGCATGCTGATTAATTCCGGTACATCACGCAGTATCGTTTTACACGGAAATATACACGATCTGTTTTTCATTGAGGAGAATGACGCGGAAGATTATATACCCTTAGTTCCTTTTCTGACCAAAAGTTGGGATATACAGGGTTTTATC
Source organism: uncultured bacterium (assembly GCA_964623585.1). Taxonomy (GTDB): domain Bacteria; phylum Poribacteria; class WGA-4E; order WGA-4E; family WGA-3G; genus MSPOR6. The sequence continues at coordinate 2,609 of CAZURU010000125.1, forward strand.
TTGCTTGTCTATGAACTCAATGGACCGCTACGTTTCCTACGCGCATCTGACCGCGATAAAGTCAGAACGGCTTTTGACCAATGGCGTGGCGCAACAGAACCTTCACTACAGGAAACTTCCAGTCATTTTGCGTTCCCAGGCAACTCTAAAAGGTCAAACGACAGCACAGAAAAAAGTCGTGAATCTGACGACAACAAGTTTGCCGAATATCTCAACGAGGCAATCGGGAGTCCAACCTTAGCACTCGAGCTTTTAAGACAGTTCTGTCTTATTTCACGATCAAAGAATCATCTTGGAGATAAATTCTTAAACGAAAAGTTATTGATTATTATTGAAGCCACAGATATGCTGCTACCTGAAGGTGAGATTCGCAGCCTCAATTTAGCGGATAGACATAGAATTAGCATAATTCAAGATTGGATATCAGATTCTGAATTCATGAAATCTACTGATACGGTCGTATTCATATCAGAATCTAAAAGCTTGGTCAATTCACGCGTCGTTCGTCTGCCACAAGTCGTTGATGTAGAGATACCATCCCCCGAAGTAGAAGCAAGACGTCATTTTATCTCTTGGTTCAACAGAAAACAGAAACCGACAAACAAAGAACTCAATCTCTGGGGCAGTCAATCTCAATTGGCAGTATTAACAGCGGGTTTATCTATTCAAGCATTGCGTCAACTACTCGTATCCGCCTGTTATTCTGGCGAGAAACTACGTCCAGAACGGGTTATTGAGAAGGTATCAGAATTTATTCAGGCACAGTTAGGTGAAGATGTTGTTGAGATTAAGAAACCCGCTCATGCACTAAAAGATATTGTTGGAAACCGTAAACTTATTACGTTTTTGAAAGACCAAATAATCCCTCGTATCACGACAACAGGGAAAGACTCAATCTCCGGATTAAGTGTATGCGGCCCAATCGGAAGTGGTAAGACATTCATCTTTGAAGGACTTGCCGGTGAACTTGATATACCTGTGCTTGTGCTAAAGAACATCCGTAGTATGTGGTTCGGACAGACGGATGTCATCTTTGAACGACTTCGACGTTTGCTGATGGCGTTGGTTAACGTGCTGATTTTTGTTGATGAAGCTGATACGCAGTTTGGTCAGGTCGGTAGAGATGCACACGCGACAGAACGCAGGTTAACAGGCAAGATTCAAGCGATGATGTCCGACCCACAGTTGAGAGGAAACATTACGTGGCTTCTGATGACTGCACGCATATACAATTTATCCCCAGACCTCCGTAGAGAAGGAAGAGTTGGCGATATTGTCATTCCAGTTCTTGATCCAACAGGTGAAGACCGGGAAACGTTTCTACGGTGGACACTGAAGAATGTCTACAAAGGTGAAATACCGCACGAAACTTTTGACCACATGCTTGTTCTGACAGAAGGATATTCTGCTGCAAGTTTTGCCTCCCTCCGTGCCGACCTTGAAGCTGCTAAGTCCCGTGAAGGTGCGCTGTCTGTAGACGAAATCGCAGATGTGATCTCTGACAGAATTCTGCCCAATATCGGACCTATACGTCGCTATCAGATTCTTCAGGCGTTCTTGAATTGCACCCGAAAATCACTACTCCCGATGGAGTACTCTCCCGAACTCCGTGAATCTTGGTTGCAACAAATTGCGCAGCTTGAGGCAATGGGTGTAAGAGGTTAGTGCCAATCAGGATTATGATTTTTACTGCAGGTCCCTTAATTCACCACTTGCAGCTGATGCGTATCCCCCGCAGATGATTTCAACGGCGTGTGCTGCGATTTCAGCATTCATCTCACTTTCAATACCGTTCTCAATACAGTCAACAAATGCACTAAACTCCCGCTGTCTGTCATCATATCCATCATCAAGTCCGTCATCATGAAGGGGGATATCAATCCAGTGCTGTTTTGGACGCATGCTTGTTTCTGCAGTTGTACTACTCCACATACCCATCGGATCAAGCGGATGAGGTGACGGTGGTTCAAAGGCTGGTTCTGCAGCAAACACTTCCAGTCGATTTGATGATGCATCAAAGGTCAAGGTTGCTTCTGTACCAACAAGATGAACCTTCCGGATTCCGCCTTGAGGATGACTTTGCCAACCGTATCTACCTGCAGCAATTGTTGCAGTAATTCCATCTTCACACGTCAGAACCATTGCACCAAAATCTTCTAAATCACAATCGTAATGTTCTTTAAAGAAATAATTCGCGGTTCCGCAAAACACGTTCTTCACACGTTTCTGCGTCAGCCAATTGACCATAGAAACGGCATAAACCCCGATGTCAAACATTTCAGGTTTTGCTTCAACAAAACTATAACGTTCTAAATTCGGATTCTGTATCCGTTTTTTACCGATGGGGGCACTTCCTGGATGTCCTTTAGCAAACATGACATCACAATGAATCGCTTTCAGCTCTCCAATTCTACCACTCCTTAATGCTTGTTTAACCGTCCGTGCCCAGCTACTATGTATATTGCTGAACATCTGGGTGCGCACACTACTTTTTGCAACTGCAGTAACAATCTGATTTGCATGTTTACGATTTAGTGCCATCGGTTTGTCAAGGTAAACATGTTTTCCAGCATCAGCGCACTTCGCTCCCACTCGTCCGCGTCTTTCCACTTCAGTACAGAGACTGACAATGTGTATATCATCCCTTGTTAATGCATCTTGAAGATTGTCTATGAAGGGTAGGTTTAATTCTGCTGCCAGTGAACGCGCTAACGCTACACGTTCGCTTGGTGCATCGTGTTCATCAGCGAAGGCAATTAATTTACATCGTGGATCATTGGCAAAAAGGTGGGCATAGTTTTCTTGGTGTGTCCGATGTCCTCCGAGCAGCAAGACCCCATATTTTTCACTGTTATGCATGCTTACCCCTCAACTATAATAGGTTGTCCGCTGGCGAGTGACCTTGAAATGACTTCTGACAATTCGCCTTCACCACGTAATTCAAGTGGCGTTCCACTTGAGGAGTGTCTACCGATAGGTGTTTCATGATAGATGACCCCTCTGTTTCCAACCAACATAATATCTATTGTCGTTTCAGTGTCAACACGATTCACCGATAGCAAAGCCATCTGTCCGTTTGCATACTGTATCATAGTCGTGACTTGTATTCCATCTACTTCTCCTGTTGCATGCACTTTTTGCGGAACTGATGGAATCCAGGCGTTAGCAAGTGAAACAAGTTCGGTAGTTGGCAGCAGGAGATTGCTCTGATTATCTATTATGTTTAAAATTCCTCTTAAGAAGACCGGACTCCCAATTCTATCTTTATCAATTTGAGCCTGAACAGATTTTCTTAACAATTCCATAATTTCCTCATAAATTATTACCCAGAAACTAATACCATTTCTAATTGAGAATGTCGCTTTATTGTAGCACATTCTGTTATATTGTGCCTTTCTTTGTAGCACATTCTGTTATATTGTGCTTCTTTCCAAAACATACATCATTCATTCATTCATTCATTCATTCATTCAATTTACAACGCTTGACATTTTCCCTTATTCATGTTATGCTATTCATATTACAGAGGTTTCAAAAGTGGTTGTCAATAAGACTAATAGTATAGAAGATTGCACGTTTCTTGACGCACTTTTTGAATAACCTTTCTATGTTGAAACTTTGGAGGACAACGATGCCATTAAAAACAATTGATGAATTGGTTGCTGAGGCAAAAGAAAATGTCGGACAAATCTCGCCAGATGAACTTACAGATGCTGGTGATTCTGTCATACTGATTGATGTACGAGATGAACCCGATTACGAAGAAGAACATTTACCAAATGCTGTGTCACTCCCCCGCGGCTATATTGAACTTGATATAGATGATGTCGCACCTGAAGAAGATACACACATCGTCACATACTGTGGTGGTGGAACGCGTGCTACACTGTCTGCACATACATTAAAGAACATGGGTTACCAGAATGTATCAGTCTTAACAGGTGGTTTCCGAGGCTGGAAGGCAGCTGGTCTGGAAACCGAGTCGTCTTAACATTCAGAACCCTTGTCTAAATTAGCATATATTAAGTCTCTTGTCAATTTCTCATTTAATAGTAGTAGGCACACTCCGTGTGCAGTTACGAACTCAACTACCTATCGGAGCAAGACATGCTGGATTTTTCTAACACTTATTCAATTTGGTGGAAGCAATTAAAAAGATACTTCATCATCGGCGTTATATTACTGATCTATTGCGTTAGTGGATGTGGTGGAAATAAAGAGCAACAGTTGAATATCTTCACTTGGGCAGAATATGTCAGTGAAGAGATACGAACCGGTTTTGAAGACGAATTTGGTGTGAAAGTGGTTGTTGACATATTCGCCAGTAACGAAGACCTACTCGCGAAAATACATGCTGGTGCAACAGGTTATGACATCATTATGCCATCCGATTACATGGTTTCTATAATGGCAAAAGAGGATATGTTAGCAGAATTAGAACGGGACAATATACCAAACTTTAAGAACATCAGTGCTGACTTTCTGGGTAAATACTTTGATCCTGAGAATAAACACTCTGTACCATATACATTTGGAACAGCCGGTATTGCTTACGACTCGTCCGTAGTATCGCCAGATCCTGATAGTTGGCAAGTCCTTTGGGATGAAAAATATAAGAAACAATTCAGCATGCTTGATGACGGACGTGAAGTGATCGGTGCAACACTAAAACTGCTTGGATATAGTTTTAATTCAACGGATCCTGATCAACTTCAACAGGCAAAAGAGAAGTTGATTGAGCAGAAACCCCTCTTAAAAAGGTATGATTCCGAGACACAGGACATTCTTATTTCTAAGGAAGTTGCCTTGGCGCATTCATGGAGTGGGGATGCAATCCGTGCCGCAGAACAGCTGCCAACGATTAGATATGTTATACCCAAAGAGGGTTCCAGTCAGTTTATAGACAATGTATGTATACCCAAAACTACTCAAAACAAGCTACTCGCTGAAAAGTTTATTAATTATCTACTTCGTCCTGAAGTCAACGCAAAGATCACAGAGTTCACCAAATACGGTACATGCGTTCCTGCAGCAAAAGAACACTTACCTGAAAATCGTCAAAAACAGGAATATATCTATCCATCCGCTGACAGAATGGAGACTCTTGAGTGGATTATTGATCCTGGAGAATTCATGCAAGAGTATAGTCGTGCATGGGAAGAAATAAAAGCGAAATAGGATTAAACTTAGGTCGCAAATAAAGGAGAGACAATTGCGTAAACCCAATATTCTATTTATAATGTCCGATGACCATGCCTCACATGCGATGAGTTGTTATGGTAGTCGTATCAATCAAACACCAAATCTTGATCGTATCGCGAATGACGGTATGATCTTACAGAACTGCTTCTGTGTCAATTCTATCTGTACACCAAGCCGTGCAAATATATTGACAGGTAAACACAGTCATCTAAATGGCGTAAAGACATTAGGCGATCCAATTGATGGAAGAAAACCTAATGTTGCAAAGATGCTACAAGCAGGCGGTTATCAGACAGCAATGGTTGGGAAATGGCATCTTGGGCACGGTGGTAATGCTGACCCAACAGGTTTTGACTACTGGAATGTCCTACCCGGTCAAGGCGATTATTATGATCCGGTTATGATTGAAGAGAGCGGCAGAACCAAACACGAAGGTTACGCAACCGACATTATCACCGACTTCTCATTGGAGTGGCTGAAAAACAGAGACCGAGATAAACCTTTCTTTCTGATGTCACACCACAAAGCACCGCACAGACCCTGGGATTCGGACGAAAAGCATCTCCACATGTTCGCAGACGAAGATGTACCGATGCCTGATAACTTCTTTGATGACTATGCTAATCGCTCAAATGCAGCGAAGGAAGCAAAAATGCGCGTCTTCGGACACATGAATGACAGAGACCTGAAGATAGAGAAATTCGGTCCTCCACCTGAAGGTTTATCTGAAAAAGAGTTGGCAAACTGGCAGTATCAACGTTATATCAAAGAGTATCTACGTTGTGTCGCTTCTATTGATGACAATGTTGGTAGACTGCTTGATTATCTTGATGAAGATGGTGCCGCCGATGATACGATGGTGATTTACACTTCTGACCAAGGATTCTTCTTAGGAGATCACGGTTGGTATGACAAACGGTTCATGTATGAGGAATCGCTACGCATGCCGTTTATTGTCCGTTATCCAAAGGCTATTAGGGCTGGAAGTTCTACAAATGCACTATCGCTGAACATTGACTTCGCTGAAACGTGGTTGGATTATGCTGGATTGGATATACCTGAAGATATGCAGGGGAGAAGCCTTCGTCCTGTACTGGAAGGTGATGTGCCAGATGATTGGCGAGAATCTATGTATTATCGCTACTGGATGCACCTTTCACATCATTATGTTCCAGCACATTACGGTATACGGACACTTCGCTATAAACTCATCTACTACTATGGTGAAGCACTCGGCACCTCTGGTTCAATTAATGAACCGAAGGAACCCGAATGGGAACTCTTTGATCTTGAAAAAGACCCGAATGAAATGTGTAGTGTTTACAACGATCCAGAATATGCTGATGTTGTAAAGGAACTGACAGCAGAACTATATCGTCTTAAGGATGAGGCAATGGATGACGAGTAGATTTTAACGAGAGAATGTGCTAAGAAGTATATACTACTTAGCACATTCAACCGAAAATGACAGGAGACACACAAAATGGCAAAGAATAATCCACTGGAAAATATTGCACCCGGGATGAAGGTTACAGCACAGATGTCCCCTGAACCGAGTGAGGCAGACTTAGCATTTGCAAGACAGATGGATGTTGAGTATGTCGTTCTTTGGACGAATGGTGCAAACGCAAACTACGACTATTTTATGAGTCGACGAGAGATTTTTGAAAACGCGGGTTTGAAAATATACGGGTTTGGCAACAGCGATGTTCATAACCAGGATGGTATCGTCCTTAACTTAGAAAACCGTGATGCCAAGATTGAACAGTATAAACGGTATATACGCGACCTCGGCAGAGCAGGCATCCCCTATACGACTTATGCACACATGGGAAACGGTATTTGGAGTACAGAACGCGAGACAACTCGGGGTGGCGCAAGTGCGCGTGCCTTCAATCTGGAGAAAGCACAAGAAGGACATTGGGGTGGAAACAGGTATAAAATCCCGTTATCACATGGACGTGAGTTTTCTGAAGAGGATATATGGGAAAACTATACCTATTTCATCAAACAAGCTGCACCTGTAGCAGAAGAAGCAGGCGTGATGATCGGTATTCATCCTGATGACCCACCGGCACTGAACCTCGCGGGGATACCCAGATGTATTTTCAGTAGTTTTGAAGGCTATAAACGCGCCCTGGAAATCGCTGACAGTCCGAACGTTGGCATGTGCTTCTGCGTCGGATGCTGGCTAGAGGGTGGAGACTTAATGGGAAAAGATGTGCTGGAGTCTATCCGCTATTTCGGTGAGAGAAATAAAATCTTCAAGGTACATTTCCGTAATGTCGACAAACCGTTACCTCACTTCGTAGAAACATTTGTAGATAATGGCTATCAGGATATGTATGATGTCGCTAAAGTCTTACGTGAAGTCGATTTCAATGGCGTGATGATACCAGACCATATCCCGAGTATGGCAGGTGACCATCGGGTTGGTACCGCATATACGATTGCTTATATGAACGCGCTTGTGAAAAGAGCAAATGAAGAATATGTCGATGCTGCGTAGCCGAAAATTCATTACACCGATTCTAACAAGTTTAGATAAGTCAGTTTGTCCAATCTTCAAGTTTTAACCCAAACTCAATAATCCTTTGATAGTCTGAATCCGCAGTAACAAGGATAGCATTGAGTGCAATAGCAGTTGCAGCTATCCAAAGGTCATTTTCAGATAAATGCGTTCCCTGTTGTTCAGCGTGACTTTTCATCGTTGCATAGTAATCAGCAGCTTCCTTATTAAAGCGAATTGGGATTTTCCCTTCTTCAATTGATTGAAGTAACGCTTCTGCGTCTTCTATTGTCACCTGGTGCGATTTATTAATAGCTTCCAAGATTTGTTTAGGTTGTCCCTTTGGTTCTAAGTTCGGTAAGTCATGCGGATCACCGAAACCTTCAATTGAGTGTTGCGATTTACAGATGAGATGTTCCAAGTAACTCTTTAGTTTTTCAATTTCAGGATGAGGTAACTTCTCAACAGCATCATGCACCCATTCTTTTGATGTAACTGGCATGGTTTTCCTCCTTTTCCGCTTCCACTTATATCAGTAAGTCTAATATAAGTCTATCATAATTCGTTGTGGATGTCAAGTGCTTTAGCTGGGAATAGGTGCGTAAAGTTATTGTACTGTTGGATTGCGCCGTTCTCTGTTTCAATTCTAACAACTCGTAATGACAGAAAATCTAATAGAAACAACACTACAACCCTTTGAAGATGATACGTCGCAATAGGATGACAACAATGATGGAGAGGAAGATGTATAATACTGTGAAACATAAGAATGGCACGATGAGATTTGGCATGGGTGTCACAGCATCTGCCGTACGCATATAGCCGTAGATGACCCACGGCTGTCTACCGACTTCAGTTACTGTCCAACCTGCTTCTATTGCGATAAATCCAAGCGGCGTGCATACTGTAACGAACTTTAGATACCAATTGTGTGTTGGTAATGCTTTGCGTTTCCAAGTTAACCATGCACCGAGAATACCTGCAACCATCATTACCAAACCGCAAGCAACCATAATCTGAAACGCATAGTGTACTATAGCGACAGGTGGACGGTTTTCGGGCGGTACATCCTTGAGTCCCATAATTTCTGCGTTGAAATCGGAATGTGCTAAGAAACTGAGAGCATTGGGAATTTCTATGGCATATCGTGTAACTTCTGCTTCCTCATCCGGTATCCCGCCTATGCGCAGTGGTGCACCACGTTCAGTTTCCCACTGTCCCTCCATTGCCGCAAGTTTAATGGGTTGATGTTTTGCAAGTCGTTTTGCACTGAGATCGCCTGAAATAGGTTGTAGTATTGAGAAAACGGCACCCACACTCAAAGCAATCGCGAACGCTTTTCTATGGAAAGGGTTATCCGGATCGCGTCTAAGGAAATAGGCGTGAATACCAGCAACAGCAAATCCCACCGCAAGAAACGCGGCTAAAGTCATGTGCAGTGCCTGCGTGAATGATGATGGATTTAACATCGCAGCGATAGGGTCAATATTCGTAAATTCACCGTTCTCGTAAGTAAACCCTACAGGTGTGTTCATCCAAGCATTCGCTGTAACGACAAAGATACCAGAACACATCCCACCTAACAACACCATCATACCTGATAGCCAATGGATTTTATCTGGAACACGTTCCCAGCCGTATAGATAAATCCCTAAAAAGATCGCTTCTATAAAGAATGCCAGTCCCTCTAAAGAGAATGGCATACCGATGACGGGTCCCGCATGTGCCATGAAAGTGGGCCACAATAACCCGAGCTCAAATGAGAGGACAGTCCCAGATACTGCACCTACTGCAAACATGATAGCAGTGCCTTTAGACCATTTCTTGGCAAGTGTGAGGTAGGTTTCATCCTTTGTCTTCAGCCATAGTCCTTCGGCAATGACCATTAGCAGAGGCATTGCAATACCGATGGAAGCGAAGATAATGTGGAATGCAAGGGACATTGCCATCTGCAGGCGTGCAGCCAATAGGTCTTCCATGTTTGTTCCTTTAGGATACCGCTATTTTTAATAGAATTGGTATAATACCATTTCTACTTTATAATATACCATTTGCGTAGGTCGTGTAGAGGCAC
>CAZURU010000126.1:0-12392 GCA_964623585.1 uncultured bacterium
AAATCCTCCGAGACAGGCACCGCAATTGAACTCACAACAGCCGCTGATAAGTAGTGATTTCAACATTAGTGGTATTAGATTTTTTAGAACGTTTATTCTAAAAACCCTCGTAGACGGTAACTGCGTATTGGGTGGCGGAGTTTGCGGAGTGCTTTGGCTTCGATTTGCCGAATACGTTCCCGAGTTACTTCAAATACCTCCCCTACCTCTTCAAGTGTTTTGGGATAACCGGTTGTAATACAGAGTGCAGCGATTCTATTCCGTGTAGTTTCCGATAACAACGGTTTCACGGAATCGTGTTCAATACCGAATCGCAACACGATCACTTCGCGTTCACGTTCGGATAGGTCTGCTAGAGCTTCTTGAATTCGTTCTTTGAGTATGCTCAGTTCAGCTTCTGTTGCGGGTGATAGGACACTAACATCTTCAATAAAGTCGCCTAATTGACTATCGTCGTCATCGTTTCCGATGGGGGTTTCTAATGATACAGTTTCCGGTATATTCCGCTGTACTTCTTTAATTTTCTCTGGTTGGATTCCCATATCTTCTGCGATCTCTTCTGGCGTTGGTCTCCGTCCTAATTCTTGAAGGAGTGAACGTTCTGTCCGTCTGAGTTTATTTATTCTTTCATGCATGTGGACAGGAATACGGATTGTGCGTCCTTGGTCAGCAATTGCCCGTGTGATACTCTGTCGTACCCACCATGTTGCGTAGGTGCTGAACTTATAGCCTCGCTGATAATCAAACTTATCAACTGCACGCATCAACCCGATGGTACCTTCTTGAATAAGGTCAAGGAAATCAAGTTCCGGTGCTTGATTACGATACTTCTTAGCGATGCTAACGACTAGACGTAGGTTTGCTTCAACGATTGCGTTTTTGGCAGCTTCAGCGTTGTCTTCCCCGATAGAAATCTGATTAGTAATAGACTGCAGCGTATCCCGCGGCATGCCGATGGTTTTTATATACTGCTGAATTTCGCGTTGATACCGGATGATATCTATATATGCCTGCTTTGCTGCCTTGTTTTTGAACTTACGGGTTTTAGGATTGGGTGTACCGTTGAAGCAGGATGCTGGTAGATTATGTTGCTTTTGAAGTTGTTGAATTTCAGTTTCTCTATTACTAATGTTACGCTCAACTTCTTTGACCAGTCCAGAAATTTTACTAATTTCTTCCCTGTCAATTTTCAATTGTTCAAGATGCTTGACAAAAGTTGCATGTTTTCCGACAGTTTGAAGTTCTACAAACGCCGTGTCTTCCTTCGTCCCATTATTTCTGGCTTCATTGAGTGTTGTCAGATATTCCAATTCTAAGGATTCAATGACGCGCATTGCTTTTTCAACTTTATCCTGAAGTTTCCGCTCCTTTTCACGAGTTGAATTGCTTTTAACTACTATACCAACAATATCAGATGCCCGTTTTTTCGCGATGATGATTTTATATAGCAGTTTACGTATTTCAATGACCGCTAAACGCGTTGCAAATGTTGCTTCTTGTGCTTGACGCAAACCCAGTTCTATCTGCTGAGACAATTCAATTTCTTTATCTTTGTCTAGTAACGGAATTTTACCTATATTGCGCAGATAGTGTTTAATTGAATCTTCGCGTTCACTGATTTCCCCGGGGGGTAAATCAATTGCTTCATCAAACTCAGCTTGATCCGGTTCGTAGGTTTCATTAAATTCGGATGGGTGCGTATTTCCAAAGTCCACAAGTAAACTCTCCTTTTTGATTTGTAGGGGCCAGTTAACATGATTCTGGCAGATTCCCGGCTATCACTCCGTAAAGTCGCGATTCGGAGATCGCTCCTACAGAAGAAACATTTTTAAACTTGATAGTGGATGTGTCTGTATGTGCCTTATGCATTCTGTGAGTCTCCTATTTGATGTCATTAGCAATTCCGGATGTATCTGTCGCTACATCTGTATGTTCTGTGTTCTGTTGCAGTTGGATGACCTGTTTCTGAGAATATGCGCGTCTTTGATCTGACAGTTCTAACAGTTCCTTAAATTTTTCAAGAAGATCATCATCTGCTTCAGAAAAGACGTTAGAACGGAAACGTTGTTCAACATCTTGGTAGATATAATTTCTCAGTTTCTTGAGACATCCCTCAATTATGGTAGCATGGTTTGAGATCGCTTGCCCTTCTATAAGTAGTCTTGTAATAGCACTTTTTAGTTTTTCGTCCTCACAATTATCAAGGATATGTTGCGTTTCAACAGTAGCACCGTTTTCGCTTGCTTTCCAAAGCATTTCTGCAATTTTTGCAAGGTGGGGTTGCGAAATATCATTATAGTCAAATACAGATTTTACGGCTGGGATATATTCCGGCACTTGTAGTAAAGATTGGATAAATTGGAGTTCAATTTGTTCGCGTGCAGTCAATTTCCTTACGGGTGTCTTGTTTACAGGTCTATGGCGGGCTGTAGTAGGGGTTTTTTTCAAGCCTAAATCCCGCAATTCCCGCCAGATTAATCCTTCATCTACATTGAGTTCCCTGACTGCATATTTTACATATTCTGCCCGTTCGACTCTGTTCTTGATATTCACAAGGAGTTCACTTATATTTTTAACCACGCGCGTTATGACCTCAGGACGTCTGATATTCTCTTCTTGAACCGCAGCTTGTATTTGAAACTCTATCAGGTTCATTGATCTGTCGATGCGTTCGGTAAAACTCGAAGTACCATTCTCTTTGACGAAGGAATCTGGATCTTCTCCCTTCGGCATCAATGCAATACGGACCCGGATCTCTTCAGCAATGAGTCTATGCAATCCCCGTTGTGCAGCCTGCAAACCGGCTGCGTCTCCATCAAAGACGATGACAACTTCAGGGGTGTAACGTTTTAGCAGTGCTGCGTGTTCTTCGCTTAATGCTGTTCCAGACGTTGCTATTACATTTTCTATGCCGTGTTGGTGTAGCATCAACACATCCATATATCCCTCTACAAGAATGGCGGACTTTTTTCTTGCTATAGCTTGTCGTGCTTTGTCCAGATTATATAGAATTCTGCTTTTGTTATATAGGTCAGTTCCGGGTGAGTTCAGATATTTCGGTTGATGTTCGTCAGAGAGTGCGCGGCCACCAAAACCGACAGGTATCCCTCTTTCATTATGAATCGGGAATAAAAGACGATTCCAAAATCGGTCTTGTGGACCTTTATCCTCGTTCTTTATGAGTCCAACATCAACTAACTGCTCAGCTGTCCACCCTTCCTGCTGTGCAGCTTTTACGAAGTCATTCCGCTGTGTTTTTGCATATCCCAATTGGAATAGGTTTGTCGTTTTTGTGTTAATCCCGCGAGTTTTTAGGTATTCACGGGCATGCTGGCTGGGCTGTCCAGTCCGTAGGAGTTCGTGATAGTATTTGACAGCAAATTTGTTGAGTTCACTGAGATCATTGATACGTTTTTGACGTGCGCTGTATTCTGGATCCCGTGCTGGCAACGTTATATGTGCCCTATTCGCAAGCCATTCAACGGATTCAATGAAACTTTTACCCTCATGTTTTTCCAAAAACTTGAAGACATTACCGCCAGTTTGACACCCAAAACAGTAGAATATCTGCTTATCTGAGGACACCGAGAAAGAGGGAGTCTTTTCTTCGTGAAATGGACAGAGTGCTTTATGGTTGTTACCAACTTGCCTCAGCGCAACACCACACTCCGATATCACGTCAACGATATTGTTACGACTCCGGACCTCTTCAATTATTTCTGGTGGAATACTATATTTTGCTGCCATGAGTTCACCCTTAAATCTATACGTGAATAGTTGATTGTAGATACAAATTTCAGGCGGACATCTATTCCTTGAATTTAACGACTGTTACACCTTCACCGCCTTCACTATGCGGTGCGTACTGAAAATCAACAACGTGAGGGTTTTCTTGTAATGTTTTATGGACTGCGCTCCGTAAAGCACCCGATCCCTTTCCGTGTAGAATCCTGACACTTATTAATCCTGCAAGATATGCATCATCCAGATATTTATCGGCAATATCAATCCCTTCTTTGACAAACATTCCGTGAATTGAGAGTTCCTCTTTGATAGAGCTTGCTTTGTTGTATTGAATTTCTAAAACAGAGTCTGCGATGTGTTGAGATTCTTTTCTTGGTATCACTTTATCAATTTTATCGTAGGAGAGTTCCATCAGCATGGCACCAACACGAACCTGTAAAGGGGTATTGCTCTGTTTATTGATAGCAGTAACTTGCCCAAAACGATTTATCTGTATAATCCGCACTTTGTCGCCTACATTAACGTTGTTATTAACAATGGTGTTACCATTAGATTCGGTTTTATTTGGTTTTTCTGTGGGAGGTTCAGGTATGCGTTGTTTTTTTGCGTTTTCTATTTTGGAAAATGCTTCTCGGATGCTTGCTTTAGAGGCTTGTTCTCTTCGTATATCAGCAACGACATTGTCTACTGTTTTTCGTGCCGTTGCTATGATTTCATAAGCTTCATTTTCTGCCTGCTGTTGTCGTGTTTCCTGTTCTGCATTAAATGTATGAATAAGGTGTTTATACTTATGCTGTTCTATTTCAGTCAGTCGTGTCTCTTTCTTGAGTTGTTCACGTTCAACATCCAATTGCTGTTGTGTGTGTTGTAATTCAATTAGCAGGTCTTCCACAGCGAGGTTGTTATTACCCAATTGATTTTCAGCATCGGTAAGGATTGATTGTGGGAGCCCGAGTTGTTCGGCGATCTTTATAGCGTTACTACTACCAGGCACCCCTATTTTCAATCGGTAGGTTGGACGTAATGTATTCCAGTCAAATTCCATTGAAGCGTTTTCCATCTTGTTGTGTCTATGCGTATAGGCTTTAAGTGCCCCGTAGTGAGTCGTAACGATTGTGCTGACATTCCTTTCGCTTAGCCATGATAGGATAGCGATACCGAGTGCTGTGCCTTCTGTTGGATCAGTCCCTGCGCCGATTTCATCTAATAACACCAATGTATGTGCCGTTTCATCATTTTCAATTGTGTTTAGCATCTTACTGATTTTTGTAATATGTGAGGAAAATGTACTGAGGTTCTGTTCAATGTTCTGGTCATCCCCAATGTCCGCAAAAATGTTATCAAAAATAGGGAGTTCACTGCCGTGTGCTGCGGGTATATGCAAACCTGACTGTGCCATCAAACTCAATAATCCTACAGTCTTGAGGACGACTGTTTTACCGCCCGTATTGGGTCCTGTAATAACGAGTGTCTTGAATTTATCTCCGATATGAACATTTGTAGGGACAACATCAGTCGGTTGTTCTGTGTTATCCAATTCGTCTACTTTCTGTTTTTTGGCATGTTTATTTGCCCGCGTTTGGCATACAAGCAGCGGGTGTCGTGCTTTTAGTAGATTAAGAGTTCCCTTTGTATTTAATTTTGGTTCGACAGCGTTTAGGTCTATGCTCAACAGTGCTTTTGCCTTTAGGAAATCGAGTTCCGCTAGTATGTTAATGGCAAGTTCAAAATAGGTAAGTTCTTCTCGTAGGTGATTCGTTAAATCTAAGAGTATCCGTTGTATTTCGCGTTGTTCTGCTTCTGTTGCTTCGTGAAGTGCATTGTTCATCTCAACTATTGACAGCGGTTCCATAAAGTAGGTTGCCCCGCTGGTAGATTGTCCTTGTACAACACCTTTGAAAAAGGCTTTCGCATCCTGTTTGATCGGTATGACAAAACGGTTGTTTCGGGAAGTGATGACCGATTCTTGTATTGATTTTTCGTAATCAGGAGATCGGAGGATCGCTTCTAATTTCTGATGTATAGTGTCACGAATCTTTATCATTTTACGGCGGATGGAACGTAAGTCTGGACTTGCTTGGTCAAGCACTGCTTTTTCTGGGCTGATACAGTAACAAATAGAGTCAGCAAGTTGATCAAATACTGGCAAAGATTCTATAATTTGTCTTAGGTTGTTAAGTTGATCACAGTTTTCGCGTCTGAATTTCTTCTTGATGCGGGATGGAAGTTTGGCTACTTTTGCAACATTTAGCAATTCTTCAGGTGTTAAGATAGATGCTGTTTTAGAGGCATGTTGAAGTTCTGTACTGACGTCTATGAGACCTTCTAATGGTATTCCTCCGCACTGTTGATGAAATGATTTTACCTCTGAACACAATTTTAGTTGGTGCTGTGCGGCATCAAGTGTATCGTAAGGCGCGAGGTTATCAACACGTGCTTTTCCTAACTGAGAAGCGGTATGCATGATGAGAATTTCTCTGACTTTATCGTATTCTAAGGCTTTTTCTACATTAGGTAACATCGGTTTAACCGTGGTTTATCGTATTATCTGGAGTTGTTTTTGACATGTCCCCATGTTGTTGCCAACTTCAGTTTAGGTTCTACAGTTAGCTCCTCCTGCCGCCACCAAGAAATTGCGAAGATGCCCCCTTCTACTTGAAAGAGTTCTTTTGCTTTGTCATCTTCAATATCATAAAGGTAGAATACCCCCCATCGCGAAAAGATGATTGATTTTCCATCATAGGACCAATCTGTCCACATTGACGTCTGTTTATCTACGGTGAATAGGGGTGAAATTGCTCTTGTTTCCACATCAATTGTCAGCAATGTGTCGAATTCTCTGTTCCACCTACGGAACAGGATCTTTTGTCCATCTGGTGACCATACTGGATAATAATCAATATTGGATTCAGTCAACACCTCTATTTCTTGTGTTTCAATGTCCACAAGGTAAAGTTGTTCTAGCCCGCCGGATCTTTCCAATGAAAATACCAATCTATTACTTTGAGGTCCCCAAGAGATGCCATAAAAGAAGAACGTCCTCCCAAAATGTGGAATAGAGGTGACCGTTTCCATTTCACCGGTATCAAGGTCAAGTATCCAGATTTGGTTATCCTGTTGTAGTTGTTGATTTGTATATCCGTTGAATGCAAGTTTTTTACCGTTAGGTGAAACTGCAAGAAAGCGGTAGTGACCACCAATGGGAGTAAGTTGAGTTTTTTTCTTCGGTTTAGTCACATCAATAGAAAAGATATGTGATTCAGTGCCAACATATTGAACAAAGTATAACGTGTTATCCTTAGGTCCCCACACTGCATACAATCCTGAATGGTTCAACGCGATTGTCTCAAAATCTTCCTTTTTAGTAAAAGTTGTCATGTATAGATCAAAATCTGATCTACCGAGCCTTTCGTTAAAGCCTGAAACTGCATAAGCAATTCGCCCTTCAAGTTGAGCTTCTACAGCAAAGGGCATAAAAACGGTAACGCATAGTAGTATAGCGAACAGTGAACAAGTCAGATTGCGTACAATACTTGTGTTAGAAGGGGGCTTAAATGTCTTGTGTTTACTCATCTGCTCCTCCTTTTCCAATAGCAGCCAGACGGTTATAATTAAGGAGAGCCGTTTCATAAAGTTCTCTGCTAAATCCGAACTTTTCAAATTCTATAGCAGCATTATAGTCATCCAGAAAATAGAGGGAATCCGCTTCTTCATTGGCGCGTGCACTTTGTATATTTGTCAAAAACACCGTTGATACATCTTCAAAGTTACTGATACGTTTTCGGATATCTTTCGGCAATCCACCTTTTATATCTTTCTGGACTTTATAGGTTCGGATTGTATCGGTGTATTTCACAAGTGCTTTATAGTAGAATTGTTCTGCTTCCATTGCTTCGGCTTTTTGAAGGTCGAGTGGATCCTCAATGATTTTGAGTACCTCTTTTGCTTCTTTGATCAAGTTTTTGCTTTCTTTCTCGATTGCGATCTCACGAGACTGCTTAAAATCATCTATAATTTCTTTATATGCTGCCTTTGCGTCTTCTGGAGCATCTATTTTTTCGTAACAGAGTGCTTGATTCAGTTTTGCGTTTGAAAGCACATATTGCCGTATTTCCTGGGGTAGTTGCGTGGTTTTTGGAAATTCGCGTTCTTCATAAGCGGCGATTGCTTCTTTGTATTTCCCCTCCTGCTCGTAGCAGTTGCCGACAGCCTTCTGTGCATAAAATGCGTATATCTCATTCTCCGGTTGATGTGTTTCAACCACCTTCTCAAATTCATCGCGTGCTTTGGAATATTTGCCCTGATAATAGAGATTTTTGGCGTAATTATATCTTGCTTTATCAGTATAAGTAACATTAGGGTATTTATCTAAAAATGCTATCAGTTTTTCTTCTGAATCTTCTAAGGATGCTTTCTTTTCTTCCGGCTCATCCGATTCATCTTCGGTATCCTCGGTATCCTCGGTATCCTCGGTATCCTCAGTATCCTCAGTATCCTCAGTATCCTCAGTATCCTCAGTATCCTCAGTATCCTCGGTATCCTCGGTATCCTCAGTATCCTCGGTAACTTCAGTGGGAGTCGTATCAAAAAAGTTCGTTTCAGCTTCTTTAGAGATTTTTCTTGCGGCATTGAAATCAGCTGATGCTTCAGCATACTCTTTTTCCTGATTCTGTGTATAGATAGTATATGCAGCGACTGCGACGATAAGTACTGCTAATGTGATGCATATAGTTCTGACATTGTCTTTCAAGAACTCATAACTTGATAGGACGAGGTTGATAAATTTATCTTCTTGGATTTCTTCTTTTGTTAATCGTTTATTTTTTGCCATGATTTCCTCTTGGATTAGTAATTAGCGTTCAAGCGGGCGACGGGAATTGAACCCGCGACCCTCAGCTTGGGAAGCTGATGCTCTACCGCTGAGCTACACCCGCGCTGCCGTTATAAAAATTATACCATATCTTAGTTAGGTTGTCAAGGTTAAGATTTTAAAACTGTAGCACATTCTGTTAGATTGTGCATCTTTCTACAACATTCATCCTCCATAATGTGATATAATAGACACCGAACACTATCCATTTGAGGAGAATATGAAAGTTGCAATTATCGGCACGGGATATGTAGGACTAACTACGGCTGTAGTGCTTGCATATCTAAACCACGATGTCGCTGCTGTTGATAAAGACAATAACAAACTCAGCCTGTTACATGCAGGTGAAAGTCCTATTCACGAACCCGGCATACAAGACCTAATAGACAATGTTGCAGATACGATCCGTTTCACATCACGTTTTGATGAAGTTGTGCCGGATGCAGAACTTATCATGATTGCTGTCGGCACACCGCCGAAGAAAAGTGGAGAGGCGGATACACGCCACGTAGAAGATGCTGCAAGGGAAGTCGCACAATCGTGTGATCCTGATAAACATTATACGCTTGTCATAAAATCAACTGTGCCTATCGGGACGAACAGACGTGTAGCAGAAGTCGTTAATGAAGTCTTTTCCCAACGTAAGATTCAGGGGGATGTATCTATCACATCTAATCCAGAGTTCCTGCAGGAAGGTTTAGCACTTCAAGGTGCATTCTATCCTGACAGAATCGTCGTTGGTGCAAACAGCGACAGTGCCGTTGAAGCATTGCGAAGGCTCTATAAACCGATTTTAGAACAGACATTTGATCCACCCTCATGGTTACCACGTCCAGCGTCTTACCATCTACCGCCTATGATGACCACTGACCCGAACAGTGCAGAGATGATAAAATACGCTGCAAACACTTTTCTTGCACTTAAAATCAGTTTTATCAATGAAATTGCTGGACTCTGTGAGGAGGTAGAGGCGGATGTGACAGAGGTCGCTCGCGGTATCGGACTTGACTCTCGGATCGGACATCGATTCCTCCGGGCAGGTGTGGGATGGGGGGGCAGCTGCTATCCGAAAGATACTGCTGCACTCTTAGGTGTTGCTGCACAAACTGGATACGAAATGCCGATAACAGCAGCTGCACGAACAGTCAACTTTCAACAACGGAAACGCATCGTAGAGAAATTGCGAGCTGTTCTAAAGACGTTACACGGAAAAAGAATCGGTATCCTTGGACTCGCATTTAAACCTAACACAGATGACATACGAGAAGCACCCTCGCTTGATATTATCTGTCAACTTGTCACTGAAGGTGCAATAGTTACCGCTCACGACCCTATTGCAATGCCGAACATGCAAAGAACATTGCACGATACTCAGGCGTTGCCCGATAATCAGGTCAACTTTGTAGAGGACGTGTACCAACTCTCTTATGATGCAGATGCGTTGATACTTGTGACAGAATGGGAACTTTATCACAGATTAGAACTCCGTAGGCTTGCCAAACAGATGAAGACCCCGATACTTATTGATGGACGCAATGTCTTTTCGCCACAAGAAGCGAGGAGTGCAGGTTTCCATTATATCGGCATCGGCAGGTAGCTTTGAAGTACAGATATGGAATTGCAGATATGGTATTTTAGATATGGAATGGCACAAACAACCAGACCCTTTTGATGTAAACTGGCATCGGTATTGTCCGCATATACCATTTCCGTCTTATAGACATCTTCCCGGTGTTACACCCCATCCGATTCGTGACCCGCTGGGACACAGTTACGGTATAGAGGAAGAACATGATGAAAACCCGCTTCCTCCAGAAATGTGGCGGCAGAATGAGGATTACTTATACGGAGTTGATCTTTACAATTTCGCTTATTGGTGGGAGGCACACGAAGCATGGGAAGGGTTGTGGCATCGTGCAGAGGACACGTATCGTCTATTTCTACAAGGGTTAATTCAGGTATCTGCTTCTCTCATAAAATATCACATGCGGATGCTGCGACCGTTACGCACCCTTTCAACCGCTGGACGTAGTAAGCTGCGACAAGTTGTTATTGAAAGTGGTGATATGGCAAGCAATTATATGGGTATAGACATGCCTGAGTTTTTAGAGATTGCAGACACATTTTTCGCACCGTTTTTTTCAGATCACGTCACAGAAAAAACCTACCAACAGACAGAAGCGCATCCACTCATACTGTTGCAGATTTAGTGCCATGACAACGTTATCCAAATTCTGAACAGTCCTGTCCAAATTCTGAACAAAAAGTTCAGATTATCCAACCAAGATATAGTTTCCTGCTTGTTGTAAAAGTTGGCACAAAAATTGCTAAACTTTGAATACTTATATTGAGTCTAATTCATGGACGTCAAACGAATAGAATTTTGGTTAAATCATCATTGGAATTAGAGAGGAAACCCAATAGTTATGAAATTACATAAGTCTTACCTACTAACCTTAGGAATAATATTGTGTCTGTTTTCCTGCTTGGATCTGCAAGATAGGGTAATAAACGAAGGATCTCCACCTGAAAATTTACAACCGACTACCACACAACCGACTCCTGCTGAAACGTCAAACGCTGCAACTACTTTTGCCCAACATCTTTTACCAATCCTCACAGCAAGATGTGCTTTCACTGGTTGTCATGTCGCAAACGGACCGAATAACATAGATCTGAGTTCATATCAAACATTTATAGCAGGCGGAAATACCGGTCCACTTTTTATTGCCGGTGATGCACAGTCAAGCGATATAATTGAAGAAATCGTCTCCGGTAGAATGCCGCTAGGAGGTCCGCCATTGTCCAATGCGGAAATTCAAACCTTCAGAGACTGGATAAATAATCAAGCCGTTACCGTAAATCCACCACCTAACGTTCCACCAGAAACACCCACTCCAACAGAAACACCCACTCCAACAAATGGTGAAGTCTCTTATGCGTTACATCTTCAACCTATTCTTACAGCAAGATGTGCTTACTCTGGTTGTCACGACGCCAATGGATACGATAGCCTCGATTTCAGAACATATCAGAGTTTTATACGTGGAGACGACGAAGGAGAGTCAGTTTTTATACCTGGGAATGCCAACAGTAGTGATATTGTAGAAGAAATGGTATCAGGCAGGATGCCTCCTGCAGGCCATGGTCCACCGATGACTGCTGCACAAATTCAACTCTTCAAAGATTGGATAAACCAACAAAACCGAGCAGATTTTCCAAATCTTCGATTTGATGACGATGATGACGACGACCATGATGATCACGATCATGATGATGACCATGACGACCATGACGACGACGATGAGGACGATGAGGACGATGACGATGAGGACGATGAGGACGATGATGACGAAGACGATGACGACGACGATGATGACGATGACGATTAGACGAAAGTCATGACAGCATCAGGTACGTTGCCTGACACTTAGAACAAACCGCTTTTCCAAGTCCAAATGGATTTGCATGTAGTGATTATCGAATATCAATTGATATTGAGATAGTTGTTCCTCATGCATTTTTTCGCGTTCCTTTTTCCATTCTTTATCAAACTCCAGTTCTAATTTCTCAGTATAATATGCTTCATCTTTCTTAAGGTTGGTATGCAAATCAATGCCATACGTTTTGTAATATCGAGTTTTGATTTCTTGCAAATTATTCTTGACATATTCATTTCTAATGTCTTACCGTGGTAAGATTTGGTAAAATGGTTATGGTAAAAATATGATATATTTGTGAAATTTTTGTTTTGGGTTTAATAATTCGGAGGTGCTTT
>CAZURU010000127.1:0-12359 GCA_964623585.1 uncultured bacterium
TTAGATTGTGCCGTTCACCGCTTGATTTCTAAACAGTCGGTAATGAGAGAATAAATAATAGAAATGGTATTACCTTAATCAAATTTGCAATACCAATCAATAAATGGTATCATATAAGAGATTGACATCTGCTCTATCTCTGAACACATTTTACAGTTGCTATAGGATTTTAAAATGCGTTCCATTTTTGCAGTTGCCTCTATCCTGATAGGTATAATCGGTCTAATATTAATTCTGCGGGGGTACGTCCATCCAAGTAAGTATAAAGAGGAATTATCTAAGGCAACATCCACAGCTGTCAGAGTAACGCAAGTATACACTGAAGCCACGCATCTTGTAGTAGTCGGAATCGGAATAATGAGTTTCGGTATTCTGATTTCTGTCATTGGAATGATGTTTAAGTGGAGCGAAATGACCAATAAATTCTCGCGCATATTCCGTAAATCTCAAAAAATAACTGAGGAAAACGACACTGGTGACAATTTCACAAAGGAGGAAAATGACAGTTGAATCGGATCGCTGAAAACCTTGCAAATGTAAAGCAACGGATAGCAGAAGCTGCACGAAAAAGTGGACGTTCACCCGAATCAATTCAACTTGTCGTAGTAACCAAAGAGGCATCAGTAACAGATATAGAGATTGTCCTTAATGCAGGTGCGACTATCATTGCTGAAAATCGTATTCAGGAAGCCCAGCAGAAATTCAATCAAGTCAATTCTCTATCTTTGAATCTATTGAACGCCCATGAATCTGGTAGAACCTTGTCGTGGCATCTAATTGGACATCTACAGAGAAACAAAGTAAAACCCGCTCTGAGCATGTTTTCATTGATTCATTCGGTAGATAGTTTGCGGTTAGTAGAAGAAATTTCCAAGCGTTCCATAGAACAAGAAACCGTAACGGATATTTTACTACAAGTAAATACAACAGGAGAAAAAAGTAAATACGGATTAAACGCTAAGGAAGTGCCAAACGTAATTGAAAAATCTATCA
Source organism: uncultured bacterium (assembly GCA_964623585.1). Classification (GTDB taxonomy): domain Bacteria; phylum Poribacteria; class WGA-4E; order WGA-4E; family WGA-3G; genus MSPOR6. The sequence continues at coordinate 994 of CAZURU010000127.1, forward strand.
ACTGTGGCAATGTGCGAGTCCGTGGCTTAATGACTATAGGTAAGTTTACTACAAATCCAGAGGAGAACCGTCCCGCTTTTGAATCATTAAGAACCCTTGCTGAAAATTTAAAGATTGGAGATTCTCCCAATGTAGATATGCGGTACCTATCTATGGGTATGACAGGTGATTTTGAAGTTGCCATTGAAGAAGGGGCAAACCTTGTTAGGATAGGTCGTGCAATTTTTGCATAAACGAAATAAGAAATGAGCAACCTGTATAATACTGAGCACTGTCCACTAAGTTACATAGGAGTTAAATGGTGTTAGACAACCTAAAATTAGGCGTAATTGGCGTTGGGAAAATGGGTGGAATCATCGTCAACAGTATCGTAGATTCTACCTTAGCCCCCCAACAGATATGGATTACTGATATAGACACTGCCTTGGTAACGCAACTAAGTGATGCGCTAAAAGTTAACGTTGCGTCCAATATAGAAGGACTCTTAGATAATACAGAAGTCGTCCTTTGTGCGGTTCCGCCTGTAGCAGTTCCAAGAATCCTCCCGCAGGTCGCCAAGAGTCTTACACCTACACACTGGATTATTAGTATTGCTGCGGGTGTTACGACTAAGACATTAGAATCGTATTGTGTGGGTGTGCCTCCTATTGTGCGTGTAATGCCAAATATCGCAGCATCTGTTGGAGAAGCGGTCTCAGTATTAACTGCAGGTTCTGCTGCAAATGCGAAACATATCAACATTGCTCATGAGTTATTTAGGAGTTGTGGTACTACGTTAGTGATGGAGGAACGGCATTTAAATGCTGTCACAGGTCTCAGTGGTAGCGGGCCTGCTTATGTTGCGCTTTTCATAGAGGCGTTGGCAGATGCAGGTGTGCATGTCGGTTTACCTCGTCAGGAGGCCCAGACGTTGGCAACCCATACAGTATTAGGTGCAGCGACAATGCTTTCAGAATCGCTTGAACATCCAGCAATTTTGAAAAATCGTGTGACGACACCTGGCGGCACAACCGCCGCAGGTCTCCATGAACTTGAAAACGGGGGTTTACGCGCAACGCTTGCAAGAGCAATAATCGCTGCAACAGAACGATCAAAACAACTTGATTCCGATGAATGAGAAAGGTATGGAACTTTAATGCCTACAATTGCGGCTATTCTTCGTTTGTTGATTGATATTTATGTTTTTATTCTGATTGCAAATGTGTTTCTATCTTGGATAGTGTTTGCTTCAAGGAATCTAACCATAGATAAAATCTATACGATAACCAGCCAATTGGTTGATCCGTTACTTCAACCTATTAGAAACTTAATCAGACCTTTAACTGGAAATTTTGGAATTGATTTTTCACCAATGGTATTGATCTTTCTTATGATAATCTTACGTAAAATGCTGATCATGTGAACATTATATATTATTCCGTTCTTACAAATTATCCTGAATAAAATCCGTTCTTTTCAATAAGCTAATAGATAGTGCTATATGAGTAAGGTAGAGAATACAGCCAAAAAGACATCTTCAAAAAGAACCGAAGACATTCCTAAAGAAGCAACATCCACAGTAGAGTCACTTCAAGACAAACAAGAGAGTTCAAAGGAATCGGAAATACTCAAACTGTGGAAAACGCAGAACGTCTACGCGTTTGATGAGAAAGCTTCTGATATAACAACTTACGTCATACGAGAAATGCCGACACCTATTGATACCTTAAATGTTGATACGCTCAGACGGAAAATGTATCAGGACATATTTTTAAAGACTGAAATGATGCGTGGACACACAGTGGCTTACACGCCTCTTTGGGAAACATTCCCATTTAGTGTGGAAGCACACATAATCAAAGAGAATATCTCATCTGCTGCCAACATCATCAATTTTAGAAGACGGTGTAGACAGATCTATAGTCAGCGGCTTAAAAAACAACAGCAAAAACTCATAAATCTTGGAATCTTTGCTGATTGGTCATCTTCTGACAGAATGATGGAAGCACGCCACGAAACTAAACTATTTAGTTTTTTTGATAGAATACGAGACTCAAAATTCCTGAAGGACGAACTACGCTTGAGTCATTGGTGTCCAAACTGTTTTTCACCATTAGAAACAGGAAAAACAGCAATACCCGTAACGAAGAGTATTGAATTTACTTATGTGAAGTTTCCATTTAATTGCGGTTTTGAGGAATTTGGTACTGATGTCTATTTCGCTGTACATCTACCGATATCGCAATTATGGGAAATTGCGGGTACGATAGCAATCGGTATCTATGAAAAAGTACCGTTTTGGTTGACTGAGTATGAGAAGCAGTACGTCATATTCTCTGAACCACAACTCAAAAAATTTGCCGAACCAAACGCCAAACGCAAAAACCTCCCGGAACCGATTGCAAAATTACAGCCTTCAAAACTAAGAGATTGCAGTTTAACACACCCGCTTTTTTCCTTAACAGACCTAAAATTCTTCATTATTCCTGAGTCAGTCAATGATTCTCTTGAAGAACAATCTGAAAAAAATGAAATGTTATCAGGCATCATCCCGTTGTGCCCCGCACATCATTCCCTAAGTTATACTATATGCAAGACTATGCCAGAGATCGGAAATTTCATAAATGAACAATTTGTTTCATCATCGTCAATAATCCCAATCTTTGATGAAAATGGTAGGTTCACAGAGGAAACCGATATACTGTGTGGATTAAACTTGTTCAACGCAATTCAATTTGTTTCCGATGAATTAGAAGCACGGGAATGTTTGATTAAGGCAAAAAACGAAAAAAAACAGCAGCTCCACTGTCAACATTGCGACAATACATCTGTCTCACGTCCCTATCGCCATTGGTTCTTCTCAAATACATCATCTGATGTTCTGCGGGAAGTTTCAACTTCACAAGATTATTGGGATCATTATCCTGAAGATATACAAACACCTATTCAAAATGAAATATGCAGTATCCATGATATGCCCATATCATCACAACGACAATGGGGAGTACCATTTCCTGTACTGCGATGCGATAACTGCAATGACCTAATTACAGATAAGAAGGTACTTAGATCTGTCCGTAGTTCAATTCGCCGTGGTTCTGAACACTGGTTCAGATTAAGTGTAGAAGAATTATTGCCTACAGATACAGTCTGTGTCAACTGTCATTCAAAAGACTTTAGAAAAGAATCAACATATATTGAAAGCGATTTCTCAAACCTACTTCAAACACTTGAGGGTTCTGACTTTAAAAAACCGATTGTTGATGCTTCAAAAAACGTGATATTCTTACCAAAAACAACATTTCTAAAATGGTTAGGCGAATTGAGTATCCTCTCATCTGCAATGCAATTAAGTCGCCCATCTAAAGAAAGCCAACCTTTCAAGCATATTATGCTACATCATATTGAGGAACATGTTTGGGAGACTGAGGTGTGTGAAGAATACATGCAAGAATATCCAGCAGATGTAATACGACATGTCTCAATACTACCTGATATACATGAAATACCGATTAAAGGAAATGGAAAACAACAATTAAAAGCGTTAATAAAAGAATATTACAACAAATATGTGCAACTTAAAAATGTGTTGGAACGATCTGTTAATTTCTTAAAAGACTTGAAAAATAGGACAGGAGCAGATAAGCATAGAACTCTTAATGATGAATATGAAGAGGACGCAACCAACGTCTTACTTGAACAGGATAAGTTGGCAATCTTAGCAACGAGAGAGCGCATTCAGCAGATAGAATCATACTACGAAATAAGTAATTACGCAAAGATTTGGCAATTACTCTTTGACTTTTGCCAGGTTGACCTTCTTTTTTATATTGATATATCTAAAACCGAGATAACTGACGACAATTTAGACTCTAAATATATCACTCTATCAAGCATGTTAACAGCTATCCTACAGAGACTTGCACCAATACAGCCTTTCTTAGCTGAAGAGATACATAGAGAGACATATTCAACGAGTAGTATATTCAATAAGCAGTTGCTTGAGTTTTCATACATATACATTCAAGGAGACACAAAAAGCAGGTGGGAATCCTTGAAGAAAACGCATCAAACTAACCACAAATAAATGGAGTCTTTTTGAAGTGATTTCTCTGTCTCAGTATGCAAAAAAAATGCTACCCTTAGTCATAGTTTCAGTACCAATGCTATTACTTGACGTGGTTTCTAAATGGATTATTCGGGAAAACATCAGATGGGGAGATGGATATGCTGTTATACCTGGATTTTTCAATATACGACACGATAGGAATACAGGTGCGGCTTTCGGCATACTATCTGATCAGAGAACATTTCTGATTCTCATCACAGTCGCAGCTTTAATTTTCATTTTCTGGTATTCGTTCAAATTCCAGAACAGTAGATGGATGCAATGTGCACTCGGTTTCCTATTAGGCGGCGCAATTGGGAACTTCATTGACCGAATATTCTTAGGGTCAGTTGTGGATTTTTTGCAGTTTGGTATTGAAAGTAAAAGACTGTTTTGGCCTACTTTTAACGTCGCAGACGTCTCTGTATGTATCGGTGCTGGCATGCTTATTGTATTTCTTTTTAAAGTGCAAAACAAAACATAAGCTTAATTTAAGGAAAAAATTCAATGTTTAATATTAACTCAACTCTACTTGCGGGTTATTTCGTTGTAATGGTACTATCAACCATTATTTTGTTCGTTCCCCATGCTGAAGCACAACAGCCAAGTTCACCGCCATCCGAACATTCACACGATGATCATGAAGACCATTATCACGAAACTGCTTTACGACGATTTGAAATAATAACGTTGAGCTCACTACCCTTCACTGCAATTCACAGCTATTTAGGTGTTCGCGCAGTTAGGATGATACAAGACAATAAAATCGCACCCGTGTTGACACCGAAAAACTATAGAGCTATGGGAATAAGTGCAGTATCATTATCGCTTTTTATCGGAATATGGGATTGGTGGCATACACGAAATGTAGATACATCAGAACCAAGTATACCTGAATGGAAACAACCGACACCGCCAACTGAAGAAGGAAGTCCAACGGAAGGGCCTCTGGCAATCATACCGAGTAATGCACAACATGTAATGATGAATAATACTTCAACTTTTTTTGGACAACCTTATCTTATGCAGCAAAACCATCAATTGAATATTGGTGGGACAGGTCCGTCAGAAGGTCTTGTTATACCATTATTACAAATTCGGTTCTAATAGTTTGGCTGTGTAGTTACACAAATTGGTACACGGGTAAAATAATATATGCGTATTCTCTTTATGGGGACAAGTGAATTTGCCATTCCAGCATTGGAACAACTTGTGACCCACAATCACGATATCATCGGCGTGGTGACACAACCAGACCGCCCCAGTGGAAGAGGTAAAAGATTAAGTCCATCTCCAGTAAAGAAAATTGCATCAGCACACAGCTTAAAGGTATATCAACCAGAAAAAGTTAGAGAACCTACATTTGTAAAAACACTTAACGGATTGATGCCAGATCTGATCGTTGTTGCAGCGTTTGGACAACTTTTACCGCAATTGGTGTTAGATATTCCACCGTGTGGTGTCATAAACTTGCATCCGTCACTTCTACCAAAATATAGAGGAGCAGCCCCTATTCAGTGGGCACTCATAAACGGAGAAAAAGAGACAGGTATCTCGCTCATGCTATTGGATGCCGGTGAAGACACGGGTGATATAATCTGTAGGCAACGGATTCCCATTAACTCAGATGATACCGCTGAAACATTACACGACACTTTAGCTCACGTCGGGGCAAAACTGCTCATAGAAACACTAAGTGAATTACCTAAAGACAAACCCCCTAAAGCAGAACCACAGATTTTGATAGAAGGACACGCTATAGCAACACATGCCCCCCGTCTAACAAAAGATATTGGACACATTAATTGGAACGAAAAGACAACCACTATCTTTAACCTAATTAGAGGTACAGCCGGTTGGCCCGGGGCATATACCTATTTTCGTAATACTATAAGACTTAAAATTACTGCAGCTCTCCCACATGATAGAGATAACATAAGTAGCAACAAATTAATGTCTAAACACCCAGGCACTATAGTAATAGACGCAGATCGCGAAATGTTTGTTATAACTGGCGATGGTAATCTACAGATAATCCAAGTACAACCTGCAACAAAGAGGGTTATGAAGGCAAACGATTTCGTAAACGGCTATCAGATAAAAACAGGAGATTGTTTTCTAAGCAAGTGATTCTGAGACTAACATAACCCAAGTTGCCACATTAGTAACATAATCTGCCAAATTGTGCTACAATCAATGGATTCAGAGATACCATGAACAAACTAAACCAAGCATTATGGGGCATGATCAAGGTTGCCATCTATTGTTCAATTGTAATCGGAATTATTGGGGCTTTGGTCCTATTAGTTATTATTCCACAATGGGTAAAGGCACCAGAACTATTAGTTCCCAACCTTGTAGGCAAATCTTTTTATAATGCAGTCTCAACACTCAAAAACGCAGGCCTTAAAGCAAGTGATATCATTGAACAGAAAAGCAGCACTGAACCGCAAGGGAATGTCATTGAGCAGGACCCACCCGCAAATGCCAGCATCAAAATACACCAGCAAGTAAAACTAACAGTAAGTATCGGAGAGGACCTAATTGTTGTACCGTCTGTCATTGGAAAAGCATGGGACACAGCACGAGAAACGCTTGATGCTGCTGGTTTCCGAACAGATACAATCGCAAGAGTACACTCGTCAAACTATTTACCTGATACCGTCATTGCCCAGAGTGCAACCGAAGGGAGTCAAAAAAGACGGCACACTGCTGTCAATTTGCTGGTAAGCCTTGGAAGGAAACCACAATATATACAGTTAGATGATTTTCAGGACCAACCTGTCAGTAAAGTGTATCCATTACTCAAAGCTTACGGACTGAATGTTGAAATCGTAAATAGTCCACACCCTACAATCAAAAAGGATAGAATCATTTCACATCCAAGACTCGTCCAAAGTGGAGACTTCATAAGACTGAAAGTTAGCGGTATACGCGAAGATACGGAAAACAGCGGTAGATGGTTGAAACACAAACACAACGTTACTGAAGAAGGAGAAAAATCTCTTGAAATCAGAATTGTCATCATTGATGACTACGGTGAACGGGAAGTCGTAAAAGGCTCCTATGCCCCTGGGACTTCAATTGATCTGGAAAAACGCAGAGTGAAAGTATTCGGGCGAGTACTTGTAATCGTATTTGAAAACGGTAAAAAAGTGTTATCAATAAGATATTGCGAACATAAGCGTCATCAAAACAGAGGATAAATTCAGTAAATGTCCAAACCGAGAATTGCCCCCTCTTTATTAGCTGCAGACTTCAGTCGTATCGGAGAGGAAGTAAAACGCGTTGTTAATGCTGGCGCAGACCTACTTCATTTGGATATAATGGATGGTGAATTTGTCCCAAACTTCGGTATTAGCCCATTAATGATCGCTGCTGTCCGAGATATAACCGATCTGCCTTTTGATGTGCATATTATGGTTAAGCACCCACTCAAGTATATTGAGCCCTTAGTTGAAGCAGGTGCTGATATGATTACATTTCATATCGAAAGTTATGATGAACCTTACGCTGTAATTTCAGCTATTAAAGCACACAACATAAAGGCAGGAATAGCATTTTCACCCAATACACCAACAGATACAGTGATACCATACCTACCAGATATTGACCTTGTATTACCCATGAGTGTTGAACCGGGTTTAGGGGGACAGAAATTCATAGAGAATACGCTGGCGAAAATCGAAACATTATCTGAGGAAAAACATTATCTCAGGCATCAACACAAATACCAGTTAGATATTTCTGTTGATGGCGGCGTTACAATTGAAACCGCACCTGCAGCAGTACGGCTCGGTGTAACAATACTTGTAGCAGGGACAGCAATATTCAAAAGTCAACATCCAGAAACCGTTATTGAAAACTTACGAAATGCATAGTTCATAAGTCTACGTAATTGTCACATTCAAATTGATGCACACGTTTTATGTTCCTTCAATAGAACCTAACGCAGATACAGTAGAAATAAGTGACCTTGAACATCACCATATCAGAAATGTGCTACGTTTGAAAAAGAACGATGTCATCCAAATTATTGATGGGAAAGGTGGCGTTTATAGTGCAAAAGTTGACAGAATTAGTGTAGAATCAACTACAGCACAGATCACAGAACAAACATCAGCAATGAGGACTAGCGAACAAAAGACACCAATCCTCATGCTCTTTCAAGGAATACCAAAAAACGATAAAATGGAGTTGATCCTTCAAAAAACAACTGAACTTGGCGTATCACAGATTGTTCCTATCATCACAGAAAGAACCTTGCAAAAACCGAGTGAGAATCGGCTTAAACGATGGAACCGTATTGTTATTTCAGCGACAAAACAGTGTAAAAGACTCTGGTTGCCTGAACTACAACACGTTAGAGATTTTGATGCTTGTATCAGCACAATTGCTACCGAAACATTATCTCTAATTCTATGGGAAAAGGAGAAGAAACATCATATCAGTAATGTGTTAAAATCTAATGCAAACCCAGAATCTTTAGCACTTTTCGTTGGCCCTGAAGGCGGTTTTACAGAGAATGAAGTAAATAATGCTGTAAATAAAGGATGTATCCCTGTAACAATCGGATCAAACACGTTAAGAACAGAAACCGCTGCAATTGCAGCTATTGCCATCGTAGCATATCAATACGAACTATAATTTAACACAAAAACATGAAAACAGCAAAGCTTATCACAATGGGATGTAAAGTTAATCAATACGATTCGCAGTCGATGCGGGAAGTTCTAATCCATAACGGATTTGAGATCGTTGATGAAGCACAACCTGCAGACCTATATCTCATAAACACGTGCACAGTTACAAACACAGCTGATCAAAAGGCAAGACAAGTGGTCCGTCGTGCAATTAAACAGAACCCTGATGCAGATGTCCTGGTTACAGGTTGTTATGCTGAAAGTGATCGTAAGACAATAGAACAGATTCCGGGCGTAAGATTCGTATTTGGCAACAGAGAAAAAGCAGAATTTCAGACCTATCTTGATAAACTGGCGGACGAAACACCGCTACAGATTAAACCTCTCCAACACGACGCTATTCGTGAACATGCACGTTTTAGCAGCGGCGTAAGCGATGCAGGCAAACGCACACGCGCCCTCATCAAAGTTCAAGACGGGTGTAGTGCGTTCTGCACATACTGTATCATACCTTATGTTCGTGGAAGAATGACAAGCCGTCCTCTATCAGATATTGTTGATGAAGCACATCGCATCGCGGAGAGCGGTATCAAAGAGGTCGTCATTACAGGTGTACATCTGGGTGCTTACGGTCAAGATACAGGTAGAGACAAGGATATCGCTGATATATTAGAACAGATACACAACATTGATGGTATTGAAAGGATTCGGTTCAGTTCTATAGAACCTATGTATTTTCCAGATATTCTATCAGAAAGAATGTCGGTTCTACCAAAGTGTATGCCACATTTCCACTTGCCGATACAATCGGGGTCCGATAATGTCCTACGTAAAATGCGAAGACGTTACACGACGGCACAGTTTGCTACGCTCGTTGAAACACTCCGTGATCGTTTCACAGAAGATAGCGGTATCACTACAGATATTATGGTTGGATTTCCGGGTGAAACGGATGACGACTTTAAAGAATCGTTGAAATTCGTTGAAGCAATCGGATTCAACCAGCTTCATGTCTTTCGTTATTCTCCTCGCAAGGGAACCCCGGCTGCAACTTATCTAAACCAAGTCCCCCCACACATTTCCGCACAAAGAAGTCGTACGATGATCGAATTAGGGGAAAAACTAAGCAATATGTTCAAGAAGAAAATGCTTGGAAAAAAGAAAAAAGTCCTCATAGAAGAAAGTAGAGAGTCAACTAATATAAAACATGATAGAAACCTGCTTTCTGGATATACAGAAAACTACCTAAGAGTACGCGTTGATGTGCCAGATACGGCAATAAATCACATTCTACAGGTAGAATTAACATCTTATGATAGCGATTTCATCTACGGAAAATGCTAAGAGGTTTCTATTTCTATATATGGAGCTTTAGGGCTATCTATTCTCACCTAATCATCACCCTATTTTGGAGGATACAATTTGTTAAAACTAAAAATTGCTCTATTGATTCTCGTATTGCTCATTACTGTATCAGGTTGTGATAGAATTACTGATACCGTAATAACATCGCCCAAACAACCAGAGGATCAACCCCTCACTGTAATGACCTACAATGTCTATGTTGGTAGCAGTGCTGAACCACTATTAAATGTGCAAGAACTTTTAGAAGTTCCTACTGAAGTTGCAAAGATGTATGCCAACGTGATGGCATCTGATTTTCCAAGTCGTGCTATCGGGATTGCAAAGTCTATAAAAGAACACAATCCGCATGTCATCGGATTGCAAGAGATATCTCTAATACGGCATCAAAGTCCGAGCGACTTTCTGGCAGGTAATCCAACACTTGCAGAAGAGGTAGTTTTGGATTATCTCCAACTCCTGATGGATGCGCTTCAAGCTGAAGGTTTAGACTACAAAGTCGCAGCACAAGTGGAAAATATAGATGCTGAAATGCCATTGCTCGCAGAAACAGGTCTTGATGACATCAGATTGACTGACTATGATGTCATTCTTGCTCGTAGCGATGTTGAAATTTCCAGACAGGTTACTGCAAATTATGACAGTATATTAAACATTGAAAATCTTGCACTTGAAATCCAAAGAGGATATGCTGCTGTTGACGCAACAATTGCGGGGACTACATACCGTATTGTCAATACACACTTAGAAGCATTTATAGAACCAATTAGGGTATCACAGACTCAGGAACTTGTGGATATACTATCCCATGAAACCTTACCAATTATCTTGTTAGGAGATTTCAACACGCGAGCAACTGAGGGAATAGGCTACAACATTCTACTCAACGCAGGATATGTTGATGTTTGGCAGATGGATTCTAAAGGTGCGGGGAACACTTGTTGTCAAGATGATAATATCTTAAATGAGATCAGTGATCTCACGGTTCGGATTGATCAAATCTTTGTCCGGAACCTTACCCCTACTTCTATTGTAACACACACCGTAGGAGATAAACCTGGGGATAGATTAGCATCTGGATTATGGCCATCTGACCATGCAGGTGTAGTTGCACAACTTGAATTCTAAATCAGGATTTTCAAGATTATAGGATTATCAGGATAAGAGGCATCTGTTGAATATCAGATAATTAAACGGATAATTTCTTGTTTGCATAATGCAGGCTCACCACTCTGCTGGCGAGGTTTCCTAACCTCGCCAAATTACCCAAATAT
>CAZURU010000128.1:0-12341 GCA_964623585.1 uncultured bacterium
CGTAAGTCCTGGTGTGAAAGTATTGAATGTTTAGTGACAAAAACTTTACACACCCTTTAGCATCCCTAACACCTCTCATAGATCTGTTGCAGTGCCTAACAAATCGGGCACGGACAGAAACCTCCGATCTACCGACATAAATGACTTCATACAAATCTTGAAACGGACGTTGATTGAAATATCATATCTTTAAGAACATTGCTTGAGTGGATGTTCTCAGCGATGTGAATCTTGTCTGCGATTTGGTCCATACGCAAGAATGTCACATAATAGATCCAATCGCCCATGTGTGCTCTAAGTGCTGGAATAATCAGTTCATTTGAATTTTTCATGGGAAAGTTCTCATAACACGGCTAATTTCCGCAGGATATTGATCATTACATGGTGGTATAAATGCGTTGAGGAGCTCATCCTCAATCTCTTTAATACGCTCTGTTTCTGCATCGGTCAAATTCTTTTATTGATTATACTTGATGGGAAGTGGGTTGGCAAGAGAAGTTTTTTGTCGTGTTATAAGGGCAAATTGATTGACTGAGAACTTACTAGCTGTGAAATAAAATCACTTGAAAGAAGGTTTAATTTTCGTCATGATTTTGTAGACTATCCAATTTTTCTTTTAACTCTGAACGATTAAGTCTTTTCATTCTAAATACAAAGTCAGTGATTTTTTCTATAATCAACTTGGTAAATTTTGTTCGGTCTAGAATTTTTCCACGAAAAATAAAAAATAATTCTACAATTAGAAATAACAGAACTCCAGTTATGCCGAAAATTGGTTCAACTTCATTCCATTTTTCGCGAATTGTAGGAATTAAAAAACATAGACCAACTAAAAGTAGAAAAATCACTATTCCTATAATGAGTTTTACGTTACGCTCAGTTTTCTTAACAAACCTATCACAATCACTTTTCACATAAAGGATATCGTTTACACGGTGGACAATGGGATGATCATCCATCGCTTGCTGGTATCCTTGTTCAACAATATAGAAATCAATCAAATCTGATGTTTCGTACAAGGCATTAAGTAATAGAGGTTTCCAACCTTCATTTGGAAAGTCTTTTTTGTAGAGATGTAATGCAATTAGGTCAACGCTTCCCTGTGGATCTGCACGATAAAGTGAGAGATTAGGAAATAACTGATTGAGAATATAAAAATGTTTTGTAGGATTGTTTTTGCAATATAACTTTAAGCTTTCCTCTTCTTGTTTTGTATCATCCATCGCCATTGCCGTAAGTTCTATCAAATTATTAGTGTAGTGCATTCCACCTATCACTTTCTCCTTCCGCTTCCTATCTATCAATTTTTTTTTGGAAGGAGCATCATTACAAAAAACAGAAAGACATATTTGTTCCATATCAGTCAGATCTTTTTTTGATGGATAATCCAAAGTTTCTTTTGCTAAATATCCAAAAAATATCCGTTCTTTTAAACTCGATTGGTTTAAAAGATACTGTTTATATCTTTTGAATTCTTCAATTATTAACATCTAAATAAACCAAAGTTTTTCGTTCAATCTATCCAACATGGTATTATCCCAACCATCTAACTTCTTTAACTCAGTAACCATGCTAGCCATTAGTTTTGGATATTTTATAGTAACAGGTTGTTTAGTGGGAGAAAAGGTGCGATGAGAAAGGTGAGCAAAATGAAGTACTTGTTTTGTGATTTCATAAAGATCCTTATACCCAGACCTTTTATCCAATCTAACCAATATCGGCACTCCATGTTTGTTTCCTGAGTGGAGCAATGCTTGGCGATACGACAACTGAATAAATGTTCCGCGCTTTGGGTTACCCTTCCCTTGATTCATGAAAACCCTAAAATTGTGACTATCACTGAGATGTACTAAACTGTGTTGAATATCATAACCTGCAAAGTGTTTTAGAGCATTATTAATAGCTGTTAGTTCATGGTCTTCGCCTGCTTCCTTATACAGATGGAATATAAGCCTCAACCTGTCTCCTTCTGATAAACCTTTCTTATAGAAAGCATGTTTCAAAGTATCAACCAAGTAACTTTCAAGGTTTTTTGCGTATTCATCCATTGTGCTTAATTGACTACAATCTCCGACAAGGTATGCGCCATTATAATCGAACACGTTAGCAAAACCAATAATCCGCTTCGCGTTTTCATCAGTTGTAGATCCAATTCCTATGATAAGTTCAGAAATATTTTTTTCAGACTTTTCTATCGTCCAGGCGGTTCCACCTAATTTAGCATAGATATTCAATGCGATATTATTTTCTATATATTTATTAGTTTGTCTAATTTTTTCTATTGTCAAATCTTGTGTTGGCAATCGTTGATTCAACAACTTCGCTTTTGTCAAATAATAAGGGGACTCAGGAGTATCAATTTCCTTGTCTCTTTCAGATAGAACAATAATTGCCAAATCGTATTTATCTGCATCTATCTTATTCAACACTTCAAGATAGGATTCTGAAGATTTCACCGTTTCCAATTGAAAATCAATATTATATAAGTGAAATATCTCTCTCAGTTTTTTCTTCAAAATTCCCATATATTCGCCAATACTTCCTTCATATTCATCGGGGGACACAACAAGCATGTTTAATTTCCGATTACGAAACAGATCAAATGAATACGGTCTCAAGTCGGATACAATCTGGTCGTAAGATTTTCCTTTCTTTGTTCTTTCGTTATAATAATAGTACGTAGGTTTGGGAATCTCCATTGGATAAAAAGTAGCACTTGGTAGGTTAACGAGTAGGAAATTTTCTATTTTCAGTTCATCTGGAAGACATAATCTTGGTGCCATTCTATTGAAATTCTGGGGAGAGTTCTTAAGATATTCAAATTCCTTTTCTGAGGATTCAATTTCTCTAAGAGATTCTAAGTATTCTTGTTGTCGTCCTATAGCTTCTATATACCTTTTTACATTGTCCCTTGATGCGACTATATTTCCTTTAAGGTCTCTTTTCAATCCACGAGTATCTGTTAATTGGCTTTTGATTTCATTTTCACTACCAGCAAAAATTGGTTTTCCTCGTTTTCTAATAGTCAATGCAATTATCTGTCTTTTTTCTACCTTTGAGTAAAGATTTCTCAAGGAAAATGCCAAAGTTGGATGCAGAACCAAAGCACCAAAATTCTTTTGTCCTTGCTGCGATTCAACTTCCCATATTGAAGAAAATCGACGTGGGTAAATTTGATATTTCTTTCTTCTGAAATACGTCACTATAGCACGCTCTACAATATTTGTGAAAATCGGAGCATGTTTTTCAAGGGTTACTTCTGCTTCTCTGAAAGAATTGGGTAATATCACGTCTGGGTAAAGTTCCCAGATGTACAATTCGCCATCATACCTATAAATGTAAAAATTCGGATTTTCCTTATACTGAATAAACAAGTCATGGGAATATCCCGTTTTTAGCAAAGAAAGTTTATCTTTATTGAGGACTACTTCCAAAAAATTAGGAGTTAATCCATGTTTTTTGGAAGTAGATTCATAAGTTCCCATATTCTCGTCCTTTACGCTTGATTGATGGTCTATTCTGTCTTATGATAGTGAGTGCTTTCCACTGCTATAGATCACAATTCCTGATAATCGCCTTTAAACACCTCTCTAACGTGGCACCCGATAAACTCTTCTTCTGGATAATATGATAGCATGACGAAGTCATCGGCGTACCTATCCATCAAATGCTTCACGATAGCATCATATTGTCCCATGCTATGCTTTATGCCTTATTTTTTCGAAAATGGCAAAGCCAACGTTTGCATTGCCGACTGCGATGACTCTGGGCAGCTGCATCGGTGTGTTCGATTCGATCCTTTATTATCACAAACGGTTCTTAACGATGATTAAAACAATGCAATACGACCTAACGATACCCAAAAGGGGTGAAATGAACTTTGCATCCTTGAAGCATTAGGTTTTATTGTCTGGTAATCTATAGGTATAGTTAAGGTTTAGTAAAGAACATACCGATTGTTCAATCTGAGCTTTGCTACGATGTGTATTCATGTAATGTTGAGTCTCTAATGACAACACTCTTTGGAGAAAATGTTCATCGTGCTTCTTCAATAAAGTTCCTAATTCTTGCTTCACTCCATCTGTGAGTTCTTCTACACTGTCTAAGTGATTAAAATATCCTATCAAATCGTAGGCTGGGGTTGATTTTTGTAATACCACTTGATTGACGATATCTTGAATCTCTGGAACGTTTATACAACTAACTATATGCCCTATATTTCCAATTGTCCACAAAAAAGAAAAAAACTGAAGAAACTTCTTGATTTCTTCAATGTCGTGATCTGAAAACTTCTCCCGCAGAAAATTTGCTTCAGCATTAATCCAATGTTCGTCAAAAAGAAGAAGCTTAACAAGTCGCAAACCACTGTCTCCTACGGTCTCAATAATCTCTCCAATTTTCTTCTTTTCTAAACTACCGTACTTATTTCTCAAAATTTGCCCCATAATTTCATTGTTTTTCAAGATTCTATAGATATCATTGACAGGATTTTCATCTATTGTTTCTTTTGAAACATCTTCTGTTTCAACTAAATCGTCGTTAAGATCACGCATTACTCTCTCCTTTTTCCTTTTTTCTTCTACACTTTTACGTGGAGACAGTACGTTTTTCGGAAGTGCCTTAACAATTTTATTAAAATTGTCTGTTTCGTCTTGATTGAGACTCGCTGGCTTGAGATCGTCCAGCGTGCACATAGTTCTAAGTAGAATATCATCTATTATTTGATTGTTGGAAGTGTGATGAATTATGAAAAGTAGCGTCAAATAATTTGAAGACACATGGCTCTGTTCACACATTTGCTCAATAATATCTCTATTTTCTGCACTTTCTTTTGATAGGAACCTACCTAAGAAAAAATAGTACATATAAGTTGTCTTAAAAGAACCTTCATTATTGATAATACCATAATCACGGTCTATCAATCTATTTAAAATTGATTCCAGCACGACGACATAATTCTCGTTATATTCCTTTAGAAATTCTTCAAAGTCTGACTTGTCCCATGTCTTTAGTTTGGTTTTCTGATAAATTTTGAACGCTAGCTTTTCTGCAAAGTTAAAACAAGCATCAATCTTGTTATCCCTAGTAATATAATCTTTAGCAGATATTCCTGCCTTAATGAGATTGGCAACGATCAAGGCATGGTAACAATGTCCGTATGAAGTTATTGACAAATCATCAGGCATAAAACCCTCGTTTGTTTGCAAAATTGACAACACAAAAAATGGATATCTTGGAACAATTTTTTGAGAAGTGATTATAGAATTAACATGGTTCTCTAATTGATCCACAAAACCATCTGTGACTGGTTGACTTCTATCAGATAAAATCAATCTTTTTCTAATTAATTTCTCTTGTTGTTGATGACTCAAGTGTTTAATTTTCACTTCTTGAAAATCGGCAAGACGTGATTCGTCTCTGAAGTATGAATAAAACACGTTGGAAGATAATGTAATAAACACCTTGTCAAAATAGTCTTTGGCAGATTCAATCAAGTCAATTGAATTTGGAGATCTTGTTAGGTTGTCAAGTATGAGGATTTTTCCTTTTTGTTGCTCCCATATAGTATAATCACCACTAAATTCTCGGTAATAGGCATCTTCAAAGATTTTTCTGCTGTGCTTTTTAGGTATTTCTGCAAGATCAATATGTAGAACTTGAGTTGGCGATTCTTTAACCAAAGAAAGAAACAAAGACCGTCCAAGAGCAGTTTTACCACTCATTTCTTGTCCATGAATAAGTGCGTACTTCTGTGTTAAGAGTTCAGTTTGATTATCAATCGTTATTTCCCGTAATGGACCGACTTGTGCTTGTGGAGGATAGTATGAGAGTGTGGGAAAAACAAAAATGTCTTGAAGCTTAACATGTTCTAGCGACACAAAACCAGTTTCTTCCATTTCCGCAATGAATTCCAATTTGGGGATGAATGTATTTCTCAATTCATTAATAACCTCCTTAATACCAATGTAAACTTGCTTCCACGCTGTATTTTGTGGATTAAATTTGGTAACAGGGCGACCATCATCTGGTAAAGCTTTAACGTCATCATCACCAAGAAAATCTATCCATGAACAGTCCTTTACAATGATTGGAATGCGGAAAATCGACTTTCCTTTCTCAGCAAGTTGTTTTGCATATTCCCATTCTTCTATGCATGCATCAGAATCAATAAAATCTGAGCTAAGAAGAAATACAAAGATATCTGCTTCATCCATTTTCACTTTGATTTTCTCTGAAATCTTATGACCAGAAAGTATCTTATGGTCAGACCACTCTTTGAGCAATTTATCTCTTCTAAGCTGCGAAAGTGCTGTTTCCATATTGCCTCTGTATTTCTCGTCTTTATGGGAATAACTATAGAATAAGTTTACATGGAATGTGTTATTGTCGGTTTTCATAAATTTCTCCTTCTACTTTACAATTCCCGATAATCCCCTTTAAACACTTCTCTAACGTGCCAACCGATAAACTCCATGTCTGGATAGTAGGATCGCCTTTGCGGAAAATTGATTTTTTCACCATGAAAATCCATAAGCCACTCCTGAAAGCCTTTTGTTCCGTGTGCATCATCTGATACCAAAATTTCTCGTTGTTTGGACAATGTGAAAGCCCCACGATCAAACAATTTATGGTGAAGTGAACACAGAGCCAATCCATTCACCGCTTCATCAGGTCCACCTGCCTTTTGCCATTTGATATGAGAAGCCTCCAATGCGACTGGGGAATCACCTAACTTCACATCAAAACCACAAACAGCACATTTGTATTCATAAGCCCTGAGAATGTTTATACGGAAATTGGATGGGCGCGTTCTTGTGTCAAATGCTTGGAGTGGAAGTTGAATATCAACAGCTTGCAAAATGTCTTCATGGAAAGATGCAGGGAAGTGGGCATCTAATAGGTTCATAGCAACTTCATAAGCCAATCTTTGATTTTTCTCAAACTTCCTGGCAATAGGTTCAATAAAACCACCTACACCGTACAACTCAAGATCCTTAATGATTGCATCTCCAGTAGGTTTCCTATTACTTCTTAAAGTTTCATCAATCATGTATTCATTAGGTATATGCCAAACACTTTCTTTTTCATTTCGTAACCGCCAAAATGGATCTTGAGGACGATAATTTGGTCTTGGAGGTCCAAATTCCTTTAGTAAATTTCTTAGATCCTCTTTTATGTCAATATAGGCTAATTGCTTGTCACCACCTATTAATTTTCCAATTGCGTACAAGACAAGGAGAGGTTTATGAGGTGCTCTTTCATCCCCACTTTGCCATATATTTAGTTCGTGAAATCTCTTAAGTATTTCTCTATTCTTCAAGGTTATCTCCAAACTTTCACTTATGGCAAATCAAACAAGGTTCCTCATCATCCTCGTCATCGTGAACATCTGTCAAAATCTCTATCAATCGCCGATTCGGTTTTTCCTTTTTCTTAAATGCCTTCGCTTTCTCTGTGTTATCCTTGATTTGTGCTATCCGATCTGGATCCGACAATTCCTCAAGACTTTCACCCTGACTCCACGTGAACCGCTCTCCTGTCTCCGAATTAAACTTCTCATACTCTTTAGCAAGTTCAAAGAGATCGGGGTGTTGCTCTAAGAATCCTACCCATTGGGGTTTACGTTGGAAGAAGCAGAAGTAGCACCCGGAACGCGTCCGCAATAAATCGCCGCTCCGATTTAGAAACGGCAATATCCTCATAGGTAAAGAGTAAGTAAATGGCTTGTTGTTTAGAGAATTATCCAGAAATGTCTTTTTTCATCTGTATAATCTGCTCCCACATTTCATCAACTTTTTCATTGGTTCGTCTTGATTTTTTCAGACTCGCGCTGTTTATCTGCATCCGACTGGAAGAAAGGTTTATCTGTAATCAGTCGACGTGTGAGAATCGCGAATGTATCGTCTTCGTCCATAATTATGTTGGTTGCTTGGTCCGTAGGTTTAGCATAGCGATTGAGATTAGAAAAGAGTCTACGATACTTTTGCATAAAGGATTCATGGGTGTCTTCTAAATTCGGCACAACAATAATGACTGAAAACTCATCATCTTCAAAGTTTTCCGGTTTTCCATCATATTCTGGATTATTTTTGTCAAGTAGTGTTTTAATCGCTGTAAGTCGATGCTGTCTAATGCATACTATTTTTGTGATCCATCAAATTGCAAGACACCAAATGATTCATTAATTCGACGATCACTAATTCTACGATCACTGCGGAAAATTACAAAACGCGGATCTGCTGTAACCTCTACAGCATGGAATATCGGGTTAACCTCGATTGCCGCAATAACAATAGAGGAAAAGAAACGGTCAGACTGCCGTTTCAAATATTCCACAATTGCTTTTTTGCTCTGCTCTCCTCTATTTTTCTTTGAATTGCTCGATCTAAAGTACGATCATCATGGACTTCTGAAGCGTACATTACATTTTTGGCTCAACTCACTTGCACTCATTTTGACAGTATAATATTCCCACATCCCCATTTTTGAACGCAAAGCTGGATATATATTCATAAGTATTCCCCCTTATCATTCTTGAGTAGCCTTGAGACGTTTTACAAGCGCAGATTTAATCTTTTTTTGTAATTCTCCATCGTCTATTTCGTCCGTATTCATTTCAAACTTAATCAGGGAAGTCAATCCACCTTTAAGTGTTGAGTAAGAATTATGGACAATTGGAGGTAATTCTATATCGATTTCTTTTGTTAGACCGCCAACAAACGTCTTAACATCTAATTGAGCTGGATTGTAATTAAACCAAACGCAAATAGTTATAAATGAACTTATGCAATTTACAGCAGCGTTAGAATATTGGATCGTTCCTGACGCAGGATTATTTGCTATCCCTCTCCATAAATCTGCTTTGCTTTTTCCTGCTTTCCAATCAAGATTAAAAACTCCGCGGGCATGAAGCACGTTAATTTGTCCAAGCCACCAAGTCAAAAAGCCTTCTCGACTTTCGCCTTCTGCCTCCTCAAAAAGAGCTTCTCTTTGTGTCTCGAATTGAAAGAAGTTGATAAAAAGTGCCCTTTGAAATACAACATAAAACGCCCACTCATTCTTTTTTAGTTCTAACAATTTATTGAGTGGATTATCAATCATTTCAACCGGATCAAATTTGTTGTTTATCTCTTTTTCTGAGATCTTAAACGTTTCACGGTTTTCCTTTGACTTTAAAAGGTAATCAGATAATGTCCCATCAATTGCTCCAATTTCTTCAGCTGTTGAGAGATATTTTTCATAAGGCTCAAATTCCCGAAAGACTCGAACAATATGTGGTGTCCATTGTGAGCGAAATGCCTCTTTGAAAGCATCTAAATGCTCGTCTTTAAAACTAAAAGGTTCTTCTCGATTTGTACACAACTGAAGATGATTATTGATACTTTTTTGAACTTCATTACTTAATTCTAACTTCCCTTTAATCTTATCAATATATCTTTTTACTTCGTTTTCTTCTAATGAGCTTGTTCCATCAAGGGAAGCACCACTTAAACAACTATCAACAATCTCGTTGAGATTCAACACAGTGGTAATACTGTAACCTGTATCAAATTTAACATCATTTTCACGCCAAGTTACCATAGATAATGGGAGAACTTCTGGATATGAATCTATTTCATCACTATCTAACAAAGTCCTCACACAGAAGGATTGAATATCTAAATCATCAAGCAAAATAACTCTCGATTTTGATACTACGCGTGCATGTTTATTAAGATCTATGAAAATTTCTCGGAGTGTGGCAATCAGCGAACTTCCTTGTCTACCTTCAAAACCAACGTCTTTATGTAAGATCAAAAAGATGATAGGAACTTTCGTATTAAGTTCAGGAGGATTTTCTGTTGTTAGATCTTTGCAATACTCTTTCAACGCGGCTAACCGATGTTGACCGTCTATTGCTACTGGGAAGACTCTCTTCTTATGCCACCGAAGCACTCCCAAACTATCATCGGAATTGAACTCAACACAAATATTTCCTATATCAATTTTCTTCCAATTTTCATAGGTAGGGGATGGAATATGTTCTGGTTCTCCATAATTATCTTCGATTTTTGAACCTGTTCCAGGTAAAAGTGCAATTGTTAATGAATTAAAAAAATTAAGCTTATTTTGCTGTTTAAGATATCCATTGACGATTTTATTCTTAACTCTATCCCAGTCTATATCACGTTGAAATAATCCTTCTAAGGACACTGTAAGCTCAGTGTCTTCCGATATATTTTCAACAAGTTTAATTTGCCCAACTAAATCTTCAAGAGGTATGACAGAAGAAAAATAAGGCACTTGTCCTACTTGAGATAATGTATATTTTCCAGGGATAAAAAATAAAGGCTCAGTATACTCATTTCTTGGTTGAGATACAATGTCTTCAATTCCATTATTGGACATGGTGTTCTCCATTCTTTTGTTAACCAGGGCGTCGAACAAATCCTGGTGTGGATAATCTCGTAATAATATCTTCTATTAATTGTTCTAAAGACACTAAATCAGTTTCTTCCTGAAGGTTTGATATTGGCATATAAGCTAATATACATTCTTGAATTCCAAGCCCCATCGTTTCTAATCTGTCAGCCAGATCTGACTCGCGATTTACGTGATCCAATATTCTGTCCACTAACCGTTTTGCCTTTCCAATATACAATGGAACCTGCCAAAAGATCATTGCTTCAAGAGCTTTTCCTATTTCATCTCTAACATCTTCATTTCGCGCATAATGTCTTAAGGCTCTTTCTTTCTTGGATGAGAGCTGATTAGGTTTAATTGTTAGACCAACTTCATAAAAAGGGTTTATACGAGATTCTCGTTTTTCTGATAGAGGATTTTCCAATAATTGCATCACGGTATCAACAAAATCGCCTTCTGAAGTAAGTACAGTTGACGACAAAGTTATGTCTCGAAACCAAGCATAAACTGCTGGCACTTCGGCATGAGTGCCAAACGCATTGTAACAATCTTTCTCTGTAGTTATTTGTCTATACCTTACAATTTCAACTTTAGGATTATGTAACATACTTATGCTTTCACTTATGGCAAATCAAACAAGGTTCCTCATCATCCTCGTCATCGTGAACATCTGTCAAAATCTCTATCAATCGCCGATTCGGTTTTTCCTTTTTCTTGAATGCCTTCGCCTTTTCTGTATTAGCCTTGATTTGTGCTATCCGATCTGGATCCGACAATTCCTCCAAACTTTCACTCTGACTCCACGTGAACCGCTCCCCAGTTTCCGAATTAAACTTCTCGTACTCTTTAGCAAGCTCAAACAGATCCGGGTGTTGCTCTAAGAGCCCTACCCATTCGGATTTACGTTGGAAAAAACAAAAGTAGCACCCAGAACGTGTCCGCCACTTGTAATAGTCGGGCAGCCCGAGTCCGCTCTCCTCGAGGATTCTGTAAACGTCGTCTTTGGTAATGCCATCCTCTTTGAATGGATATTTGGGGAGAATGTTTTGGAGTGCTGTCGTTTTCAACGGTTTGTAACCGACACGATCTTCGTCAGCACGGATAGCAACGTAGTTATATGCGTTATCTTCGCCTACGTACTCTTCAAAAGGTCTTATTTTAAGTTTTACAGTACACCAGCGGACTTGAGACGATGGCAGTAAGCCGCCGTGAAGTGTCAACCAATGGTCAAAATCCCGTTCCACATTGAGTCGTGCAATCGGTTTACCGAGGAACGCCTCTAACCTGTCTAAAAAGTCGTACGTCTCTGGCAGTTCCTTCCCAGTATCCGTAAAGAAGTATTCCATCTCTGGCACTCTGTCGCGCATATAAACTGCAAGTGCTGAGCTATCTTTTCCTCCCGATAGACCAAGAAGATGCCGATAATTTTGTGCCATGATGCCCCCCTAAAATATGTTTATTATACTGCTGCGTTGCTTGCTTTTGTAATGCGAATTAGGAATCGTAGTGCTTCGTTTACAGACGCAGCATCTGGAAATACTTCAGCAACGTCAGGTTCTAATTGGATGACAGGTTTGCCGCCAACGGATTTACGTTCGGGACCTATCCCACACACCCGTAACTTTTCTAAATCATAATCGGGTAAAAGGTCGTCCTGCGCTGCTGTTTTATCTTTTTTAACATTCTTCTTTTCCATACAAGTTATTATAGCATAAATACCAGAAAAAATCAATACAATAGGGTGGCAAGGGTGCGTAAACTTTTTGTCACTCTATTTGTCAGAATTGCGGATTATGAAGGGGGTCTTACCCTGGTTCAGACAAGTAACAAGAACCTTACACCCATACTTATCTAATGTTTTATGTACATAGCACTCCGCTGGGGGTGTGTAAAGTTTTTGTCACTAGATTATCTTTGATAGTTGTAAAATATATGAA
>CAZURU010000129.1:0-12214 GCA_964623585.1 uncultured bacterium
ACCCTGTCCTTGCGCTTCAGGAAAGACCCCCGGGGCATGCTGCAAGTCCTGTCCGAGAAGGGCGCGGTTACCGATTTCCGGGAGCCGGACATCATCCGCGTCGCGCCCATCCCGCTGTATAACAGCTTTGAGGATGTGTACCGGTTCAGTGAGATTGTGGCGGGGTTCTTCAGTAACTGATAGGCACCAAACGCATCTTTCCTCAGTTTTAAGTACGCCTTGAATAAGGTCGCAACTGCATTATTTTGATTTTTTCTGATTTTTTCTTGACAAAAATTCTCTGTAACTGCTATACTGCGTGATAAATTTCTATTTAACGATGATCAAAGCATTAAAATATATAGCTTCTATTCAGACAGGACTGACTTTCCGTACTCGTCTTGAACATTCGCCAAAAGGCAATGTTTTAGTGGTACAGATGAAGGACTTCAGTGCTGATAACCGCATTGACTGTGAAAAACTCACACTTATAGAGATACAGAATTTGAAAGAACGTCAAATGGTACATATTAACGACCTGATATTCCGCTCCCGAGGCTTCAGGAATTCTGCAGCACTGATAGACCGAGAACTCAAAGATACAACAGTAGCCGCTCCCTTGTTACGTGTACGGGTACACGATACATCTGTTTTGCCGGCATATCTCTGCTGGTTCATCAACTCGCCGCTTTCCCAGTCTTTCCTGCAACGACACGCTACCGGCACGGCAATGCGTATGGTCAGCAAGAAAGCCTTGGACGCGCTCGAGGTCCGGATACCAAGTATTTCGACACAACAGCGAATTATTGAATTGAACCGGCTAGCCGATAAGGAGAAAAACATACTCGAGAGTTTGTCTATAAAACGTAAGCAATTAGTAGAAAGCAAATTAATGCAGGCAATTACAACGTCGCAACTTCCGTGAGCAAGCCCGAACAGGAGAATAAATAATGAGCATAGTCCAACAAAAAGACATTAACAAAGCTGCCTGGGATGCCTGCGATACATTCCGTGGAGTACTGGATCCGGCACAGTACAAGGATTACATCCTGGTAATGCTGTTCGTGAAATACATCTCCGATATATGGAACGACCACTGTGAAACTTATCGAAAAGAATACGGCAATGATAAAGTACGCATCCGCCGCCGTTTACAGCGTGAGCGTTTCGTTCTTCCTGAAGAAAGCAGCTTCTATGATCTTTATAAAAGCCGTAATGAGGCCAACATCGGCGAACTGATTAATATCGCGCTGGAAGCCATCGAAACCGAAAACAGGCTGAAACTGGAAGGCGTATTCCGCAATATCGATTTTAATTCTGAAGCCAACCTCGGAAAAACCAAGGACCGTAACCGCCGCCTGAAAACCCTGCTTGAAGATTTCAATAAACCGGAACTTGACATGCGCCCTAGCCGGGTTCCTGGAGACGTTATAGGCAACACCTACATTTATCTGATTGAGCGTTTCGCCTCTGACGCCGGCAAGAAGGCGGGAGAGTTCTACACCCCACACAAGGTATCAGAACTGGTTGCAAAACTGTGCGCTCCCAGGCCTGGCGCCCGTATCTGTGACCCGGCCTGCGGGTCCGGCGGCCTGATGATAGAAGCCGCCCAAGTAGTCGGTAATGACGACTATGCCCTCTACGGCATGGAGGTGAACGGCAGTACCTGGGCGCTGGCAAGGATGAACATGTTTCTGCACGGCGCTGACGCTGCACGTATAGAGTGGTGCGATACCCTGACCGCCCCTGCGTTAGTAGAAAACGATCGTCTTATGAAATTCGACAACGTGGTCGCGAATCCGCCTTTTTCATTGAAGAAGTGGGGCGCAGAGGCTGTCCTTGAAGATCCTTACAACCGTTTCTGGCGAGGCACTCCACCAGTTTCAAAAGGAGATTTTGCCTTCATCAGCCACATGGTCGAAATCGCTATCGAAAACAAAGGTCGAGTGGCGGTAGTTGTCCCCCACGGCGTCCTGTTTCGAGGCGCTGCGGAAGGCCGCATACGCCGTAAATTGATAGAAGACAACCTGCTCGATACGGTTATCGGCCTGCCCGGAAACCTGTTCCCGACAACAACTATCCCGGTTGCGGTCCTGGTATTTGACCGTTCTCGCGAACAAGGCGGGAGTAATGCAGAGCGCAAAGACGTGCTCTTTGTTGACGCTAGCAAGGATTACCAGCCTGGCAAAAACCAGAATGCCCTGATGGCTGAACACATCGAAAAGATCCTGGAGACCTGCAAAGACCGTAAGGACGTTGAAAAGTACGCACACCTAGCCGGCTTTGATGAAATTGTGGAAAACGACTTCAACCTGAACATTCCGCGCTACGTTGATACCTTCGAGGAAGAAGAGGAAATCGATATTGATGAAGTACAACGGGACATAGACCGGCTTGAGGAAGAACTATCCAGGGTTCGGGCGGAAATGGCGGAGAAAATGAAGGAGATACAAAGGTGAACGAAAAACAGTTAAGCGGTATCAAGCCGGAGCATCGCCGGGCCTTTGAGGATATTTGCCGGCACAGCCAGGACGGGCATGAGTTCTGGTCAGCAAGAGACTTACAAATAATTTTGGGATATGTCCAATGGCGCAGATTTGAAGAAGTCGTAGTGAAAGCAAAAACTGCTTGCCAAAATTCCAGCCAAGTCGTGGAAAACCATTTTGCCGAAGTCGGCAAAATGGTCAGCCTCGGTTCCGGGGCAAGACGTAAGGTCAAGGACTACCACCTTTCCCGCTATGCCTGCTACCTGGTTGTGCAAAATGGCGACTCCTCAAAACCCGTCATAGCCAGCGGCCAGACCTACTTCGCCATCCAGACTCGCAGGCAGGAACTGGTCGATGACGAGACGTTCCAGCAACTGGACGAAGACAAAAAAAGACTGTTCCTGCGCAATGAACTCAAACAACACAACAAGCAACTGGTAGAAACCGCCAGCCACGCGGGTGTAAAAGGCAGTCTGGATTTTGCGATTTTCCAGAATCACGGCTACCAAGGCTTATACGGCGGCCTCGCCGCAAAAGACATCCATAAAAAGAAAGGACTGAAGAAAAGCCAGCATATTCTCGACCACATGGGCAGCACCGAACTGGCCGCAAACCTTTTCCGGGCGACGCAGACCGAAGAAAAACTACGCCGTGACAATATCAAAGGCAAGACAAGGGCTAACACCACCCATCACGAAGTCGGCGCAAAGGTACGAAAAACCATTAGCGAACTTGGAGGCGAGATGCCCGAAGACCTGCCGACGCCTGAGACAAGCGCCCGGGTACTTGAGAACAAAAGCAAGAAACAACTGGAAGACAAATGAGAGGGACAATGATATGAGCAACAGGAAAAAATCCAAAAAGCTGATAGTGCCACAAGGGGGAGAGTTTTTGGTTTATCAGGCAGAGGATGGACAAATCAAGCTTGAGGTGCGTTTAGAACAAGAAACTCTGTGGCTGACACAGCAGGCAATCGCCGAACTATTGCAAACGACAATCCCCAACATCAGTACGCACATCAAAAATATCTATGACGAGGGGGAGTTGACACGGCAAGCAACTGTTAAGGATTTCTTAATTGTTCAGCAGGAGGGGCAAAGAACCGTTAGAAGAGCAATTGCCCACTATAACCTGGACATGATTATTTCCATCGGCTATCGGGTAAAAAGCATCATCGCAACACGGTTTCGCATCTGGGCAACCGCACGGCTGAAGGAATACATAATCAAGGGCTTTACCATGGATGATGAAAGGCTCAAAAATCCGCCTGCCAAGGGAGCGCCTGTTCCCGATTATTTTGATGAATGGTTGGAACGCATTCGCGATATCCGGTCATCGGAAAAAAGGTTTTATCAAAAAGTTCGTGATCTATACGCTACAGCCATAGATTACGACAAAGAGTCCGAGCAAGCCCAAGAGTTTTTCAAAGTGGTACAGAATAAGATGCTCTGGTCTGTAACGGGCAAAACTGCCGCTGAGTTAATCGTAGAACGTAGCGACCCGGAAAAGTCAAATATGGGACTCACGTCATGGCAGGGGGGCAAGGTGCGTAAAAGAGATGTGACCATTGCGAAAAATTACTTGAAAGAAAAAGAGGTACAAGAGTTGAACCGCATCGTGACAATGTATCTGGACTACGCCGAGCAGCAAGCAATAAGACGCAAGACGATAACCATGCAACAATGGGCCGAGAAACTGGATGTCTTTATGCAATTTAACGAGCGAGATTTATTAACGCATCCGGGAACAGTGAAAGCAGAAGTAGCAAAGCGATTAGCCGAAAATCGTTATGACGAGTTTCACACAAACCGCCTTAAGACCGCTGCCATTGAAGCAGACAAAGAAGATATAAGGGACCTTGAAAACTTTGTGAAGCAAGGGAATGGTCAATGAGTAAAAGTAAAATGAGGAAATAACGGATGAAAGGGCACAAAAACATCAAAGAGATTGCCATCTACCAGTCTCAAAGCAATGTGCAAAAAATGCACATTGCAAATTCAGACAAACCGGTGAATTTTTATTCTCTGCATGCTGTGCCGTCCGAGTCAGTTGTTGCAACTTTTGCAATAACTGCCATTGGCCCGTGAAATCTGAATTATCCTCTTGGTCAAACAGCACCAAACAGTGAACCAGGATATATAGCGATGACCAGAAAAACAGGCAAGGCTGAAGTATTGCCGAATGAACCAGTCACAATTTGTGACCGGTTACCACATCGGAACCTCACTTAAAGATACAGGTAAAAAATGGTTTGCTTTTTCAAAAATAAATCCGAATGCAAAAGAAATGATAACGAGAGTACAAACAGAGGGAGACCATGAATAGGAGGGCAGTCCGAGAGGAAGCATTAATTCCCGAAGGCTGGCAAAAAGTTGCTCTCGGAGAATTTATGGAATTCAAGAATGGCATCAATGCAGACAAGAGCGCCTATGGACAAGGAACAAAGTTCGTCAACATCATGGACGTATTCAGGAAAAGCTTTCTAAAAAAAGACGATATTACTGGCTTGGTTCGCATAACAGATAAGCAATTATCGGAATATTCAGTCATTCACGGAGATATTTTATTTAACCGGACGTCTGAGACCCGAGAAGAAATTGCATACTCGACTGTTTATACAGACAAAGAATCAGTGACGTTCGGAGGCTTTGTTATCAGGGGGAGACAAAAGAAAAAACTTCTGTTGCCGGCTTTTGCAGGATACTGCTTCAAAAATGAAACCACTCGCAAAGAAATGATAAGGAGGTCTCAGGGAGCGGTCCGAGCCAATATCGGGCAGAAAGACTTGAATATGATACCTATATTGATCCCACCCAAGCATGAACAAGAAAAAATAGCTCAGATACTCTCCGATTGTGACACGACCATTGAGAAAACAGAAGCGATTATTGCTGCTAAACAAAAGCGGTTTGAATGGCTTAAAACATCAATGATAAATAAAGGTGGACATAAAAAAACTCAGGTTTCTGATTTTATCTTTGAAATTTCCTCACGAAACCGCAACAATCAAACTGACAGAATTTTAAGTGTCACAAATCGCAATGGCTTTGTCTTATCAGAAGAACAATTTGAGCGTCGAGTAGCAAGTGCAAATTTATCAAACTATAAGATAGTGGAATGGGGGCAATATGCTTATAACCCTGCTCGGATCAATGTAGGTTCAATCGCAAGACTCGATGACTGGGCCGAGGGCATTCTTAGCCCAATGTACGTGGTTTTTGGATTAGAGTGTGAAAAAGTTGATAGTGATTATTTTTTACACTGGCTCTCCTCTAGTGAAGCAAAAGAACGGATAAAAAATAGTGCTCAAGGAAGTGTGCGGGATAGCGTAAGTTTTGGAGATTTAGGGGCGATACCGATTGCTTTGCCGGATAAAAAAATCCAAAAGTCCATTGCGTATGCTCTTAATTTGGCTCAAAAAGAAATTGTCCACCTTATATCGGCCGCTGAAAAATACCAAATACAAAAACGTGGATTGATACAGAAATTGCTAACAGGAAAATGGCGGTTAACAAATCAGTGAATGATATGAATAAGGCTAAATCAAAGCGGAATTATTCAAAGCGGACATTGAAAATCCTGTTCGGTTTGAGCAGAAACCGATGTGCTTATCCAGAATGTACAGAAAATATTATTGAGGCTGCCACTGAAAAATCTGATGCTCTTGTCAGTGCCCATATTCATGCTATTAGCACTGATGGTCCAAGAGGAACGACCGAACTCACTGATAAAGAACTGAACTCTCCTGAGAACCTGATTTTACTTTGTCCAACTCACCATAGGAAGGTAGATGGTCAACATGAAACTTATCCGCCAGAGATGCTTAAGCAGTGGAAACAGGCACACGAAAGTAAACAATTCTCTGCAGATTTAGATAGCGCTCAATCAAATATTATCCCTCCCCCTCGTTTCCCAATAGAACTCATTGATCAAAAAATCAAAGATGAGACCAACATACTTATCAAATCCCGCTTTTTTCCAGAATTTAATAGAACACAAAACACACTGATTCTTGCAAGAAAAGTGGCAGAGGGGGAATTTTCAGGTGGCTCCGACTTAACAAGATGTCGAGCACTCGCTTGGTGCGTAAGACTTCTGTCACGTACTGAAGAATTAGATAAAGCGGAGAGGTACCTGGACCTAGCGAAGCAATTAGAGTCTTGTGAAGAAATAGATATTGCTGACGCATTCATGTCGTCGCAAAGGGGAAATAAAGAAACAGCTTTAAGCGCCCTGTCCAGAATCGCTACACCTGTATCTCTAACTACCGCACTTATAATTACAATACATCATGATGGACAACAAGAAGCCGTTGACTGGTTAAGGCTCACCGGCAATGATATCTCTGATTTGGACTCTGATGGTAAATACTATTTATTGACATGCCATCTACAACTCGGCTACTGGGAGACAGCATGGGAAAGCCTAGATGTACTGACCGACAGCGATCTGGATAACACTCCTATTCTTCATCGTATAAGAGCAGGAACACACCTGATAAGTACGGCACCTGAAGAATTTCGTCCTATTTTACTTGATGGGCCACCTTTTCACGTCGCAGACTTTCCTTTTGCATCAAACGAAGCCGCACTTAATGCCCGCAGGTCGGCGCAGCATTACTTTATTAAGTCGGCAGAAGTGGCAAGACAACTAAATTGTCCTCTTACAGCAAAAATGGATGATCATTATGCGCTCTGGCTTGAGCTCATGGACCCTGATACACGCGATGAAGGAAAAAAGCGGCTGGAATCCAAGCTCCGTGACCCAAAAACAGCCTTACATCTGGTTCACCTTGGTCTTCAAGCTGGAATAAAACTGGATTTAAAGGCAGTCGAACGGGAGATTGAAAGACAAATTGCCCTTAACGGCAGAATTACTTATGACGCCGCATTTGCCCGCTTTGCTTTGGTTTTCACACAACAATCTCCAGAAGATGCCGCCAGTTATATTGAACGGCACCACGGCGAACTAGTGGAATACATTGCTGAAAAGTCCCTAAAGTTTCTCCAGGTCGATCTGCTATCGCAAGCCGGGCTTACTGAGAAAGCAAATGAGTGCCTGGATATTCTTGTGCAGGAAGGAATATCTGATGCAGAAGAAAGCCGACTCCTGGAACTGATAGCCGAAGCTAAAGGATCTGACCCGATTGAAGGCCGCAAAAAGCAGTTCAAAAAAACGGCTTCCGTCAATGACTTGAGATCTCTCGTTGATGCACTCGAAACCAAAAGCAATTGGAACGATCTCTGCGAGTACGGCAAAATTCTGTTTGAGAAAACCGGCGCGCTACGCGATGCAGAGCGGCTGGCAGCTGCTTTGAGCAATACACAGAAGAGCGAGGA
Organism: uncultured bacterium; assembly: GCA_964623585.1. Classification (GTDB taxonomy): domain Bacteria; phylum Poribacteria; class WGA-4E; order WGA-4E; family WGA-3G; genus MSPOR6. The sequence continues at coordinate 7,805 of CAZURU010000129.1, forward strand.
ACTTATAACTTTTCTGAAATCAAACAACACATATTTAACGCAATCCGGAAAACTGCAAATGCTCTTTTGCTGGTCTTTGTACCATGAGGGAGCACTGCTTGAAGCTCGTCGTGAAGCGGCAAAACTAGATGATGATTTGGATGATCCAAACTATCGCGCGTTACAGATTAATCTTGGCATTTCTTTAGGTGATTGGAACTCCCTTTCCGCTCTCGTAGCTAAAGAGTGTCGGGAAAGAGGCAAGAGAAATGCTGATGAATTGATAAATATTGCTCAACTGGCCCTTCATTTGGAGTCTTCTGATGCAAAGGAGTTGGTCTTTGCAGCGGCACAAAAGGGGGAAAATGATGCCGGTATATTAGCTGCTGCTTATTTATTAGCTTCAAACGCTGGATGGGAGCATGAACCTGAGGTCTCTCGGTGGCTTCACAAAGCCGCCACACTCTCCAGAGACAATGGCCCGCTCCAGCTAATGACACTTAAAGATCTGCTGGATAGAAAACCGGAATGGGAGCGTCGGGAAACTGAGATATGGCAATTATTTACCCAAGGCGATATTCCCATGTCTGTTGCAGCAGAGTTCCTGAATAAGTCTCTTATCGGTCTGATGTTCTTTCCTGCTTTGGCAAACCTGTCGGAGAGTGACCCACGACGAAGGAATGTTATTCCTGCCTATAGCGGTAACCGGCAACCAGTGCCGCTTAATACTGGCGGACGAATCGGAATAGACGCAACCGCATTGCTTACTTTGAGTTTTCTGAACCTGCTTGACCGGGCGTTAGATTCTTTTGATACAGTCTATATCCCGCACTCAACTCTTATGTGGCTTTTTCAGGAAAAACGAAAGATCACGTTTCATCAGCCAAGCCGGATCAAGGACGCGCATAAGATACGTGATTTACTGGCTACAGGTGCGTTGGAAGAGCTTTCGCCCAGCACGGTGCCAGACAGAAACCTGTCCGATCAGGTCGGAGAGGGTCTGGCACAGTTAATAGCAGAGGCTGAAAAAGTGAAACACGAAGACGACCTGCAATGTATCGTTGTTCAGCCGTTTCCGGTTCATCGAGTTGCTTCTCTGATGGATGAAGAAGCTGACTTAACGGCCCATGAAGCTGTGCTGAGTAGTTGTCTATCTATTGTGGACAAATTAAGGCAAAAAGGACTAATTACGGCGACTGAAGAACAGAATGCGCGTGCATATCTGCAACTTCAAGAAAAGCCTTGGCCGAACCAGCCCCAGATTCCTGATGGAGCAATATTGTACCTGGATGATCTGACCGTAACCTATTTCCTTGATCTCGGAATACTGGAAAAACTACAGGTCGCTGGTTTTAAAGTAATTGTTTCGCCAAAAAAAATATCAGAAACAAACCAGCTGATTTCTTATGAAAACATTTCTGAAAATGTAATGGACGCTATAGAACGCTTACGGGCTGTCATCAACTCACGAGTTGAGTCTGGAAAAATAAAGGTAGGCAGGCGATCTAATTTTGATCAATCAGTGGAGCGTTCAGGCACCGAAGACCCAACTAACGATATTTTCTCCTTGACGAAATCTTGCGATGCACTCTTTTTAGATGACAGGTTCCTTAATCAACATCCTAATATTGATAATAATGGCGCATCTACGCCAATATTTTCTACATTGGAACTTTTAGATGAGCTTGTCTCGACTGGTTCTATAACAGATCAAGAACGAATGGAATATAAAACCCGGCTTCGTCAGGCTGGATATATTTTTGTGCCCGTAAGCGAAGAAGAACTGGCACATCATCTTGATGCCTCACCAGTCAAGGATGACAAACTCATTGAAACGGCTGAACTGAAGGCTATCCGGGAAAACATTCTTAGTATTCGGATGAGCACTTGGCTTCAGTTTCCAAAAGAAACTCTTTGGCTGGATTCCTTATTCATGGTAATCGTGCGGGTTTTAAAAGGACTCTGGCGTGCCAATTCTGAACTCACGAGTACACGGATTCGCTCCGACTGGATTTTGAACCAAATTGACCTCCAGGGTTGGACCCACTGCTTTGACGAAGAAAATAGAGACAACTTTGACAAGACTAAACGCGCGCCCCTGATTATGATGATGCTCACACCAATTCTGGAAGCACCCCACGAAGTCAAGAAGGAATACTGGAATTGGGTCGAACAGCGGATTTTAATTCCGACCAAAGAAGAGAAAGCTGATTTTTATTCCTGGATTCTTGAATGGCAACGAAAAAATATTGCGCATATAGTTGAGCATAGTTCTAAACAATGGGAAGAAGGAGGCATGGAAAGTCTTTATGCCAAACCTGCATTAGTACAAGCTGCCTTTGATCTCATGCCTCCGCTCATCCGTGAGTCTTTGCTTGAAGACGACGAGTTTCGGAAAGAGTATGGCTTCATAACTAACGCTATTATTTCCCTAGGTGACTCTGACATTTCTTTTAAACGACGCAACCTGTTCGATTCTATCCGGAAGGTTCTTTCTGACGTACCGGAAAAGAAAGTAATTGACATAAACAGGCGGAAATGGAGATTGAAAAAATTCGGAAATAAAGAAGGGTTTCCGGGCTTATCACTCTCTCGGGGCAAAGAGCGTATTCCCCTGCCCATCTTCGCTGTACTATCTCCAGATAAGGAAACACGTTTGCGCTTCCTTGAAAAAGTTACTTCTGATACTAATCTACCTGACAGTACATCGAACTCATGGCGCAATATCCTTGCACAACGATCTCTTGAAGACGACGAGGTTGACGCTTTTCAGAGTGAATTTCACGACATACCAAACGAAAAAGCACATTCTATAAGCAGTCAGCTTTTGCATAGGCGGGGTAGCATCCCTTCTCTAGTTCCGTCCTCACGCAGGTACTTTGAAAGACTTGTGGGCGTATACGACGGGAGTGCCTCCATCCGTGATTATGCCTCTGGTGGCGGCAGAACATTTTTTGAGCGGCTGTCCAAGTGGCATCCTTATGACGGTTTTTTGCATAGTCTTTTTCTGTCATCGCACTCTTCAATGACCGACGAAATCAATGTCGATCAGTTGAATAGTAGCGATCTGGTGCGTGCTTTCGAGTTCGTGGACAAGCACGGGGATAGAACTTCACAGGTAGGAGCGATCGAAGTTGGCTTACGAGTTCTATCATCGAAACCTGAGATAGAGCAGGTTCTAATTCATCTTATTGAGCAGATTCGAGACGATGATGTAGAAGGGCAAACAAGCGGCTTCAAGCTTTTATCTTCACTGTTCTATCTTGTGGATGGAGAATTATCAAGACTAAGACTGTTTTCGGCGGATCCCCCTTTCTACAGAAGATTAGCGGCTTTGTCTCATGCCGCACTGATTCATCGGCAGGTTGTGAATTCACCTGTTGACATTAACCGATTCAGCGAATGGGCATTTGATAATCGTGGGGGGTATTACATGCAATCGTTGGCCGATATGCGTTTGGAGCCGTGCTGGGACCCTGATTATTCGATAGCTTCACAAATTAAGGCCGATTTCTTTGGTCGCATCATGAACGCAGGCAAAATCCACGAACAGAATATAACAGCTAGCCCGATATACGATTTGGTGCTCACAAATAAAATCGGGAGCCTTCAGTCCATTAGTAATTCTTTTTACCCATATTTGCCTGGACCATTAGAGGGAACCGAGGGTATTCAAGACATTGTGCCTGTTGAAATTTCAGAAATGATTGAGACACAGCTAAGCGCAAATGAAGTTACACCTTCGTCGTTTATTGCTATTGTAAATTTCGCTTTGATCCATCGCATTGGCGCAGACCAAGCTGAGTTAGCCGCAAAAACATTGAAACTTGCCAACTATCGACTTCAGGATATTGAAAGCAAACAACAACTCATAGCAATATTGAGTGGATTGGCGAAAGTTGCTGCCGTTGAGAGGAGTCCTGTGCTTGCGGATGAATTGCGAATATTAGTGCGCAAACACAGATACGATGCTGAGTATGCATTATCTCTGGATGAAGTCATAAGAATATGTCTCGTAGCCGCCGCTAGCCGTTCAGACTTGAATGCATGGACAGAATTTGTTGGTAACTGGATAACAGAACTTGCCTTTAGCGATTTGAAAGATGATGAAGGGCAAGTGTTCTACTTGTGCTTGGATTGGCTTTGTCATGTAGTTCCTGAGCTATGGGTTTCCTGTAGTAGGGCTAACGCAGCTTTAATGGCGTTTAATGCTAAATAATATTTTGCTTGGATCATTTTTCTACAATTTTCCAAAGATGAGGGCTAAATCAATTCAACCAACTGGAAATCTTCCAGTTCCAACAGTCCCAATCTGCGAATGAGATATAAGAACTGACCCATGCACCACCACCTCGACCAACTCAAACAAAAACTCAATGCTCACCGTCCCCTTTCACCCGCGGTGACCACGAACCTGCGCGAGGACCTGGT
>CAZURU010000130.1:0-12155 GCA_964623585.1 uncultured bacterium
TTACCCGTTTAATTATTTAAACTTCATCTGGAGCAAGGGTTCAGCGATCCTTTTTCTTAAGTTACAAAAACTTTATACTCTCGTTCGATCGGTTCTGAAGTTCTGAAGTTTCTTATGTTGACATCTTTCCCAGAAACGTCTATAATGGAGAAAAACGAGAGAATGCATTACAATAATGAATGAAAAACCTCCCAATATTTTATGGATATGTACCGATCAACAAAGATTTGACACCCTCGGTTGCTACGGGAATGCTTTTGTGCAAACTCCGAATTTGGACAGACTTGCACAAGAGGGTATACTCTTCAATTACGCTTACTGCCAAAGTCCTGTCTGCACACCGAGTAGAGCCAGTTTTCTGACAGGACGCTATCCCCGTACAACAAGATGTAGACAAAATGGACAAGCAATCCCCCCAGATGAAGTCCTTGTAACTAAACTTCTCCAAGATGCTGGTTATGTTTGCGGTTTGGCAGGAAAACTCCACCTTGCCCCGTGCAACCCGCGAGTCTGCAAAGGCACTGAACAACGGATTGACGATGGCTATGACCAATTCTTCTGGTCACACGATCCGGCGGATGCATGGCAAACACACGATTATATTCAATGGCTCACAGAAAAAGGCATACGAAGAGATGGCACGGCATTTCCCGACTCAAAGTATGTTCGCGTGATTCCATCAGAAGAACATAGTCAAACTACATGGAGTGTTGAACGCGCCATGTCTTTTATTGGCAATGCATCAAGGTTTAAACAACCGTGGCTGTTTTCGGTCAATATGTTCGACCCACACCATGCTTTTGATCCACCCGTTGAAGCGTTAGAACGATACCGAGGCATGTTAGATAACATCCCATTGCCAAACTATGTTGAAGGTGAACTTGATGATAAACCGATTTGGCAACAGATTGACCACGGTGGTGCTTACGGCGGAAAATCTGGATTTCCATACCAAAAAATGAGCGAATCAGACCATCGTTGGGTAACCGCTGCATATTGGGCTATGATTGATGTTATTGACAGACAGATTGGAAGATTATTTGATTATTTAGATGAAATAGGACAGCGAGAAAACACCATCGTTATCTTTACATCTGATCACGGGGAGATGCTTGGGGATCACGGTATCTATCTGAAGGGTCCCTATTTCTATGAACCTGCCATCCGAGTGCCGCTGATTATCTCTGGACCGGGGATGCTAAATAGCGGAGAACTTTCAAGCGCGCTCGTGGAATTAGTTGATTTAGCACCGACACTTTTGGAGGCAAGTGGTTCAGTAGGTTACGCTGGTATGCAAGGTCAAAGTCTTCTGCCATTGCTGACAGGGGAAGAGAGTTTGGATTCGCATCGTGATGATGTTTACTGTGAATACTATAACGCGATGGGATGGCACCGCGAACCTGCAGCAAACGCAACGATGGTGAGGAGTCGACAGTATAAGTTAGTCGTAGCACACGGCACAGATGGTGGGGAACTCTACGATCTGATTAAAGACCCTCAAGAAACACAAAACCTTTGGGATCATTCGGATTACAAGGATGTTAAACTGGAGATGCAAGAACGGCTTATTCATCGTATGGCATGGACGGTGGATCCGTTGCCTGAACGGCAAGCCCCGTGGTAATCTCAAGAAACAGAACAAGGACAATCAAATTGAGCGCATATACCCCATCCCGTTTAAAACATAAGGCACTATTCTACATACTGTTTTTTGCCTTGTTGACAATAAACATAGATGCAAACACCGACAGTATCATAACACAATGGGATCAGCAACTCTTTGACCGATTTTACGATACGCCGCCGCCTAATGAACCGATATGGACGATCATGGATGGCATATCAGAAGCGGGACATTACCGATCAGTAATGGGACTTTCTATCCTGCTGATGGCTTATGGAGATGAGGATCATCGGAATACGGGAAAGTTGTTATCCTCTGCCTACATCGGCGCGGGGGTTATGACTTATGGGTTAAAGCACCTGATTCGCAGGAAACGTCCACTTGATGATACACTTGGGAATCCGTCATTCCCATCAGGACATGCATCTATTGCGTTTAGCGCAGCGACAATTTTATCTTATCGTTATCCGAAGTGGCGAATTCCACTGTATGTCGGGGCAGGATTGGTCGGTTTTTCTCGTATCTATCTTGGACGGCATTATACGTCAGATGTATTAGCAGGTGCTGCTATTGGAACAACAATGGGAGTATTGGTTTGGCACAACCGATTGACCTTGTTGAAGTGGGAGTTTTAGAAGGGTTGTTTCAACGTATTTACACTGTTCTCAGATTTTGTATAGTCTCATCGCAGCAAGCGGATATCTACGTTTCACTCAATATGCATATCTCGGTTTTCTTTTACTAAAGATATAACATAATTTGCAAAGTCATCATTTACCATCAGGTCAGAAACTTTTACAGCTATTCGGTTATTCTGTCTTTCATGGTAAGTCCTGTTAATGTATTTTTTAATAGGAGTCGAAGTATGATGTCTATTTGGAGAAGATGCAAAGTTAATCGATTCTACTCCGTACTCTCAAGTTCTTGAAGTGATTGCTCAATTTGGAATTTGAGTTTTTGGTTGCCCACTTGTTCTGCAAATTCTAAAGCTTTCTGAAAATCTGCTTTTGCTTCCTGAGTTCTGCCTAAGAGGGTTTGTGCTTTACCTCGCGTTTCATGCGCTTCAGCTAAAGTTGGATCTAAACTTATCGCCTTATCACAGTCTATCAGGGCATCCTCAATTTGACCTAACTTAATTTTTGCGTATCCACGATTTGTGTGTGCCCACGCGTGATCTGGGTCTAAACGAATGCATTCATTGCAGTCAGTAATCGCAGATTCATATTGTCCGAGTTTGTTTTTCAGATGTCCCCGGTTGTTATAAGCGTCAGCGTTATCTGGTACAAGTTTTATAGTTTCATCAAAATCAGTAATTGCTTTTTCATACTGTTTTAGTTCGTATTTAGCATAACCCCTCACCGCGTAAGCTTCAGCAAAGTCTGGATAGAGACGAATACCGTTGTTTAAATCTACAATCGCAGATTCATATTGATTAAGCAAGAATTTTATAGTGCCTCTAAAAAAGTGAGCTACGAAAAAATTTGAGTTGAGACGGATGGCTTCATCTAAATCCGCAACTGCAGCTTCGTTTTGTTCTATGTTATGTTTGGCATAACTTCTTAGAAAATAGGCATCAGAGTCATTCGGTTCAAGTTGGATCCCTTTATCAAAATCCGTAATTGCTGTTTTATAATGTGTTAATCCAATTCTTGCACTCCCGCGCTTGAAGTACCCTTGAGCATGATCTGGTTTGAGACTGAGAGTCTCGTCAAAATCGGCAATTGCAGCCTCATGAAGCTCTAATTTATATTTTGAATAACCCCGTAGGAAATAGACTAAATATACAAGTGAATGGTCTATATTCAATCGGAGAGTCTCATCAAAATCGGTAATTGCAGATTTATAGTGCGTCAACATAACATTAGCATAACCACGCAAGATTCTTGCCAGATAAACAATGGACTTGTCAAGATTTAATTGGATACTTTTATCTATATCTGCAATTGCAGACTCATAATGATTCAGTGCGATCTTGGCGATGCCACGTAAGAGGTAAATTTCTGCATAATTCGGTTCGAGTCGAAGTGCCTCATCAAGATCAGCGATCTCATCCTCATACTGACCTAATGTCCCTTTCGCTCTCCCACGATTGTAGTAAGCATTTATATATTCAGGACTTAGTTGTATCACCTGGTCATAAGCGGAGATCGCTTCTTCTGTCTTACCTCCATTCGAAAGTAGGTTGCCGATAGGAAAAAAAGCCTCCGCTGCAAGTGTTATTGTAGGTTTTTCCGATTCCTTGGTAGGATTATCTTGTTGATTTTCATTTTTTGTGTCGTTTGGTTCTACACCTTCCTTTAGTTCGGGGAATAGGTCTGGTAATTTTGGAAAGTGTGCGTCTTCATACTGTGAGATAAGGACACCGATGAAATCCATCAATGGTGCCAATGGATGTTTTTCATTATCACCAACAGTATAGATTAACTCTTTTAACACTGAATCAAGTTGTTCATAGTCGACTTTGGGTAGTGCAGCAAAATTGTTGTTTACGTTTCGCTCCACTATATCGGTTAATGTTTCAAGCACTTCCATAAGCCATTGGAAATCGCTTTCTAGGTAGGGGCCGGATTCAACTTGTTGCTGTGCCGATGTTTGCCTGGTTTTGGAAGGCGGACCTTCATGTGCGATTTCCCACATCAGTGATTGTAGATGCTGGGAATTGAACTCAGCAATTGCTTGTTCTTGGAGAAGCGCATTAATATTTGTTTTCTCAAATAAGGCATTAAGTTCCAGATAAATTGGTGTTGACGATATATGCTGTGTAGGTTGTCTTTCAGTTAACATAGGTCACTTTCTCCAATTTCCTGTATCGTATTCGTCGTGCGTTAGCACCTGATCAATAGTCACGGATTGCTTCGAGTATTGGACAATTGCAATAAGACGGGCATCGTTGCCACTAATGTTGAAAACTGTTAATGTTATTGAATCACGATTAAATCTTCTGGGTCGGACCTTCACTGGCGAAACGCGTCCGAACGTTTCTTGCCAGTCAATAATTGATTTGAAACTTCCTTCTCTCATTAATTGTGCCTAATGGTTGAGGGATGCACGAGTATTCGGATGTTGCTCTGCAAATTTAGCCAACTCATTTTCTCTAACAATTTGCATATAAAGAGTCGTGTAGTGTGTTTGTTATATTTAAGGTCTGTATTTATTCTTTGGATACCAGCAGAGGATCCGTTCCCACTGTGAAGATAAAATTACGCTATCTTAATTTAGATCTGCACCTCAAAACTGCTAATATTATACCACGCGAGTACCTATGTAGCAAGAATATTGATTTAATAACTCGGTATAATTCGTTTTGCTGGGACTGTTGGACATTATTCAAAAAGGTTTCTTGACTAATTTAAGCGTTATTTTGGCGAAGGTATTGACACCCATAAACCATTTTACATTTTACAAGATATATTATGTATGCTATAATATTCACATCGTCAATCATTAAAAAGAGGAGAAAATTATGATTACTCAGAATGTTTTGTCAAATCGTTATATTATGATAAGTTTGTTGTGTGCGGTATGTTTTGTTGGGATCATGCTTGCGGGATGTGCCGATAAAAGTACGGAGGCTGAATTTAAGGTCGCCATGCTACTACCAGGTGAGGTCTCGGATGCAGGTTGGAATCAGTTAGCGTATGAAGGACTAATGGCGATTGAGAAGGAACTCGGTGCCAAGATAGATCATGTCGTCAGTAAAACGCCGACAGACCAGGAGGACCACTTCCGTTTTTATGCAGGTGAGGGATATGACTTAATCATCGGTCACGGTTATGAATTTCAAAAACCTGCTAAACAGGTTGCCCCCGATTTTCCTGAAACTATATTTATAAACTCTTCAGGCGGAGAGATAGCAGAGAATTTAGCACCGATAAATTTTCGTGTTGAACAACCGTCCTATCTGATGGGTATAATTGCTGGTATGATGACTAAGACCAATAAACTTGGTGTACTCGGTGGGGCTAGAATACCATCTATCCGAAGCACTTTTTTGGCATTTGAAGAAGGGGCAAAGAGTGTCAATCCAGATGTAGTCGTATTAGATGCATATACTGGAAATTGGGATGATACAAGTACTGGAAAAAGACTGTCAAAAACACTTATTGATACTGGAGTTGACTTTCTGTTCCCAAATGCTGATGCAGCAGGACTTGGAGCTTATCAAGCGGCAGATGAAGCCAAAAATGATGGAAAAACTGTTTACACGTTCGGTGTCAATAGAGATAAGAGTGAGAGATTTCCAGATACTATCTTGGCGAATGGGGTTATCACACCTGATGCTTTTGTTCAGATAGCAAAGACTGTCAAAGATGGAAAGTTCAAGCAAAAGATCTATACCTACAATATGCTGACTGAGAATGCAATTACTTTTAACTACAATCCTAAAATGAAGGATAAAATACCATCGGAGGTATTGGAGAAAGTAGAAGAGGTAAAAGCAAAAATCTTGGCAGCGGAGTTTCCTGTGCCGCAGATTGATTTCACAGATAAATCTACAGGACAAGAGTAACAGGCGTTCATAAAATGCAGAGGATTCATAAAATGCAGGACGTTCATAAAATGCAGATTGATGGTCTTGAAGCCACTTTTTCTGAAGGTGAAACTATCCTTGAAGTGGCACAGCGACATCAGAAAGACATACCTACGCTCTGCTATGATCCACGACTGGAACCCTTTGGTGGATGTCGTCTATGCATTGTTGAATTAGAGGGGGCACGGAATCCGGTAGCAGCCTGCACAACAAAAGCAACTCCTGACACGGTAATCCGCACGTCTACAGACGCGATAGAGGCGTACCGTAGAACTTTACTTCAGATGGTAATTAGTGAGAATCGTGAAGTAGATGTTCATTCGTTAAGAGGATATGCCTCACACGAACTTGCTTCACTTCGAGACAAGTATGAAATATATTCATCAAACATAAATGGGACGAAATCGGGTATAAGCAAAGCGGATGACAATCCATTTATCCTCAGAGATTACGACCTTTGTATCTCTTGCTACCGCTGTGTTCGTGTCTGTGCTGAACAGGAGGGTGATCATGCGATTAACGTGATGAATCGCGGGTTTCATACACAGATATCGACTGAATTTGATGGACTTCTTAAAGACTCTGCCTGTACATTCTGTGGACAGTGTATCCAAACATGCCCCACTGGTGCTTTGGCAGACAAGAAGGCACTTAGGAAAGTTGACACGGTAGGCGATACGGTACCTGAAGCACAGATTGATAAGACACGAACTATCTGCCCCTATTGTGGTGTTGGTTGCTCCGTAGACATTCTCACACATGACGAAAAGATTATCGGTATTCACCCTGCAATGGATGGGCCTGCTAACCAAGGTGCGCTCTGTGTGAAGGGACAGTTTGCTTATGACTTTGTTCAACATCCTGATCGTCTAAAGGCACCCCTTGTCCGTGGTGAAGATGGTGAACTTCACGAAACGTCATGGGATGATGCACTTGATAAAGCTGCTGCAGGTTTTCAAGGCGTGTATGCGAAGCATGGAAAATACAGTGTTTATGGCATTGCATCTGGACGTGCTCCGAGTGAAGCGGCATATCTCATGCAAAAGTTTATCCGTGCAGGTTTTGGCACAAACTATATTGACAATTGCAGCCGTGCCTGACATGCGCCTACCGTTGCCGGTCTGGCAGCGACAATCGGACGCGGGGCGATGTCTAATCCACTTGTTGACATGCAGAAACCGGATGTCATTTTCTGCATCGGCACTAACATGACGGAATGCCATCCCGTTGCAGCAACAGGTTTGAAGAAAGCGATTGCACGTGGTGCAAAACTTATCGTTGCGGATCCAAGACATATCGGATTAGCGGATCTGTCTCATCTCTACCTACCGCTTCGTGTCGGTTCAGATACTGCTTTACTTCTCGGCATGGCGCATGTGATTGTTCGTGAAGGTCTGGTTAATGAAGAATTCGTCAAAAATAGAACAACGGGATTTGAGGATTTCTTTGAACATATTAACAAATGGACTCCTGAATGGGCAGAAACGATTACAGGTGTTCCCGCAAAAGATATTGAAACTGCTGCTATCTGGTATGGCACTGCGGACAAGGGTGCGATCTATTATACACTCGGTATCACAGAACACATCTGCGGGGTGGAGAATGTTCAGAGTCTGTGCAACTTGGCACTGTTGACAGGACATGTGGGACGCGAGGGGACAGGGATTAACCCTATGCGTGGACAGAACAACATTCAGGGGGCAGGTGATAGCGGTGCTTTGCCGAATAACTATCCCGGTTTTCAATCCGTTACCGATCCTAAGAATCAGCAGAAGTTCAAGATAGCTTATGGTAAGGAAATTGATCTTGAAAAAGGCATAACAAAAGTTACTGCGCTGGAACTTTGTGGTGACAGCATTCATGCGATGCTGATTGATGGAGAGAACACATTGATATCTGATCCTGATCGAGAACATTGTGAACATGCCTTACGTTCTTTAGAACATCTCGTTGTGATTGACATTTTTTTGACTGAAACTGCTGAACTGGCGGATGTCGTCTTGCCCGCAGCAGCATGGGGCGAAACTGATGGGGTGTGCACAAATACAGAAAGACGCGTGCAACGTATGCGTGCTGCTGTTCCTCCTGCTGGGCGATCAAAACCGGATTGGTGGATTATCAGCGAAATTGCCAAACGGCTTGACTTCAACGGATTTGACTATGACTCACCGAAACCGATTTTCAACGAACTGTGTAACCTATCCCCTATTTACGCGGGATTAGATTGGGATCGGATTGAAACGGGGGTGACAGATGAATTTAACAATCAGTGGCCTGTTCCGGACAGAGAACATCCCGGTACACCGCGTTTGCACGAGGGGACATTTGTCAACGGAAAAGGTATCTTTTCTAATGTTCACTATCGTGACCCCGCTGAGACAATAAGTGAGGAATTTCCAGTTTGGCTAACGACAGGAAGACGTCTACAGTCGTATCATACACGCACACAAACGGGGAGAGCACAAGGCATAGATTATTTTTTGCCAGAAGAATCTCTTGAAGTTAACCCAGCAGACCTTGAAAAATGGAAACTGACTGATGGTGAATGGTGCAAAATGAGTAGTGCACGGGGCAGCATCAATATAAAAGTAAAGGCGACAAAACGATCACCCAGCGGCACGGTATTTGCCAGTTTCAGTTTCGGGGATGTACCAGTGAACCTTCTAACCGGTTCCGGATACGACCCTGTTACCCACACTGCCGAGTTGAAAGTGTGTCCGGTGAAATTAGAACCTATATAAGGAGCATAATGATGGGATGGAAATCATGTTGGTTAGAACAGAATGATAGTGTTGAGAAACTCAAAAAGCAGCTGCAATCTGAAGGGTATGAACCCTATCAGTGGTCAGGCCAACCTGGTCGTGCCTATCTTGATTACATTCACAGTGATGATGAAGTTGTTTGTGTATTGTCGGGTACGGCAGATGTAAAAGTTGCGGATGAAACGGACATGCTCAAACGTGGGGACCGCGTTGATGTCCCAGCGAATACATACCATTCACTGACTGTTACAAGCACAGAACCCCTCGTCGTATTGACGGGAATGCGTAAATCAGAATAGAATAGAATAGAAAGGAATATATATGAATATTACTGTTGAAACTGGAGATTTTCGTCAATTTGAGACAGATGCGATTCTTATCCCGATACTTGAGGATGACATTCATAACGAGTTGCTACTTGCCGCCGACGCTGCTTTGGAAGGACGGATTCAGTCGTTCATGAATCTTGGAGACTTCAAAGGTAAACCGAAAACGACAAGTGTTCTTTATACAGACGGTGGCATAACGGCTCCTCGTGTCATTTTGGTAGGACTTGGGATGTACGCGGAACTCAACGCTGAAAAGGTGCGTCAAGTAGCAGGACACACCGCTCGGATAGCACGCGACATGGGACTCAAATCTATCGCAGTCCCACTACCACCTGAAACACAGGACGATTGGACACAGGCAGCCGTTGAAGCCTGTCTACTGTCACTCTACGAATTCAAACAGCACAAAACCGTAAAGGAAGACGATGAAAATAAATCTCTTGACTCTTTGACGATGCTTGTCGGGAGTGATATAGAGAAAAACAGCATTGAACGATTGGTTACTCGTGGAGAAACGATAGCGAACGGCACCATCCTTGCTCGGAATCTTAGCAACCAACTTACCCCGACGCTGCTTGCTGAGAAAGCAGCAGAGGTGGCAGAAACTACAGGACTTAGCTGCACAATTTTTGATAAGGCAACACTTGAGGAGAAAGGATTTCGTACACTCTTAGCAGTTTCTCAAGGTAGTGCTGAGGAACCTCGGTTTATTATCTTAGAATATACCCCTGAAGGTGACGCTCAGGATACCGTTGCACTTGTCGGAAAAGGGATTACCTTTGACACAGGTGGGATTTCACTCAAATCGGGTAAGGGTATGGACGAGATGAAACACGACATGTCGGGTGCTGCAGCAGTATTAGGCACGATGCAAGTCATTGGTAATCTTAAGCCTGATGTTCGTGTACTCGGCATTATAGCTGCATCAGAGAATATGCCTGGGTCGACCGCTATCAAGCCGGGAGATGTCGTTACCTCTTATGGCGGCAAAACGATTGAGATTATGAATACAGACGCAGAAGGTAGACTAATTTTGGCTGATGCGCTCGGATGGACTGCACAGTATGAACCGAATGGTGTGGTTGATTTAGCAACATTGACAGGTGCAGTGATTACCTGCCTTGGACATATTGCAGCGGGTGCAATGGGTACTGATGATGTGCTTATGGAAAAAATCAAGAAAGCAGCCGAAAAAACGCACGAGCGTGTTTGGGAATTGCCTTTATGGGATGAATATGATGAAGGGGTCAAGAGCAAAGTTGCGGATGTTCAGAATATCGGGGATGGTACTGCCGGTACTCTGGCAGGTGCAGCGTTTCTGAAGAAGTTTGCTGAAGGTTACCCGTGGGTTCATCTTGACATCGCTGGGACTGCATGGGGTATGAAAGGTTCTACCTATATCCCTGAAGGCGCAACCGGGTACGGTGTGCGGCTGTTAGTGCAACTGGTTGAAGATTGGGTTTGATTTTTCATCCATTCTGCATTGATTGCGCGGAACTCCTCAAAACGAAATTTCCTGATGGAAAATATGTTGATGTCCCCGGTCTCTGCAAAGTTGCAACAATTGAAGAAATTAAAGCACAACGATGTAGTTTGAACCCTGGACGTTATGTCGGTGTTGCAACACAAGAAACGGAAGATTCTGACTTCACACAACGGTTCACAGAACTCAATGAGGCGTTAGCAATCTTAAACGCAGAAGCTCACCAATTGGAAGAACGTATTGTAGAGAATGTTGCAAAGATTTTAGAGAATAGGGAATAATGTTGTTGCAATAGAATACGGAAATGAGGTTAAAATTTGAGATGTTTTTCAAGTTTCTTTAACATTTCTGGCACTTCCAACATCATTTTATATTGTTTTGGAAGTGAATTATGATGAGATGCAACCCAAGAGAGGGCATTAGCGACATCATAAATATTTTCTGCTGGTCTTGCTCCAGGTACAGTTTCTTCTAAAGAAAGACTGACCATAGTATTTTTTTTATTTTCTTCATTACTCCAATCATTAAATCTTCTAATTTTTGCATCTTGTCCTGTTTCTATAATGCAATTTACTCTTTCAGCTTTATTGAATCCCCATTTATTGGATACTACAGTGTCAATCCAATTTTGTAGTATTTCTAAATCTGTGTGAGGATTTAGTTCTTTTTTTTCCCATTTTTCATATACTTCTTTTTCTTTCTCAATCTTTGTGATGTTTTGGTCTAAGTATTCAATAAGTATATCGGGTTTTAAGAATTTGGTATGGTGTTTTTTTAGTCTGCTTTTTGTGTCTAAAAGCATAAAGCCATTTTCGCAAACAAGTCTATACCAAGACAAATCAAAATTTAAAGGAGTAGTTCCATCTACAGAATTTCTGATGTGTAATTGGGGTATTAATACATAGCCATCTGTTGGTAAAAATGCGGAATCTGTAAAGAATTGTATTTTTAACCACATACATTCGTCATATTCTGTTAAATACAAGTCGCATGTGGTTTTATCTATATCATATCTCAATTTTTCAAATGCTATACGAATGAAATCAAGTATCTCGGAATGTTGGATTAGAGAATAGGATTTTGATACTGTTGCAATGGGCATATCATCTTTTGAATGATTGATAATTGTATCAAAACGTTTATTTTCTACTTGACCTCTTTTAAAAGGTTCTCGTTTGAAAACGGATATAATATTTGAAATTTCTGTAAGATTTCCATTGTATTCGTTGACTGGTCTGCTTCCCCATTTTAGGTTGTTTTGATGGTTTGTGTTATTTAAAGTATTCATAGTAATTTTTCTCGTCAGATTTATTAGCCTTACGACATTGTAAGGCGTAAAATCAATATAATTCTAATACTATGCAATTATAATAGACATTATAAGTATTTAGTTTCAAATTTTGTTAACCTATGTTATACTACCTTA
>CAZURU010000131.1:0-12135 GCA_964623585.1 uncultured bacterium
GCTCACCGGAAGAAACCAGGAGGATGGCCAACGACGTCATCAAGGTCATCAAGTGTTGCCATAAGCCGTATCATGCGTTCAGCTTCTTTCCCTTCAAGTTTAACACTGTTCTTTGGTATCATGCTGATTTCTGCCAGTTGGATATCTGCTTCTGTTGTTTGTATTGCCGTGACGACCTTGTCAAACTGTTCATAAGGGGTAATTACCTCAATGACGTTTTCAGAAGTGTTTAGGTCTTCAGCCCCAGCATCTGCAGCAACGAGGAAGAGTTCTTCTTCATCAACACTCTCTGCATCAACTACGATGAGTCCACACTTATCAAAACCCCATGCAACACATCCGCGTTCACCTATTCTTCCATCGAATTTACCGAGTGCATGTCGTATCGCTGCGATAGCTCTATTTCGGTTATCGGTGATAACTTCAATTATCAGTGCCACCCCACCAGGTCCATATCCTTCATAAACTACTTCTTCTAAAGTAGTACCTTCAAGTTCACCTGTTCCTCGGAGGATGGCTTTCTCAATATTGTCACTTGGCACATTGCTTGATTTTGCTGTAGCGATAGCAGTGCGCAGACGGGGGTTTATATCGGCATCGCCCCCTCCTAATCTTGCAGCTGCAGTAATCTCTTTCACTAATTTAGAGAACAGTTTTCCACGTCTTGAGTCGTTAGCAGCTTTCTTATGTTTTATTGTAGACCATTTTGAGTGTCCTGACATAATGATTATCCTTTCAATGTTCTAAACTTTTACCGTACAGAAATGGCATATCTAAGTATAATTTCTAAACAATGACTTTTATAAATTAGTATAGCATAACTACACTTAAGATACAAATTAAAAGTAGAAATCGGTGTGCAAAGTATGGTTACTTGTCTGAACCATGATTTAACCATGATTTTCAGGATAAGAGTCATCTTCTCGTATTCTTTTTTTCTATTTATGGGTAATGGAAATGCGTAAATACATTTCTCTGTTTAGTTCCTTAGTAGTAGGCACTCTCTTGAAGTATAAATGATTAAACGGGTAATTTCTTGTTGGCATAATACAGGTACACTAATCTGCTGGGTGAGGTATCCTAACCTCGCCAAATTACCCAAATATTTTCTTTAACTTCATCCGAGTGCTGTCTCTTATGAAAAAGTTAACAAAACCTTTACACCCCTTTGGCACAAATGGTGTAGCTGTAAGAACATCTATTTTTTAGAAACAGGTTTATCTTTCCGATGAGGACATCCGGGCCAGCAACAAGGTCGGCGTTTACCATCCAACAGTTCGGTTTTCACACGTACAATGCGTTTGATTCTCGTCTCTGATCTTTTAGCGGATGTCACCCAGCAAATCCATTCATTTCGAGCGAGGGGGGTTAAATCGTTCCATGCGTCTATGACAGTGCTGCTAGACATAAGGGTTTCTTGCAGATCTGCTGGCACGCTATGAACCACACCAGTGGCTAATTTGTCCTCAGTCATTATGTTTACCTTACACAGATTTTTCACATACTACATCAAAATTAACGAATTCTACGTCTTGATGTTGCATTTCAATCAAATTTATTTGACAACCGTTTTTGTTATATGGTATTATAATTTACCTGATGCCGAGATAGCTCAGTCGGTAGAGCAGTAGACTGAAAATCTATGTGTCGGCAGTTCGATTCTGCCTCTCGGCATTCCCTTCCAATTTGAAATGCTTTGCTAAGCCGGTGTAGCTCAGGGGAAGAGCAACTGATTCGTAATCAGTAGGTCGGAGGTTCAAATCCTCTCATCGGCTTCTCGCCTTTTTGGGGTTCACGCGCTAGTGTACAGTCCAAGTTAAAGTTGTGGGTAAAAGTAATAGTCGGGAATCGGAGTTCCCTCCTACAGAATAGGCTTTTGGTAGGAGCGATCTCCGAATCGCGACCTACATATTTAGTCTGGACTATCTACTAGTCAGAACCCGTCACTTTATATCAGCATTCTCTGCTGCTAAATCTTCTTCAAGTGATCGGATAATTGCAAGAAAAGTTGCATGGGGTTCGAGTTCATACACCTTTTGATACATCTCAAGAGCTTTCTGTTTATTGAATAGAAAGCTCTCGTATATCTCAGCCATATCTTGCCATGCTTTAACTTCGTTAGGATCTAATTGAGCGATTCGTTGATACACTTCAATGGCGTCCGCGTAAGGTCGCGTCGCAGCCTCGCGTTTCAATGCCTGGGCACGTCTATAGAGTAAACCAATTAAACCGTCAATAATCTCAGGATCATCTGGTGTTTGCTGGAGTGCTTCCTCTAAAAGAAGAATAGATTGATTTTCAAGACGGGAAATCTCTTTCATGTCTTCACTGGTAAGCTCTCTATCAAGCATGCGATACCCCTGAAACATCTTATTGTAGGTGCGTGATAGCTGTAGTCTTGCAAGTATACCGATAGGTGCTTTTTCTGTTGGAATCTTGATAAAATTGGTGTCGTTTTCAATTGCTCTTAAATAGTGTTTTGATGCTGCTTCATACTGCTTGTTACCTTGATAGAGAACTCCCAACAGATAGAGTGCTTCAGGATGATTCGGGTTCTGCTCTAACACTTTTAAGAACTGTTCGGTTGCGTCTTCTAATTCGCCTTCATCACGATAGAACTTACCACTCCAAAGAAGAACATCTTCATGATCAGGTTGAATATAGGATGCATGCTGCAAACGCGATTTTGCATCTTTTAACCAATTACTCTGTGAATAGATATCCGCTATCCGCAAGTTAACATGCAACCGTTTTTTCTTATTCGCTTCTGACTTATTAGATTCTAAAGCGTGCAATGCCTGCCAATAGAGATAAATCGCTCTACCTAGGTGCTCGTTTTCATAGTCTAAATCAGCTTGTTCAATCAGTTTTGATGCCTCTGCTATAGGGGGAGTTTCTGGGATAGTGCCGCCACGACGCGTGTGAATAAACGCTAATACCAGAAATCCAATTATTGCAACGATTTCGGCATTTAGAAACCAACTTTTTGATATGGATAATTTTCTATTCTCAGTTTTCATGTTATGCACCTATAATGTTCCATCCTTGTTAGTCCTTGTCAGTATATGCTTTCCGTTCAACACTATCAATGATCTCAAGCATCTTTTCCGGTTTTACGAATTTTTCAATACGTTCGTAAGTATTGCCGTGTCCATCCATAAAAATGACAACCGGTAATCCGGGGACATTGTATTTCTCTTTCAGTGTTTTGTCAACTTTAGCACTAAAGTCAATTTTGACAGTAACATATTCTTCTAACCTATCTACGACCCTTTGATCTGAAAAGGTTTTATGGTCCAATTCATTACATGCGCCGCACCAAGTCGCATAGAAATCAAGCATGACTAACCTATTCTCTTGTGCTGCAGTTTCTAATGCGGTGGCTTCATCGTAGACCCAATTAACATGAGGTCCAGCGACAGGTTGCGAAAATCCACCAACAATCATGAATGCACCGACTATAGCAAGCAGCAAACCGCATGCTTTACGCACTTGCATCTTTGAAGATATACCTTTAAATCGTTCCTTTATCTTACCCAACCAGATGCCTATTAAGATTAACACACCCGCAATCGCAAAATACGGAAGCGAATTCTGAAGCAGCCCCTTGATAGGTGCAAAGAAATTTAGGTCCTTAAGGAAATAAAGTGCCATCGTTATAATTACTATTCCAAAGATATTTTCTAAAACATACATCCATCCCCCTGAACGCGGCAGCGCAGAAAGGAATCCGGAGAACGTACCGATGCAGATAAACAGTAATCCCATACCAAAGGCATAAGTAAACATCAACCAGAAACTGAGAAAAACACTAATATCTTCCTTAGCAATATATGTCAACACAGCTGCCAATGCGGGTCCCGTACAAGGAGCAGCAATCACGCCTGCAACCGTTCCCATACCAAACGCACCAAAGAATCCAGCACCACCC
Source organism: uncultured bacterium (assembly GCA_964623585.1). Taxonomy (GTDB): domain Bacteria; phylum Poribacteria; class WGA-4E; order WGA-4E; family WGA-3G; genus MSPOR6. The sequence continues at coordinate 3,932 of CAZURU010000131.1, forward strand.
ACTGTATTTAACCTATTCTGAACGGAAGATGGGATCTGTATTTCAAAAACGCCAAACATGGATAGACCTAACGCGACGAGAATCACACTAATAAAACCAATCACGTAGGGGTTCGACATCACCCCACCAAATAACGCTCCCGTTGATGCCACCGCAACACCTAATATGGAATAGGTAACAACGATCCCAAACACATAAACAAGCGATAATAGAAATGACCTAAAGATACCCGTAGATTCACCCGCGCCAAAAACCGATACTGTTATTGGAATTAATGGATAAACACACGGTGTCAAACTTGTTACAATCCCTCCGACAAAAATCAATAGAAATGCCAACCACAAATTGCCGCCTGAAAGTGCACCGGTAATGCCCCCTTGACTATTATCATTATCAGTGACATCTGTTGTCATTGCAAAAGTTATGCTGGAGAAGATATCATCGTTAATCAGTTGCACTGTTTCTTCAATACTTACAACATTAATGGGTACAGATATATCAAGTGTTTCAGGTAATAGACACTGTTCATCACTACATGCTTGATAATTTAACACGAGATCCAATGTCATCTGTTCAATCGGAGAATCTTGTGATAAAGTTGCAGGAATACCGATTGCAATTGTATCGTGGTATACTGAAACTTCACCAACTGATGCAATTTCAAGCATGTCTCCTGTGGGATAGGACACCTCACCGAAACTGATGTTGGGTGCTTGATGCAATACTATCTCAGTTGGAGAAAGTGATTCCCCTGCGGGGTATGCGTTAATATGCCATCCTTTAGCAATGTCAACGACAATGGCAATCTGGAATTGGCTCCCAGGTTGAACCCTGTCAAGATTAATATATCCTTTAGCACTGACCTTGGTGTCATTAGGGTTTTCAGTTAGTTCATCATTTAAGGCAAAGTCATCAAATTGGGCATGCAAACCTATCGGTGTGACTATTAGAATTAGGGTTAACGACAATGTAAATAAACATGTAGCTTTGTTGTATGTCAACATTTATGATTCTCCATGAGAAATGGTTGTTCTGAAACAATGCATCTTTCTTTTACTTTGGTTCAAGTATAACGCATGGCAGAATCATCTCCTCAAAGGTGATGCCACCGTGTTGAAAACTTCCATCAAAGACATTTTTAAACGAGCTATACTGATTTTCAAAGAGGAAATAATAATCCTCTTTAGCAAAGATATAGTTCGTTTTTCTTTCAGGATTCGGTAAACCGTAGGCTGCAGGATTGTCAACCAGCATGCTTGCTTCTGAAGAACAACTGATCTCCATGCCCTCTTTTACACGAAGCCCACTTGATAGGTCATGAGGACTTGAGACTTTTACGCCGTTCTTACAAAGCACTGAACCGTGATCTGAAGTTACGATGATGGTAAGTCTACGTTCAGCTGCGAGTTTAAAAATTTTATAGAGCCTTGAATTCTTGAACCACGTTTCAATGACCATCCTAAATGCTTCCTCATTCGGTATGAGTTGCTTGAACAGTGATAACTCACTCCGTTGATGTGTCAACATGTCCAAGAAGTCTACAACTATTGCAGTAAAACTAATTTGGTTCACATCTTTCAACCAATCCAGGTACTGGATTTCTCCCTGCTCGTCAAAAATCTTGAAATAGTATGGGTGCGGTTTGAGAGTGAGGCCATTGCGTTCAAGTTGTAACCACATGAGATCCTTCTCAAATCTGTTTACACTTGTGGTTCCCTCTTCAGGTTCAGCATATAAGTGTGGATATCTGTCAGCAAGTTCAAGTGGAAACAAGCCGCTAAAAATGGCGTTACGAGCATATCGGGTTGTTGTCGGCAGAATTGAGAAATAATAGTGTTTCGTCATGTGAAAATCAGGATATAGGAACTGTTCAATCTTCAACCAATGATCCAACCGCATACAATCCATCACGACAAACAATACTGACTTACCAATCTGGATCTCAGGAATCACAAACTTGTGAAATACATCCACAGATAGTGGGGGTGAATCTTGGCTCTCTAACCATGAACTATACGTATGCTGTATATAGTCTGCGAACGCAGCATTTGCATCACGTTTTTCAGATTCATGAATAGTTTTAAGTTCATCATCAACAGATGAGGCATCGAACCTGAAGTCCCATTCAACGAATTTCAGGTACGTATCTATCCATATCTGCCAATTTTTTTCATCGTTATCGCCCTTCGAATTCAGTTCTTGCCTTTCATGTTTGCTTTCATGTGTGCCGTATTGCTTATTAAAATTCTTGACATAAGCCTGCGGTGTATACTTATCATGCATCTGCTGTTTATCAAGCAAAAACCCAATTGATGAAACCAACTGTCTTGGATTTGTTGGCATAATCAGAACATCGCTGACATTATATAGACTAACATTTTCCTGTATCTCATCGTCAGCTGTATCAGCAAGTAAAACGATTGGAATATGCGAGTCTTCTCTGCGAATACGCGCCACAGTTCCATCATCTCTCGTTGATGAATCTAAATAATTAACCAAAACCGCATCAAACCTTTTATTTTTGAGCAGAACAATAGCATCATCACTGCTACTACTGAGTGTTATATTATAACCATTAAATTCTAACAGTCGGACATACGGTTTGAACTCTGTAGTATTCATAACTGGTTCGCTCAGTTCAGTATTTATCCAAATAATCCTCCTATTTGTATTTTCCATGTTATCCCCCTTTTCTTTCAATGCCAGTTTGCATGATGTTCAGGAGTCAACTAATCCTTATAGAACTTATACACTCCCCCGTAGGTGCGGTTTCCTAACCGCACTGGACTTTAAAAAAAACCGATACTGTCAAACTTTCAACCGCTGGCGAGGTTTCCTAACCTCGCAAAATTACCAAAATAGTTTCTTTAACTTCATGAGTGTACCTACAACTATTAAACAACAAAACGTCCTGCGTTCAAGATACCTTTACTGTCAAACTTTGCTTTAATCTGTTTCATCAAGTCGAGTGTATTACCTATAGGATCCCATATATCTAAGTGTTGCTTTAATTCAGGTGGGGCAGATTCTATTGTAAGATTACCTTTCATACCCATCACCTGCTGACGTAGTTTAGTTATTATACCTGCTGTGGATTTAAAATCATCACTAGGCGTTACAGGTAACCTCAGATATACCACACCATTACCTAAATAGAACATCATGTCTGATGTCAATTCATGCGCTGCCTCAGCAAATTTGGACATGTCGGTCCGTTTTAAGTTAACCTTGACGATAATCCGATTACAGACTTTATCTGCTGCCGAATATTCCTGTATCTCATGACGCATTCTATCTTGAGATTCTCCTTCAATTACATGCACACTCTTAGCAGCATTTTGTTCCATTTGTGATTGTGCAGAACCGATCTGCCAAGAAACCGTCTCTGCTTCCCCACCAAACCCAACTATGAGTGTTGGGTATTGCTCTGATAACCCGTTAACAGCGACTTCAGTCTTTAGAATCACATAAGAAGGTAACACCTGAGAGCTTACAATACTTAAACCTGCATGAATTGCCTTCTCTATAGAGTCATACTGGGCAGCGAGTAATGATTCGTGTGATGGTAAAGGGCATAATTTTAGTGATACCTCAGTAATAATACCGAGTGTTCCATAAGAACCGATATAGAGTTTATTTAGGTCATATCCAGCGACGTTCTTCACTACTTTACCACCACTCTTGACGACAGTGCCATCTGCCAGCATCACATGCAAACCCAAAACCAAGTTTCTCGCCGTTCCATGCCGCAACCGAAGTGGACCGCTGGAATTTGTTGCTACAATTCCGCCTATACTACACCTGTCAGCGTAAGGCGGATTAAGTGGTAAATACTGCCGATGAACTGCTAATTCCTTCTGTAAATCCAACATTCTCATACCTGATTCCACTGTCACTGTTAGGTCGGCAGGTTCATACTCTATCACCTTATTTATACGGTTTGTTGACACGACAATACCTACTTCACGAACAACATTTCCAATACTAAGTTTCGAACCTGCCCCAGCTGGAATTACAGATACATCCATTTCAGATGCCATACGAAGCACATCTTGCATTTCTGATATGTCTCCAGGCGCGACCACCATTGTAGGGAGTATACCATCAACTGTATATCCAGAAACCTGATCATCCGTCAGTATACCTGCCTCACCCACAATACTGCTTAATGCATCATGCAATTTTTCTGTCAATTTATCTAAAGTCGCCATTTACTTTCCAATCACACTTGATTGTGTCCATATCTACAAGAGACAGATCACCCGATTCCATTATTTATCATCTTCAGGATAATCAATTGCCCACTTTCCTTTACCATCACCTGTAGGCGATTCCTTCCACAAAGCGAGAAATCCTTCAGGGGCATTATGCTCTAAGAGATGTGCGATAAAGAGTTGATGCAATTCAGATACAAGGTCTTCATTCTTCTGCGCAAGATTATGCGTTGCCAGTCGGTCAGTTGTTAGATCAAACAGTTCGGGTGAACCATCTGCCCCGACAGGTGCATATCCCCATCGTTCTGTCACCAGGAACGGTGTTGTCGCTCGCTGTGGCACTTTTCCATTCCGCGTACCGATGTGAGTACCGGTTACCGCATATTCTCTATGCTGTGTATCGCCACACAGGAGTGCGTCAGCGAATGAACGTCCCTCAAACGGTTTAGGTGGATCAAGAGAAATGTCAGCCAAATCACACAGTGTTGGTAAAATATCCATCGGTTGTGCAATTAAATCAAGACCCTTTCCTTGTGGCACATCGCCACCAGCAATTAGAAACATCTCATGGTTTATTTCAGGATAGGTTGGCCAATATCTCGGATCTTCTGAGTCAATGTTTGATTTCCCCGTTCTTTCGTGTTCTCCAATAGACATACCGTGATCAGACATCACCACAACAAGCGTATCATCCCAAAGCTCAAGATCCTCAACCTTTTCAAGGATACGACCAATATGTCTATCAACCAACTCTGATTCACCTGCATAGTGTGCCCAAAGGTTATGTAACTCGGCATCAGTATAGATAGATGATCGACCGTAGTTCGGATGTAACATCGGAGGTCCTGAGTAGGTTGGATCATACCGTTTGACAATATATTCAGGTGGATCCCACGGTTCGTGCGGATCAAAGAAGTCCACCCATAGAAGGAAGGGACCTGACCGATAGTTCTCCTCTAAGAACCGTATAGCAGACTCCGATGTTCTCCCCGAAAACGTCTCGGCTTCATATTCATAGTATCTGTTTGTCCAACGGTGTGTATTCGGTAATGTATTACCTCTGAACGAGGGATTTGGACGGGTCTTATCATCTGGGATGATGGTCTTAATCTCATCATTCAGGTGCAGTAATGGTTTGTCTCCTTCTTGACCACGATGTTGGAACGCAGCATGAAATCCTTGTTGGAAACGCGCATTGAACAGATGCGGACAATCGCAGATAAGTTGAGTCGCATATCCCTGACCAGCTAAGAGTTTACCGATATGATTAGGTCCGCTTAGGTCAATTGCTTGCCATCCATAGTGGGGCCATCCCAGAGTACCAGTCGCTACATCCGTACGATGTGGTATTGTTGGAAAACTGCTCATATAAAACTTGTCAATTGCAGTAGCACGTTCCGCCTCAAATTTGTCTAACATTGGTGTCCGAATAGGTTTATCTGCCCTTTCACCAAGATTGTCATAACGGAAAGTATCCGTAATAAGTAAAACGATGTTCTTCATAAAATATCACCATAAATATCACCATATAGTGGATTCTACAATTCACTTTACATTTGATTTGTAGGAGAAAACTCCGATTCCCGACTATTAGATGCTGCGTCGCGCTTCGGAGATCGCTCCTACAGATATATGTAAACTGATTTTCATAATTTACTACAAAATGTAATCTACTCTTTACACCTCTTGGCTTGATGTTCTCAGCAATAACATTGTAACAAAAAGCAACGGTAAGATCACAGCACTACACACAAGAACAGACATCTTTGCACCAATCAGACACGGAAAAAAGAAAATAGAACCGATCATTGAACCCTTCAGCGCAAAATATCCGTTCTTCTCAGTTGGTCGTAAATAGAGTGGAACTCGTGTAATTACGACTGCAAGCAATCCCAGAATAACCCAAACGGCATAAGTCTTCTGCTCAAGTGGTTCTAACCAATACGGTAGAAGTGCAACTGCAAAAGCCAGAGCTGTCGCAAAAGCGGACAACAGAAGTGCTGGTCGTATACCCAATTGGATCGGTGTCGTCATTATACCGTGCTTCTCGTCACGAGAGATGTCCTTAAACGTAGTTGTGATATGTGTACCCAGATCGTATAACGTAGTGGCACCAAAAGCATACCATACTAAGCTTGGAATGCTGCCTGGGGCGTTGCCAATTACCACCAAGGCACCGAAAATGTTCAATAGTCCAATACCTAACGGTAACGTTAGACTTCCTAAGACACCTTTCGCCTTGAAAAATGCATTGTAAAGGTGTGAAATGGCAACTAATGCCATCACCAACAAACCTGCTTTGATACTGAGCAAGAAACCACAGATAACACAAGTAGCATAAATTACACTTGCAGGCACTAATGCTTGACGAGGGGTTAACCGATGCGATGGTAACGGCCGATTAGGATTTGTATACGCATCTGTTTCACGATGAAAGTAGTCATTTTTTATCATACCCGCGAAGTAACCGAATAGTGCAATAAGAAGTGCTGCTACCACACGCCACGTCAACCGTCCATTACTGGCTATAAGCGTACCCGGAAGCGTCGCGACAATAGGAATAGCAAATAGAGGATAACGAATGAGTTCGAGATAAGCTTTGATACGACTCATAAGACTAAAAGTTATCCTGCGGGACTCCTGCTTCGGCAACCGGTGTTGTTCTTGGATCAAATACCTCATCTACACTATAGAACTGATCGCTCTGTGTGCTTATGCTCTGTTCTGTGACATTAGGTCCTACTTGTTTGTTCCCGCTTATATAATTGTCTCTAAGTCTGCCCCCATCGTATACTGCCCACCCCATATTCTGTGTGATATTGTTAGATACTACCTCAGGAGAGGATGTAGAATAACACGTAATTGCATTTTCGTAGTTAGATCTAATGTTATTCTTACTTATCTTCGGGCGTGAATCATCTTCACAAACAATACCATAGCGATTAGCAGTAAATGCATTGAACTCTACCTCTGGTGCTGCAGCCCCTCCAAACTGTGCCCCAGTACTGTTCCTATTAAACTCGTTTGCTGAGATAGTTGGATTTGCATCTTCACACAGTACACCAATGTTGTTATCGCTGAAAAGGCAATTTTCTATCTGGACATTATCGGTCTTAGTTATGATCCCGTTAGTCGCATGCTGAATACGGCAATATGTGAAACGGCTATTTGGACTTTGTGCTTCAATGATGATACTATCCCAATCTCCAGCCTTTGGTGGCAGTGCATTCATTGATGGTGTAGAAGTACCAAGTGGTGATCTGGGTTTCTGTCCAAAGATCTCTTTGATGTTTTGTTGTGTCGGAGCGGTATCAGTCTTTTTTTGAGTTAATTGTTGCTGTTTACCTAATGACCCGAATACTATCATTCTATTTGGTGCCCCTTCGGCATAGAGTTCACCTTGAACAATCAGGCTACTCGGTTCATCATAAGTTTCAAATCCAACGATTGTACCTGCACGAATTGTCAGATTAATCCCTTCAGGTACAATAACAGTACCAGTGATATAGATTCGACCATCCCACACCTCATTTTCTGTGAGTGTTCCAGTTTTTTCTATAATCCCAGACGTTGAACCACCTATATTAGGATTTAATGCACAACCCTGACATACAAGATAGAAACTGATGATACTGATGATGTAGATGCTTTTATTTTGTATAATATTTCGTATATTTTTCATATCATAGTTTTATCACAAAATCACGGATATGTCAAGAGATTTAGAACTACCGGTGTCATTCAACAAGAACACTGTTCATTTAGCCAGCACCTTTGTCAAAAATTAACCAGATTGTGCATCTTCGTAGCACATTCTGTTAGATTGTGCCTTTCTTTGTAGCACATTCATCCTTGATTGTGCTTCTTCTACAACGACCATAAGCATCAATTTAAGGATATTCCCTCTTGTTGGCAGACTATATTACTCCGATTTTGAGGGTTTTCTCTTAAATAATGATACCAAGTTCGGCTTTCCCGATTTTTAAGATG
>CAZURU010000132.1:0-12130 GCA_964623585.1 uncultured bacterium
CTCAACCCAACCTACGGAAGAATGGAAGAATAATAATTAAAATTGGTATAAGTTATACCATTTGGTACTATTTCCTTATTAGCATTTTACGTGTTGAAGTAAAATCACCTGCGGAAAGCGTATAGAAATACAGTCCACTTGCAACAACTTCACCGAACTCATTTTTGCCATCCCAATAGGCTGCGCGTCCCCGACTATTATAAAAACCCGCGGATTGAAAACCGAGTGAAAGGGTGCGAATCAACTTACCGGTTGTCCCATAAATAGATATTGAGACCGGACTGTCTTGCGAAAGTTGATACGGAATCCACGTCTCCGGGTTAAAAGGGTTCGGGTAGTTCTGTAACAGCTGATTCTTCATAGGTTTACCGATGCCATCAAGTTGGACAGACAAGACTGCATTTGTCAAATGCTCATGCGTCACTTTATAATTGCGTGTTTTGGATTCAACATTTCCATTTGGACCGATGACGCGTATTTGAATCTCGTCTCCGACCTGGACAACACTACGTTGGGTTAAGTCGGCAGTTGCAGCAGCGAAATAATCACCTTGCACCGATGCGGTTATTGTGCTGTTTGTTCTCAGGTTGCGTGTTATTACCTGATAACCGTCATAAGCGGGTTTCCCTTCCAAATGTCCGCTTACAACGAATGCCCATGCTTCCTGTGGCATCTCCCTGGATATGGCGGGTGCTGCGGCGTTTTCGTTCTGATTTGTCCAGGGTGCGCCGACGAAAGCAAAGTTACGTGTTTGTGGAACATTCACAATATAACCCTGTCCACCTTTAATTTCAAAACCGTCGTCAGGTGCGCTCGGTATCCATCCGATGAAACGTTGATGAGCTGCATCAAGTGTTATCACAACAGTCGACCCAGTAATACCTGCAAGTGATTTCGCAGTCATCGGTGTTGGGGGTGTCAAAGGCAGAGAAAGCATGTTCAATCCTTTTGTCAGTGCAACATTGTAGAAGTTGCCAAAATGGTCGCTTACTGCCTTATCAGTAGGTATACCGACAAACCCGTGTACTCGTCCATCCACACTGTTATAATTGCCGATAATACTCCCATCCTGATTGATATTCCGTACCACAGTCCTAACACTGCTTGGGAATTGCAATTCTTGTGGTAGTTCGCCTGGTAGGAGGATATAGGAACGTTGAATATCGTCTACAGCTTTCGCTCTAAAGATGACAACACCGTCGTTGTTGATAGCGTTCACATAAAGAAACTCCAAATTCGGTAAACCTGGGATATCAATAGATGTAAAACTACCGTCGGGGTTACGGATGAATCCGTGAACCGTACCTTCAGCAGTTATGTAGCTGCCGACGACAACTCCATCAGCGTTGACAAAGTCCGCAAAAGTATTCTCTGCTCCAGGGAAAGTAATTAACATATCCCCTGAGAATCCGTGGAAAACCCCATTGGTATCAACGATGTTGCCGCTCATTGCTCCCGTTTCATCACTAATACCGAAGATGAACGTCTGGACAGCACCGGGAAAATCGTATTGTTTTAACTCACCATTTTCGTCTAAGACGACACCGTGGTAGAGTCCATCACTATCCTTATAGTGTCCTGCAGCGACACCATTATTGCCGAGTGCATAGAAGTACGTATGCTGTGAACCGGGAAAATCGTAAGTGGTAAAGACTCCGTCTATCAATGTGAAACCGATAGTTTTTTCACCGTTCTGGCTTCGCGTGTTGCCTGCATAATCGCCAAAGTCGGTACTGGCAGTCAAATCCAGAATATCAACACCAGGAACATCAATGGTTTCAAAAGTATAGTTGGCAGTGCTGGGTATGTCAACGGATTGGGTGTTGTCTTGAGCAATGGTGTTCCTCAAAAAAAGGCAATTGAGGAAAATAAAAAATGTAAACGTGGAAAACAAAAAACTTTTTCTAATGTGAGTGTTCATTATAGTCAAGTCTCCTTCTTAGTTTTAACGACTCTACTTCCGTATAAACATTTTACGTGTTGCTGTGAAATCCCCTGCTTTGAACGTATAGAAATAGACTCCACTTGCTACAGGTTCGCCTATTTCATTCTTTCCATCCCAATATGCTGCGCGGGTACGACTTCTATAAATACCTGCAGGCTGATGTCCTAATGTTATCGTGCGAACTAACGTGCCGTTCGCAGCATAGATTGTCATATTGACCTCTGTTGCAGCTGCGAGTTGATAAGGTATCCACGTTTCTGGATTGAATGGGTTCGGATAGTTAACAAGCAGCTTGGTTTTATTTGGCACTGTAATTGTTTCCAAGAGTACCTGGAGTTTTGCTATACCGTCGCGGAAAGCAATAGAACCGTTATCTGCGTCTTGTGCTAAATCTATCCAACCTTTTACCATTGCCGGTGTTAATGTACCTGGTTTGATTAAGACCAACGTAGGAGCAGACGCAGTTGATTCTCCGAAGTTCTGTGCTACAGCGATTAAGTCAAAGATGTTGATAAGACCATCTCCGTTAACATCCGAGTTTAGTTTGTCCTCCGCGTTAGAACCGAAGGATTGTGCAACCTGTATCAGGTCCATGATATCCACCCTGTTATCCTGATTCACATCCATTTTTAGCCTGGGTTCGTCTCCCGTCACAGTAATAAGGAGTTCTGGTGTAACAGAAGAAATTGGTTGACTACTGCGAGTGCCAGCCTCAAAGTTTTCAAGCATTAACAGTGATTCTCCGGTACCGATTACAGTAAAACGGACTGAACACAAAGTACCATTTCCATTGACTCCGCTACTTTCAACACGTATTGCATTGATACCAACGATTTTCCCAACCTCGTTCTGAATTGTACCAGCATCAAAACGAGGTTCTACTTCATCAGTAATAAGGAAATCACCTTGGCTGACTTCTAATGCTTTAAGGACATTTGGATTAAACAGAATGTCAGCTTGCCATCCGGCGAGATTTCTCACATTCTCAGTTTTCAGGTCTAACGTGAACGTATCCCCCACTTCATAACTTGTAGCATCAACGTTAAACACGAACCGTGTTCCTGGTCGGAATACAGTATATTGTGTGTCGGGTGCGAAACCGAAATAGCCGCTGAATCCTCCGTGTCCGTGGTTGTCAACTGCTACTAATAGTGCATTTTTTCCTTGTTTCAACGTCACAGGAAAGACATCCTCGTAATTGTTAGTTCCACCACGGTTGCTGAGTACTCTGTGCACTAATTCACCGTTCAGCCATACCTTGACAGAATCATCACTCCCGACGAACATTCTTGTCAGTTGTTCACTGGGAGAGTCTAAGGTAACGGAGCCGTAAATAATATGGTCATATATTTCAGATCCCGTTCCCCATCCTAGGGACTCTGTCATGTCGTTGATATTATTTCCTGTCGTCTGAAGATGATGCCATGTCCAGACGCTCTCTCCGACTGCCTTTCCAGCTACAGCCCCGTTTGTGGATACTTTTGTTTCTGTCGCTGCCCCTTTGGATGCCTGCGCAAGAAAGTCAGTATTTTCATCCAATCGTGTTCCCGGAACTATGACCCATAACCACGGTCCTTTTATCTTACTTCCACCTTTTGGAAAGCCTGGATTTCCTACCGTGCGTACAAAAGTATTTGGGGATAATTGACTGATGAATGAAAAGTCGGTTAGTGCATTGTTTCGCAGGTCTAACCGTTCCAGCTTAGTCAGATTCTTGAGTGAGGTCACATCTGAGATGACATTGTTTTCAAGGTATAGTATCTTCAAATTTGTTAAACTTGCAAGCGGTGACACATTCTCTATAATATTTGCGTCAAGATTCAGTGTTGTAAGGTTCTTCAGATTACGTAACGGGGACAGATCGGATATCCCGTTATTTACTAATTCCAACCACTCTAATTGGGTGAGTTTTTCCAATGGGGTTAGGTCTGTAAGGCTACATCCATGAATCTCTAATCGCGTCAGAGCAGTTAATCCTTCAAAAGATGGAAGCTCAGTTGTCAATCTGTTGTTCCCATATTCTATCCAATTCAGGCGTGGTAAAGCTGATAAAACAGAGAAATCCGTTATAGGTGTTCGCCATGCGTCTATCCGTTGTAGAGATGTTAATTTTGCAAGGGGTGACACGTCTGTTATTGGATTACCCGTAATACCTATGCCTTCCAACTTTGTTAACTTAGTTAAGGGAGACAGGTCTGTAATCTGATTCTGTTCAAGTCCTAACCAATCTACTCTGGTTAGGTTCTCCAATGGCGTAACGTTCGTTATCTGATTACTGCGAAGTTTGATGTTGTTCAACTTTGTTAAACCTGCTATCGGAGATAAGTCTGATATCGCGTTGCGTCTAAACTCTATCCGTTCCAGGTTTGTTGCAAATTGCAGTCCTCTTAAATCTGTAATTCCTCTATCATCTGCTACAATAATCCTCAAGGTTTCCATATCTACCTGAGTAATAGTAGAGCCCGGTGCTTTGTTGCGTATCTCTTCAATTACACTCCTTAGGTTATTATCTGGTATATAAACAGCACCTTCGGTTATTATGGGGGTATCGTCTTTAGGGGTTAATTCGTCATAAATTCCAGTAATGACATCTGGAAAGTTTGCAGTCCAGGTATCACGTTTGACAGTACCCCCTTCAGTCAGTAGTGAACTCAATAAGGTCTGTAATGTAGGGATCTCACGAATTTTGCTGAGAAACATCTCATTTTCCAACCCCACAGCGGCTGCTGCCTGTACAGAGTTGAGTGATCCTATGAATACTTCATGGAAACGTTGTACCGGTTCATATTCAAGTCTCTTAAGGTATTGTGCTTCAGATTCCGCATCGTTAAACGGGCCGCCGATTTCAATTAGAGCCGAGAGGAATCTGTCAGAGTCGCTTTGTAGAAGCTCGTCAAACACAGATTGTTCAGGATAAAGAAGTAATGCTAATTCCTTGTCGAAAGTTGGGTTTGTGATTTTTTGAATAGCGTCCCTCACTTGATCATCAAATTCTCTCATTCCGTGTGAGTGGCATCCTATACATGAAAGCCCGTTCCGCACTGCCGGATCGCTTGCGGCAGAATTAGCAACAATGTCCGTAGGTGCAACATCAAGTTTATTTCCATCCGCATCTACGAGAAAATATGCTTGCAATCCATTTGGTAGGTTGAAGATTATCTCACCACCATCATGTTGAAATGAAAGTGGATAAGTAAAGATGCTTTTCAGTCCTGAACTACCAGCGAAGTCGAAACTTTTCCAATATGCGCCATGTGGGGACTCGTGTCGTTCAACAACACGATTATGGTTTGATACACCAGAGTTGTTGAATCCCGCGCGCCAGACCCGTAATCCGGCAGCATTTTGGATATTTCCAGCAACATCTATATCAAGCTTTTGTTCTAACTCAAATGCACTCTCAGGAAGTTCAAGGATGCTATTATAAAGTGGCGGTAAAGATGCAGTTGCAAGAAACCAGTCTGCATAAACATAAGGTATTCGACATTTCATCTCTGCCCGTAAACTTGTTAATTTTTCAAACAGACCTGTTTGTTTTTCCTGACTAAACTCGATATGATATGGGTATACCTCTTCAATCTGTGTCCACCGGTTAATCCCTGTTTCCCAATTGTAGGATCTTAGGTCAATATACAAGACCGTTTTTTCAGGATCAATAGGTGTTGGATTCGTAACCGAACGTCCCCACGAAAGACTGTTGACAAGTTTTGAGAGTGCAATTCGGTAGTCATTGAGGGTATCAGTGGTTACCCCTGCATTATATAGATGCGTCAATGTAAAATACCTTGCATAGGGACGGTGAGCCTCTGGAAGTGTCGTCAGATGTGTTTGAATGGAATCATATATTGTATCAAAGGAAATGAAATTGACCTGCTGATGACTAATCCAATCTGGTGCACCTTCCGTTATCCAACGAGCAATAGTGTCAATTGATTCCTGCGAAAGTGGTTGTCCACCTAACGGCATTTGTGCCCCACCATTTTCACCAGGTCCGATTAATCGTTTGTATAATTCTGAATTTTCTGGACTACCTGGAATTACTGCCGTTGTCTCTACAAGGTTAGTACGATCAAGCAATAGGTCATCCTTATAGTCACCGTCTTCTCCGTGACAGACCCTACAATTCTGCTCAAGAATAGTATACGCTTGTTGTGCAATGCTTTCTTGGGCATCAACCCTTTGTACGACAACACTTTTAAAGGCCAATAAGAACATTAAAAGAATACCAGTAGTAACCATACGTTTTACTATCATCATATCTGCTTCTCTTTTCTGAAATCACGTAGTTTATTTCAAAATTTGCATCTTATGTGTTGCGGTGAAATCTCCTGCGGTTAAGGTGTAGAAATAGATTCCGCTTGCTACAGGTTCACCGTTGCTATTTTTACCATCCCAATATGCTGCTCGACTTTGACTCTTATAGCTTCCAGCTTCCTGATGACCTAAAACCAACGTTCTGACTATCCTACCGTTTACCCCATAGATTGTCACCTGCACATCAGCGGCTTCCGACAATTGATACGGTATCCATGTCTCTGGATTAAACGGATTCGGATAGTTGTGAAGCAGCATGGTCTTTTTAGGCATAAGCGATGTTAGAAGTTTTTGAAGATTGGCTATACCTTCTCGGTACACAGTAGAACTGTCATTCAGTACCTGTGCTTTGGATATCCATGTTTGTATCTTTTCTTGGATCGGTTCACTATATTCTATTGCGTCAACACGATCAGCAGTTAAGGTTGGTGCGGAACCGGTTGTTGTGCCAATATGTTGTGCGACTAAGATCAGGTCTAAAATGCCAATTGTGCCATCAGCATTCACGTCAGACTCAGGTGAGAGAGCCGCATCTCTTCCTATGAATTGTGATATTTGCATCAAATCTAAAATATCCACATATCCATCCTGATTCACATCCCAAATTAAAAAAACACGTTCTTCAACGCTTATCACACATGCTGAACTATTCAAACGGATTGTCTGCAAGTTGTTTGTACCTGCTGCGTGGTTTATAAAGCTGATGTGTGTATCCCCGACAGATTTTGCGGTAAATGTCACGGATAGCAGCGTACCTGTACCACTTACGCCATCTGTTGCAAGACGGATTGAACCTACATTTTTGATCTCTCCTACGATGTTATCGATTGTTCCTTTAAGAAAGTAGGTCTCTGAACTGCCTTCCTTCAAGAACTCCCCTTCCTTTACCTCAACTGCTTCAAGTGCAGCTGGATCAAATACAATATCAGAAAACCAACCGGCAAAATTAGTCGCGTCTTCTACATTGAGATTTAGTGTAAACGTGTCTAAAACGCGAACGGAATCGTCATCTATTGAACAGGAAAGGATCGCACTATTCAGCTCCGTTACAGTTATGATAAGCTTAGGAATAACTAGATGGATTTCTTCTGAATCGCTGGAATATGCATATAAGTCCTTAAGTGTCACTTGAGCTTCTCCAATTGCCTTAGCAGTGAATATGACTGACAACAATCTACCTGATCCATTTACACCTTTTTCAGCGAGTCGGGTAACACTCAGACCCGTAATCTCACCGGCAGTGTTATTAATTCTGCTAATTCGAAAGCGAGTTGGTACATCCCCTTCATACAAGAAATCACCTTCAAGTACTTCAGTTACTTCAAGTATGTTGGGATCAAACAGAAGTACACATTCCCAATCGGATAGGTCAGCGAACTGATTGGCGTTGAGATGAAGCGTTAATGTGTCTCCAACACTAACAGAATGAACATCTGATGAAAATGACAATGTTTGACCGTTATTATTTACGTCATCATCGGGGAGCTCAACGACTTCTATTGTAATTTCAGGGATATTCAGTTGGATTGGGTCTTCTGTTGTGCCTGCTTGAAACTTAGTGATGATAACTTGGCTTTCACCGATTGTCTTTGCGGTGAAGGTGATTGAAAATAAACTACCTGTGCCGCTCGTGCCTCCCTTCATAGTTCTTACGGCATTGACATTGGTGATATTTCCCGTGACATTGTCTATTACAGCGGGTAGGCTGAATGAAAGCACATCTTCCACATCCAGAAAATCGCTGACGTTTACCTCATCTACATTAAGTGTTGCAGGATCAAATTCAATATCACATTGCCATCCTGCCAAGTCGGTGATATTTTCTACATTCAGATGCAACTTAAACGTATCACCAACATGTATGGGTGTTCCTTCTATAGAGAAGGAGAGCATTGTATTTTGATTTTCATTGTTAGCAGTTTGGGCAGATGTCGTGACAGGTATAATGAAAAATAACAGTACGAGACAGATTCTATGTATAAATACTGGACTGTATTTACGTTTAACTCTAATCATTCAATTACATTCCTTTTTATTAGCTTCGTATTGTGCATCTACTGCACGATTCAGACTAAACAGGGCTTACGCAATATGACCAAATTTCACGTATTTTCACAGAATTAGGTGCGGTTAGGAAACCGCACCTACCGGGGGAGTGCGTAAGTCCTACTAAAGATAACTCCTACTTCATTAACAACATTTTCCGCACGCTTTTAACATTCCCAGCTTCAAATTGATAGAAATAGATTCCACTTGAGACAGTTTCCCCGTCAGTATTCTTGCCATCCCAATACAACTTATTTTCACCGTGTGTCTGATGACCGAGTTTAAACTTTCGCACTAATTCTCCAGATGCGGAAAATATGGAGACATTGACATTGCTTGATTCTGATAGTCTATAAGGAATCCACGTTTCTGGGTTGAATGGATTAGGATAGTTTTGAAATACCTCTGCTTTTTTGACTTTTCCCCAAGTTGTACTCAGTTTTCCTTCAGGTTCAACGTGTGTCATGACATCACCCCCCTCAGTAAAAACAAATAGATCAGTAGCAGAGAAACCCTCATAAGTTTCAACAATTCCTGAAGGCCACGTCAATGTAATAGAATCTATGAGATATGAATTTGCAAGACCAAATTGAAGTTCTAAACTGTCACTACCGAGAAACCCGGTACCGCATATTAACTCTTGCGTTTGAATGAGGTTGTTTGTTTTGAGCGTAACCCGTGTACCGATTCCATCGGGATTGCTTTCTGTTCCGATCAACCTAATTCTGATACGTTCATTTTTTGCTAAGTTTGCATCACGAATAGTTGGATATGACCCAAAATTTATCGGATAAGGTGGGTCAAGATTATTGAGTAGGAGTGTATTGCCAGTGTTATTAACAACAAAAAAATCGATATCCCCATCGTTATCAAAATCACCAGCTGTTGCGCCGCGTCCGACTGCATCAACAGTTGTATTTAAGGCATCGGACCGATCCACAAATTTGCCGTTCCTATTGTTGTGGTATAAACGGTTGCGATTGGTTTTCTGTGAATTATCAACATTTCCATTAACGACGTATAGATCACGCCAACCGTCGTTATCATAATCAACAAAAGTGGCATACCAGCCTACACCTACGTTTGCTACGCCGACCTGTTCTGCAACATTGGTGAAAGTGCCATCACCGTTATTACGCCACAGCAGGTCTTCATCATAGTTTGTGACGAATAGGTCGAGGTCAGTATCATTGTCGTAATCGCCGACACAAAGTCCCATTGCCCCTGTGTGTTTACCTCTGATGAGCGTGACGATTCCAGACTGTTCGGACACATCATCAAAAGTACCATCACCTCTGTTCCGATAGAGTTTATCGGGACCGTGGTCATTTGCGACGAAGATATCCGGCCATGTATCACCATCATAATCGAAGAAAACGGCACCCCATCCGATACCATCATCAGCCACGCCAGCATCAACAGCGACATCTTCAAATGAACCGTTGCCGAGGTTCCGATATAGGACGTTTGTCCTCGGCTCAGGGTCAAAAACTAAGAGTGATGCAGGCCGTCCCCAGTTTGTAATGTAAATATCAAGCCAACCGTCGTGATCGTAGTCAGCGACTGCTGCATTTGTGCCGTGCAGTTCATTTGTGATTCTCGCTAATTGACTGACATCTGTGAAAGTTCCATCTCCGTTGTTTCTGAAGAGAAAGTTTGGACCGGCACAGGTAACGAATAGGTCGCGCCAACCGTCATTGTTATAGTCAAACCAGACGCATCCGCGTCCATTTGGGGTATGTGCAACCCCTGCTTTCTCTGCTATGTCGGTAAATGTCCGATCACCGTTATTGTGGTAAAGTGCATTTGGTAGACCCCCGTCACCAACAACGAAAATGTCCAACCAGCAGCCATCATTATCATAATCTGCAGAGGCGGCTCCGGGCCCCATCCAGGACCCGGAGTTTTCATCAATTGGCGTTTCTCTTTGAACAACCCCTGCCAGTTCACTCACATCGTTGAAAGTCTGACTGTAAAGATTGGGAACTAGACATAAACAGAGCAATAGGATTATGTAGAAACGCATCTTGTATTTCCTCCTTAATATTTGCCGGTTACTGCTTCTTTAATGATCCCCATGTAGTAGTGGCTTTTCCTCCCGGTTCGACTGGGAAGGGTGTCATGTTATCCCTGAAGTATTCGTACTCTACCTCAAGATTACCAGCAGGATCTGCTACACCTGCGTAAATTCCGAGCCAAAGTGGTGGTGTTAGGTTAAAATTGGTGACTCCAACCTGCTTCCAATCAGCACCATCCTCGGTTTTATACCAAGAGGTATACGAATTGCCATCTTTCTTGAGTCGTAAGAATAGTTCGGCATCTCCAAACTCAGGTGTCCAACCAGCGTTATCCACTATATTAACCTGTTTTGTTTGAAATTGTATCTGTCCTTTGGGACCTGCTCCCCGGCCCCAAAACTTTAAAGTTACCCAATTGTTGTCAGCTTGACTTTTTACAAGAAGTCCATTGACACCGGAATTTGTATCCCATTTTGCGAAGAAATGGGTTTCAACATCGAACATCTCAGCATCTGTTTCTTGATAGAGAAAGTGACTTGCATCATTATCCCAAATATTGCGGTTAGGTTCACAATCGATGTATAGAAACCCATCCCGTGTTTTACCAACATCCCACGTTGGCGGTTCGTATTGCCATTTCCAATTAGAATTCTGTAAACCGTCGCTATCAAACGGGTCCCCGAATGATTTCTGTGCGACGGCTTCGCCTGTCCACACAGCAGAAACTGTGAACATAATTAGCCAGCAAAATATTACAATTGCATATCCTAATACATGCCTTAGATACATAAGGTTTTTCATAATAGTATCCTCCTGTCTGTAATTGTAAAACTATTGATAGACTTTGTCAACGAAATTAAATTATACTTGCAGGTAATTTATACTTGAAAGTATATGTATTGATTGCTATAATGCAATCTATGACACTTCTTGAAGCAATAATCCTTGGTATTTTACAAGGATTAACCGAATTTCTACCTGTTAGTAGTTCAGGACACCTCGCCTTAGCGCAACACTTCCTTGGTCTTAAAGAACCTTTAGTCTTTTTTGATGTGATGTTACATGTAGGTACATTAGCTGCGGTCATTGTCGTGTATCGTGGAGCGATATCAAGATTAGCAGTAGGGTGTATATCTACACTGACCAACACTAAACTTTATCGTCAACCCATTACAACCTTTAATTCGTCTAATGACTTTAGATTTGTCTTGCTGATCATATTGGGTTCTATTCCTACTGGTATTATTGCTGTTCTGTTTAAATCAGAATTGGAATCCTTTTTTGGGGATGTACTTTTCGTGAGTGTGATGTTAATACTTACAGGCATAATACTTCAGCTGCCGAGAATCTGGACTTTCATCTGGATTGGCAGTGCTGAGAACCGAGAGACATCAACCCACAGTGTAAAGGTGTGGCATGCGCCTCTGATCGGTATAGCGCAAGGTTGTGCAATTACCCCCGGTATCTCACGATCCGGATCAACTATTTCAATAGCACTCTTATTGGGAATTCCTGCTAAACTTGCTGCAGAGTATTCCTTCCTTTTGTCAATTCCCGCTATATTGGGTGCTGTTGCGTTAAAGATTTCGGATATAGCAGACACTTCAATGCCGTTATATATTTTAGGTGCAGGTATGGTTACGTCATTCGTCGTCGGATATATCGCTTTGCGTTTACTTTTAGTTGTGCTAAACCGTGGACAATTTTCGTTATTTACATATTACTGTGTCGTCTTAGGGGTTGTTTCTCTGATTATCACTCCCCCGTGACAAGACACCGAAGCTTTAGCTCGGTGATGTAGACACGG
>CAZURU010000133.1:0-3175 GCA_964623585.1 uncultured bacterium
GCTTCATTCTAAACAGTCGGTAATGAGAGAAAAATTAATTGAAATGGTATAATATACAGATGAAATCTGACGAACAAATAACACAGACATTTAAAGAGATCATTACCTATAATCCGAGGATAATGGAGACGTTCTGCTTAAACAGGACTTACGCATTCCCCCGCTTGCGGGGGGTTGGGATAAAGGGGGGGGTAAATCCTTAAAAATGACAAAAAATCCAAATAATCGATGATAAAATCCTTGAAAAAGCGAAATTCTAAACAAGGACACCCAAATTTGCGTAAGTCCTATATAGGACATTACCCATCTTGATACTATTTTTAACAATGCATTGACAGCAGAAACAATTGATGAATTCAATCTACAAGACGACGATAGTTAATAGTTTGCGTAAATGCTATGGACGTACTTTAAAAAAAGAGGAGGCTTGCCTATGCCGAAAAAACCTATAAACCATTATGAGCATACCGACAAACTACCCAACAATCCAACCCAAGAACTAAGCGGCTTTGCTGAAAATGAGGAGTTTGCACCGACACTTTACCCACGCGATGTTGCACTTGACCCGCAATTAGTTTGGAAAGGCAAAGACCAACAGAACGATAATGACCTTGAGGTACAAGCCGTTCCTATCTACATACAGGAGCATATCCAACCGCAAGCCATAATTGAGGTACTCCGCGCACAACAGGAGAAAGAGGAAGACCAGATAGGAACGCTTTTTGAAGGATTCAACGACCTTGACTTTGAGCAGAAAATTGAGTTTTACCAACACGAGCAGAATTGGCATAACCGCTTTATCTTAGGCGATTCACTGGCAGTGATGAATTCTCTGGCAGAAAAAGAGGGATTCAAAAATAGTGTGCAGATGATCTATTTTGATCCGCCTTACGGAATTAAATTTGGTAGCAATTGGCAGGTAAGTACCCGAAAACGTGATGTCAGTGATACAAAAGCAGAAGACGTTACACCGCAGCCTGAACAAGTAAAGGCATTCCGTGATACATGGGAACTCGGTATACATTCCTATCTCACTTATCTACGTGACCGTCTCATAGTAGCTCGCGAATTGCTTACGGATAGTGGTAGTATCTTTGTGCAGATAAGTGATGAGAATGTCCATTTTGTTCGGTGCTTATTAGATGAGGTATTTGGGGAAAGAAACTTCGTTTCCACAATCACCTGGACCCGTGGTAATATGACTTCTTCGACAGGATTGGCATCAGTATTTGATTATCTGTTGTGGTATGCCAAAGACGAAGAGAAAGTAAAGTATAATCAACTCTATATGGAACGTGATGAACGGACAGCTGAACCGCTTCTAAGGCGTTACTATAATGTTGAATTACCAAACAGAACACGTAGAAGAATGTCGAGGAAAGAGTTGGATAATCCATCACTATTGCCAGAAGGGAGTCGAAGATTTGCAGATTATTCGGTATCATCACAAACAGGAGGAAGTGCTAATTATGCGTATGAATTTGAAGGTAAAACTTATGTGCCACCTGGTGATAGAGGATGGGCTGCAAGCCACGAAGGATTAGATCGTCTCGTAAAACAAGATAGGCTACTCCCTTTAGGAAAGACATTGTGTTATATACGATATGCCAGTGATTTTCCAGGGCGCGCTATTACAAATTCGTGGACTGACACTGCAGGATCTCGGTCTGGAAGAATGTATGTTGTGGAGACGAATCCTAAAGTAGTCCAACGGTGTTTACTGATGACAACTAATCCAGGGGATCTTGTCCTTGATCCAACTTGTGGAAGTGGCACAACCGCTTATATCGCGGAGCAGTGGGGCAGACGGTGGATAACGGTAGATACGTCACGCGTTGCCCTTGCTTTAGCACGTACACGTCTTATGTCTGCCAAATATCCCTACTATCGTCTTGAAAATGCAGATAACATAAAGGATGATTTTTTATACAAATCTATACCGTACCTGAGCCTTTCAGATATTGCAAATAACACTGATATTGACGAGATCCATGCAGAATATGCAGAGAAGTTAGATCCGATCCGTACCGAAATGAACGACCTTTTTGGAGAGAATTGGGAAGAGTGGGAAGTGCCAACTGAAACTGATTCGGAATGGGACGAAACATTTCAGATACTGCATCGTAAGTGGTTTGATCTTAAACGGGAACGCCAATTAGCAATGGATGCCTCCACCGCAAAACGCGCCAAGAGTGAGACGCTTTACGATCAGCCACATCAAGACAGAAAACGGATACGTGTAACAGGTCCCTTTACGATGGAGAGTTTGTCTCCACACCTTGTTCCAGACTCTTCGGATGCAGAAAGTGATACACAAGAAAAAGTTTCTCCAGAGAATGCACAAGATTACCATAAACATATTTTAGAGCATCTCAAAACAGCGGGAGTGCAAAATCGGCTTAAGGATGACCGCATCACCTTTGATTGGTTAGAGGAACATCCAGGCGAGTGGCTTCACGCTGAAGGTGTCCGGACAGACAAAGACGAGAAAGTCCAGAACATCGCTATTAGCATCGGACCGCAATATGATACTGTGGGTCCGCAGTGGGTACGGGAAGCGGCAAAAGAGGCTGTACGAAAACTTGCTAAGTACGACCTGCTCATTGTTGCAGGATTCGCATTTGAGGGTTACACCGCTGATGAAAGCACACAATTAGGAAGTTTGCCGATTCTACCTGTCAAAATTAGTCCTGAGTTGATGGTACGAGAACTCAAAAATACGGGTGAGGGCAATCTGTTTATGGTATTCGGAGAACCGGACGTGGAGATTGTAGAGAATGAAGATCGCACAATCTCTGTCAAACTCTTAGGTGTAGATGTATATGATCCTGGAAAGGGATTGCTCCGTTCCGACACGCCAAAGGACATAGCGTGTTGGTTCATTGATACTGCTTACAATGGCGAAGCGTTTTTCGTGCGGCATGCCTATTTCACAGGTGAAAACGAACCTTATAAGCAGCTACAAAAAGCACTCAAAGCAGAAATTAACGAAGAAGCATGGGAGGCACTCTATCGGACAGAAAGCATTCCGTTTGCCAAACCTGATACTGGTAAAATTGCAGTGAAGGTCATCAATCACTATGGTGATGAGGTAATAAAGGAATATAAGGTATAACTGTTTGAATATGTAGCGCAAACTTTATCAAGTTTGAATAATTAAACGGGTAATTTCTTG
>CAZURU010000133.1:3218-12024 GCA_964623585.1 uncultured bacterium
CGCTGCTGGCGAGGTTTCCTAACCTCGCCAAATTACCCAAATATGTTCTTTAACTTCATTTAGTTTGCGGACAGTATGGCACAAGCCAAAAGTTTGTGTTACAGTAAAGAGAGAGAAAAATGAAACACACAACAAAAATCGAACTTGCAAACAGAAAAGATCAGTTTTTAGCTGAAGCGGGTGTTATCAAACCTGAGGATATTCGGCAAGTGACCGTCATAGACGCAGTCGTTGATACCGGTGCAACTGGATTGTCCTTACCGAAACCGCTTATAGAGCAACTCGGCTTAACTCCTGTGAGAAGTAGGCGGGGACAGACCACGAACGGTATTGTAACACGGACAGTTTATTCAGATGTTCGGTATACAGTTCTGGAACGGGAAGGAACAATAGAAGTGGCGGACCTACCAGCCGGACTACCTGTCCTTGTCGGGCACATGGTACTTGAATACCTGGATCTCTGTCTTGACATAAGAAAAGGGCTCATCTATAATCCAGCCCACGACGATGAATGGATTGAGGACCAACTCTAACGTAGTCACATTTCTCATATATGATGTTATGGGTCAAAAAAACCCTAAATCCCCTTACCGGTGGAATTTCTGATCCATCGCTTGTTGGAACAAAGGCACTCAAATCGTAACTGTTTAACACAACTATGCGACTAAGCAAGTAGGTAGTAATCCAATGAGAATAAACTATGATAATCTACCTGAATGGGCACAGGCCCTTGGTAAAGACCCTATAAACGACCTCCGGTTTTCACCCAACGGTGACCGTATAGCTGTAGTCCGAAAATACAGTATTTTGATTTACGATGCACAAACCAAAACTGAAAATGTTCTAATCACAGGACACAGAGCACCTATTACAGCTATGGTTTTCAGCGCGGATGGCAGCACTATCATTAGTGGAAGTGAAGATGGGGAGGTCTGCATTTCAAAAGGCTCTACTGGTAGAAATATAAAATCTATACACGATTACGAAGGTGATTTCATTGCTTTCAGCCCTGATGGAAACTCTTTTGCAGCTAGAGTTTGGGGGATGTCAGATTGTGACGCTGAAAAGATTCACTTGTTCGACACCACTACATGCCAGCTGGAACAAACATTTATTGCAAATGATGGCGGGGACTTTTTAGATGTCGTTTTCAGTCCAGATGGTAAAACACTCGCTATGAGTGAACATGAAAGGTACATGCTAGATGGTCCCTGTCCGATAAGTTTGTGGGACATTGCCACCGGCTTGCGTCTCAAAACTTTAGCAGTGGTAGGTGGCGGTGCTTATTCCATCGTTTTCAGTCCGGATGGTCGTACACTTGCTGACGGTGGCGGTTTGTGGGACCATCGTATTAGCTTATGGGATATTGCTACCGGCAAATGTTCTCAAGTTTTCAGGGAGGACGGTGGTCCAGCTGCCGCTTGGGCTGAGTCTATCGCTTTTAGTTCAGATGGTCACATACTTGCTACCGGACATAGCGACGGTGCAATTCTACTCTGGGATGTTACTAATGGCAAACAGCTGAAAACCCTGGAAGTTCACACAGCAAAAGTCAACAATCTCTGTTTCTCACCAGATAGTTATACACTTGTAAGTGCTTGTGAAGATGGAATAGTCATGCTCTGGGAATAAGAGTTCTCTTGGTTGTGAGGGACAATGGGAGAAAAGCGTTAACAGAACCGATCTCATTGTGCATTGAAGTTAAACAGAGCTCACGTTATAATACAGCAACACGGAAGCAGGAAAAATGATTACACATATACGAATGAAAAACTTCAAGTCATGGAAGGATAGCGGTGAGGTGAAACTCGCGCCGTTGACAGGCTTTTTCGGGACAAATAGTTCTGGGAAAAGCAGCCTGCTACAGATGCTGCTATTGCTTAAGCAGACAGTTGGAAGTGATGAAATACTTTCTTTTGGGGACGATAATTCGCTTGTTAACCTCGGTAATTTCCGAGAAGCGATTCATCAGCATAATTTGGAAGCAACGCTTGTGTTGAAGTTTGGAGGTAAAATCCCAGAACCATTAAAGGTAGAAGTTTATGGGCGGAAAAGGAGCGATACTTTCCGTAGAGCTTATTTGCCGGTATCTGTTAATAGTTTCGTCTTTTACACAGCTATCGGTCAAAACAATGGAAAACTCTGGATTGAGAATCTTAGTTACAGACTTGAATCCGTGGACGTTATAGATTCAGAAAACCAAATGGGCAGGTTTAAGCCTTGTGTACATTGGAACAAGGAAAGGACTATCCACAGCGATTCATTTAATCAAATGTACGAAATTAATCAAAAAGAAGTAAAAAACTGCTATAGAAAATTCATTGCCGTTGTTATTGCCTACGAACGAGTAAATGATGAAAAAGCAACCATATTGCAAGCATTAGATAGAAAATGGGAACAGTTCCGAAATGCTTTTGAACAAGAAAGCGTGCAGATTGACTTTCTCTGTCCACCTGAGAATGAGACATAGAAAGAGAAGCAGAAACCGGGACCAAAAGTTGTCTATTGCAGAAAGACTGGAAGCACAAATCTAAACTACGTCAAAACTACCTCTCGGAGAACAGCAATGGATCAACATAAAATAAAAGACATGCAGCAAACTTTAGATTCAGATTACTCCGAATTTAACAAGACGGACCCCTTTAACCTGCAAAACCACCTTGAAGGTCAGATCAGTTACAGTAAAGACAGACGCTACGGCGCGCTGCAGATAAAAAAGATCAATGGGGAACCTTCCGATCAGCCGCTCATCTTCGGCACGCCGAAAATTGCCTATCTCTTCGGTTTAGGACATAATTACCGATTTCCCAGCGCGGAATGGATCCAACGCTACCGCAAATACGACGGGACCAATATCTTTATGTACCGCTACAAATATAACGAGATGATATACATAACGTTTAAAGTCCGTTTGTTTCCGTTCTTGCGGGGACGCTACATAACGTTGTGGAAGTCCATGCCCCGTAAATATCCACAGATCACCGAATTGTTTAAAATGAATCCCGATGTTACAGGTTTCAGTTTTGAACTCTATGGGTCAGATAACCCGCACATGATCCAATACGAGGATGTGCAGTTAGATATTGCACTGTTATTCGGATTGCGCGGGCCAGATGGGCAAATCATACTGAACACCGAACTCGAAGCAGGCGACATCCCGAAGGCAGAACGACTCGGTACAGTTGAAAAAGACTATGTGTGGCACTATGAACAAGGGCAGCACGATCTCGACAAGCAATTATCGTTCATCGGTTTAGATCAGAACCAGGCGCCGATGTTTAATGGTGAAGAAGGTAGCATCTGGTATGTGAAATTAAAAGGAACTGACGAAATTCGTCTCTATAAGTGTAAGCCACACCAAATAGAACAAGTGCATTGGGCACAGAAGCAGACGCAGCTGAGTGACACGGTGATTTGGGCTACTATCCTGAAAACCTTTGAAAGCTGGGAGAATCCTAATCTTGACGAGATTATCGCAATATTAAACGAAGATTATCCAATTCATCTAATTACTTCCTCAATCGAACGAATTGAACATAAGCTTAAAATCGCTAAAAATGATACGGATACCCAAAAGCAAATCTGGGAACTAATGGTACAGCATGAGTTTGATGATAACACCGACCCCGCAACAGTGTTCCATGAAATCGCAAACCAATTTGATCAAGACAAGCGATTCGTCTACAGATCGATTAAGAACGTGCAGAAAATGATGAAGATCGAGGAGGAATAGAAGCAATAATGCCAAAAGTTACCATAGATAATCCTGTAATCAACAGTCCGTTTGAAGAACCGCAACGACACTTCAAATTTACACCACGCGGAATTACTGAAGACATTGCTGAGGGTAGACGGGAAAGTGAATACTTTATCCCGATGCCAAAACCGAGAAAACAGCCTCAGGCGGATCAAACGCAGCTTTTTCCTGACCCAGAAGTTCGGGAGGCGAACGTTTTCATCAACAGAGTACGCGCCCAAGTCACAGCGTGGCGAAATAGCGGTTATCCTGGCGTAACACCAACAACAAGACGTTTGCTTGAGCATTGGAACAATCCCGAAAACGAACCGCGCCTCTTTTTCTGTCAGCGTGAAGCAGTGGAAACTGCTATTTATCTCAATGAGTGTGAAAACAAAAACCGTAGCGATTCATTCCATAGACAACTATTGACTGCAAACAACGAAGCGAACCCTGACCTATACCGAGTTGCATTCAAAATGGCAACAGGTTCCGGTAAGACGGTAGTTATGGGAATGTTAATTGTATATCACACGTTGAACAAAAGAGCAAATCCTCGAAGCAAACGTTATGCTGATGCATTTCTTATCGTCACACCTGGCGTAACAATACGGGATCGATTGCAGGTACTCCATCCTGAAAACCCTGAAAACGACTATGAAAAAATGAAGTTACTTCCAACCGGGGATTTTGATACGTTATGTCAGGCGAAAATTGTGATTACAAACTATCACGCCTTTCAGACTCGAAAAAAGGAGAAATTAAGCAAAGTAAGCGAACAGGTTCTCGGAAAAGAGAGCGCAAAACACTTCATAGAAACACCTGATGAGATGGTTACGAGAGTCTGCCGCAGTCTTGGTAGAAAGACAAACATCATTGTCCTGAATGACGAAGCACATCACTGTTTCCACAAAAAAAACGATAAGGACTCTGAGTTAACGCAAGACAACCCACGTTTATGGATAAGTGGACTTGATGCTGTGAAAGCAAAAATCGGAATAAAAACTGTCTACGATTTATCTGCAACGCCATTCTTCCTCAGTGGTTCCGGTTATTCAACCACTACGCAGAGTGGAAAGAAACTCAAAGAAGGTGTTCTGTTTCCGTGGGTCGTGTCCGATTTTGCATTGATAGATGCAATCGAAAGTGGTATCGCAAAGGTGCCGCGCGTTCCTGTGGCAGACGATACAATGGCAAGTGATCCGATTTATCGCCACCTTTGGGATACTATTCGGACTAAACTTACGGGTATTTCTACGAATGGAGAACCGGAGCTACCACAAGAATTGGAGACAGCACTACAAAGTCTCTATACCAATTATGAAAAAGCATATAGTTTATGGCAGAAAGATCAACACGGATTGACACCACCTGTCATGATAGTCGTTTGCAATAATACAAAGGTATCCAAACTTGTTTACGATTGGATCGCAGGTTGTGAGAAAAATACACCTGATGGCAACAAGGTCCTCGTTAAAGGGAATTTACCGATTTTCAATAACGAAAAGGATGGCACGTGGAGTGATAAATTAAGCACACTGTTGATTGATAGCAAACAGTTGGAATCTGGTGAAGCACTTAGTGACACATTTAAAAAAGCTGCCCGAACACAGATTGAACAGTTCAGACGTAAGATGAATGTGGAGAAAGTCACAGATTCCGATATACTACGTGAAGTTATGAACACTGTTGGTAAGCGAGATAAACTCGGAGAGAATATCAAGTGTGTCGTTTCTGTATCAATGTTAAGTGAAGGATGGGATGCAAGACGAGTAACGCATATCCTTGGCGTACGTGCCTTTAGCACACAACTGCTCTGTGAACAGGTCGTCGGGAGAGGTCTGCGTCGATCAACCTATGATTTTGAAAAGACGACAATTATTGTCAATGACAATGAGATAGAGTTGGAAACTTTTCCGCCAGAATACGCTGAAGTATATGGCGTACCGTTCTCATTCATCCCTGCAACCGGTAGCGCTAAAACGATCCAACCAAATCCTGTAACAGAAGTTAAGGCTATACCTGAAAGAAAAGCAAAGTGCGAAATCACATTCCCGATAATTGCTGGCTACCGTCCGTACCTTCCCTCTAATAAGTTGGACGCAAATTTTACTGAAGATTCCCGATATGAACTCTCAACAAAAGAGATTCCATCGCGTATAGAAATTGAGTCTATTACAGGTGTGATAACAGAGGTAAAATTGCCTTATCTGAGTAAGTGCCGCGCACAAGAAACTGAGTTTTTTCTAACCAAAGTCCTAACACATAATCATTTCTGTGATTCCGATGGTGATGCTAAATGGTGGCTATTTCCAGAGTTGCTCCATATCACACGTAGATGGATGAAAGAATGCGTCACCTATAAAGACAACACATATCCACAATATTTTAATATTAATGAGATCGCACGTAAAGCAGCATACCGAATCTACATGGGAATCCTCAACGCAAAAGAACAAACCGGGGATCCAGGTCCTCAAGACAATGAATCTGAGAAAACTATTCTCCCTATTTATGAGCAATCCGCTCGTCTGAACGGGCGTACCGGTTCAACAACTGAATTCTTATATGAAACTTCCCAGTCAACCTGGGAAACAAGAGCAGACAAATGCCACATATCACACGTTATCGCGGATACGGATTCTTGGGAACAGAAGACTGCACTGGCACTCGAACAGATGGACGAGGTAATTTCTTACGTCAAGAACCATCACACCTTAGGGTTTACCATTCCTTACATCAACCACGACGGAGAAAACCGACGTTATGTTCCTGATTTTATTGTCCGTTTTCAAAGAAACTCCACTGATTGCATTTTGAACCTAATTCTTGAGGTATCCGGCATGCCAAGGGAAGATAAAAAACAGAAGGTCAACACGATCAGAAATATGTGGTTACCAGCAGTGAACGGGTGTGGTGAGTTTGGAAAATGGGAATTTCTTGAGATCACGGATCCATGGAACATTCAGAACAGTATTCGCAAGTTTATGAAGGAAAATGCGTCATAAATACCGCCACATAGCCCTACTTTCACCGGTTCTATTCTGGCTAATCATCTTCTTCATTCTGCCACTTATCTCCATATTCATCTTTAGTTTTCTGGAGCGAGGTACTTATGGTGGTATTAAATGGATCTTCACCCTTGAAAACTATCAACGTTTTTTTGATGGACTCTATCTGAAAACGGTCTGGCGTTCAGTGTCAACCGCATTCGTGTGCACAGCAATATGCCTGCTCGTAGGTTACCCATTCGCGTATTATCTGGCATGTTACCAACCAAAATGGCGAAATGTCTTGTTAATTCTTGTCGTAGTACCTTTTCTTACAAACTTTCTTATACGAACGTATGCATGGATTCTAATCTTACGGACAGAAGGTCTACTAAACAGTTTTCTCACATTTCTCATACCCGGCATTCAACCCTTAGAACTCCTCAATACACCAATAGCCGTTCAAATTGGCTTGATTTACGGCTATTTGCCATTTATGATTCTTCCACTGTACGCAGCATTAGAACAGTTGGATACGTCCTTAATTGACGCAGCGAAAGATTTAGGAGCATCACCACGTCATGCTTTCTGGCATATCACGTTACCCCTCAGTCTCCCCGGTATCCTTGCAGGTTCAATGTTGGTGTTTATTCCAACGGTCGGAGCATTTCTAACTCCTGACTTACTTGGCGGAGGAATGGTCAATTACATAGGAAATGTAATTGAGCGACAGTTCAAATCTTCACGTGATTTTCCATTCGGTTCAGCACTCTCATTCATGTTGATGGTTATAGTCATTGCAGGCACAGTGCTATACTTTCGAGCATTGCGGGATAGTGATCCAGCGGAAAATCAATAAGAGCAATAAGGCAAGTAGAACATTAATAGAAACGAAAATTTCAGATGAAACGGCTTTTGCAATTCAATATAACCATCGTGTTTCTTTTTCTCTATATTCCTATATTAGTTGTTGTCGTCTTTTCGTTCAATAGTGGCGATCAGATCACGGTTTGGGAAGGTTTCTCCTTTGAGTGGTATGGGAAAATGTTCAAGAACGATGATGTATGGCGTGCCTGTAAATATAGTCTCATCATCGCAGGATTAGCAACCCTTATCTCAACCATCATTGGTACTGCTGCAGCATTGGCACTCGAAAAATATAGATTCAGACTGCGTTCAGCGGTTACCCGTTTACTGTATCTCCCGCTTATTGTTCCAGATATTGTGTTAGCAATTGCGCTGCTGATGTTTTACGCGAGTGTAAATATCCCACTAGGATTAACTTCAGTTATCTTAGCGCATGTCGTCTTCAACGTTGCTTATGTTACCATAGTAGTCAGAGCACGATTACAGGGATATGATTACACAATAGAGGAAGCTGCACTCGATCTGGGTGCAAACGAATGGCAGACGTTCTTACGAATTACGTTACCGCTCATTGCACCAGGTATTATTGGCGGCGCATTACTGGCATTTACATTGTCAATAGACGACTTTGTAATCACCTTCTTCACTACAGGCGTTGGAAAAACCACACTGTCCGTATATATCTATTCAAGTCTTAAGTTTGGACTCACACCTGAGCTCAATGCAATTTCTTCAATGTTGTTAGTCAATTCTATTGTGTTTGTTTTACTTTTCGTAGGGTTTCGAGGGAGAACAAGACAAGGATAATTGTGATCCTTTCTACAACTTCCAGAATACGCATTTGGAATTCTGCATTGGTTATGAAACCGAACCGACAGGATGGGACACAAGGGACAAATTATCCTGGAAATCCTATAATCCTGAAAATCCTGGTCCTGACACAGGATGCATTTCCATCCTATCCATCTGATAACACCAAAGCCTCTTATCCTGAAAATCCTGGTTCAGACAAACAGAGTACAATAACTTTATGGGTGTGTAAAGTTTTTGCACAAGTCTCGATTCGGATACCTACCTATAAGATTGAATTGTGAAACTGTAGGTCAAGGGACACGGATTTGTGCAACTCTTGAGACAGAACCCTCACCTACACCATTAACAGCACATATCATAAACGCATAAGTGACACCCGGTTTCACCCAATAAAAGATTT
>CAZURU010000134.1:0-1022 GCA_964623585.1 uncultured bacterium
ATTGATCTATCAACTTCTGGTGATGCTGATGCGACACTAAGTGCTGAATCTGTAACGCTTGCTTCTGGCTCTTCAAAAGAAGTGACATTGACGATCTCTGCTGATGGTCTAATGCTTGCGGGTATGTATGAAGTGAAAGTTGCTGCTATTTCGCAAGAGGACGATACCATCTCCCACGAGGTCTCGACTGCAACGACTATCCTACCCGTATATGGTGTGATGTTGGACATTGTAGGTACTCGTACAGGCACAACGACAGATGCTGTTGAAGGCGTTACCTATCCACTCAAAGTTACAAACATCGGTAATATTGAAGATACGATACTTCTCGGTTCTTCAGCAGAGGTAGGTATTGGTGGTGCGGTTCTCGGTTCATTCAGCAAAATAGATGGAGAAGAGCCACCGACAAGCCAGTTAGAAATTACACTCGCTCCAGGGGAGACCGAGAATGTGATGTTCATAGCATCAGGTGATCTACTCACACAACCGGATGGATATGAAATAGAAATTTCTGCGACTTCAAAAGGGGACAGCACAAAAGCTGCTACTATCACAACGTCAACGACAATTGCCGCTATTCCTCCTGTCTACGGAGTTACGTTGGCTGGGGACGGTGAGTCGCCAGAATCAACCATGGGATCAACGATGGATATCCTCACGGGTGTAACTTATACGCTTGTATTGACAAACACTGGGAATACTGAAGATACGATACTTCTCGGTTCTTCAGCAGAGGTACATATTGAGGGTAGTGTTCTGGGAAGTTTTAGTATGTCCGACACAGAAGAATCTCCGACGAGTCAGTTAGAGATCATAGTCCCCGCAGAAGCATCTGAGACAGTGTTATTTACAGTCTCAGGTGATGCCTTCACAAAATCGGGAGAGTATGAAATTACGGTTTCTGCGACTTCACAGGGAGATAACACGAAAACGGCAGAATTGACGACGACTACCACAATTACACCTGTATATAGTGTCAAGTTGGAAGGTAAGGATTCCCTGACAGGTGATACCACTGATGC
>CAZURU010000134.1:1122-11981 GCA_964623585.1 uncultured bacterium
TTACGAACGAGGGTAATACTGAAGATACGGTCCTGCTTAGTTCATCAGCAGAAGTCGGTATTGAGGGTAGTGTTCTGGGTTCTTTCATTACATCAAGTGATCAAGAAACGCCTTTTGGTGAGATAGAGGTTATGCTTTCTCCTGGCACTTCAACAGAAGTCACGTTTACTGCTGCAGGTGATTTTTTCACAAAACCGGGTGATTATGAAATCACGGTTTCTGCGACTTCACAGGGAGATAACACCAATTCAACAATGGCCGCAGAATTGACGACGACTACCACAATTACACCTATATATAGTGTCAAGTTGGAAGGTAAGGATTCCCTGACAGGTGATACCACTGATGCTGTCAAAGGTATCAGTTATGTGCTGATTGTTACGAACGAGGGTAATACTGAAGATACGGTCCTGCTTAGTTCATCAGCAGAAGTTGGTATTGAGGGTAGTGTTCTGGGTTCTTTCATTACATCAAGTGATCAAGAAACACCTTTGGGTGAGATAGAGGTCATGCTTTCTCGCGGAGCTTCAACAGAAGTTACATTTACAGTTTCTGGTGATTTCTTTACAAAACCGGGTGAATATGAAATTAAGGTGTCTGCAACGTCAAAATCCGATGAAACTAATTCAACAATGGCCGCTGAACTCACAACTATAACTACCATATCGCCTGTGTCTTGGGATGTCAATGCGGATGGCACTGTAAATATCTTAGATCTGGTTATGGTTACCAATCAGTTCGGTGAATCAGGTGAAGGTCTTACTGGCGATGTGAACATGGATGGTCAGGTGAACATACTTGACCTTGTTCAAGTTGCATCCTATCTTGGTAAAACCCATGCAGAAATAGTCCAAGAGATGGAGTAGTTTTGCTCGGATATGAAGGTTAATTGATTAATTCGGTAATTTTCTGTTCACATGATGCAGGTTTACTGTCCTGTTGGCGGGGTTTCTTAACCTCGCCAAATTACCTAAATATTTTCTTAAACTTCATTAATTTTTATCTGATACCATTTCGATTAATTTTTCTCTCATTACCGACTGTTTAGAGATGAAGCGGTGAACGGCACAATCTAACAGAATGTGCTACAGTAAAGAGGCATTTTCATTTAGAAATGGTATGATAAATCGGTGGATGTAAACCGATACGTTTTTGTGGGAGATTGAGAGGAATATGCCATCAGAAAGTCATGTAGGAAAATATCGTGTAGGGATAATCGGTTGTGGTGGGATTGCAAAAGCGCATGCACGTGGGTATCAAGGTGTTGAGCAAACAGATATAGTTGCACTTGCTGATCCGGTCCAATCTGCTCTTGACAAGTTCGCCGCTGCTTATGATGTCTCTGCGGAAAATTGTTATCTGGATGCGCGTGAGATGTTAGACAATGAAGGCCTTGATATTGTCAGTGTGGCGACGTGGCACAAACTCCATGCACCTATGACGATAGCAGCTTGTGCACGCGCCCCGAAGGCAGTTCTCTGTGAAAAACCGATGGGTGTAAGTTTGGGGGAATGTGATGAGATGGTAATTGCTGCGAATAGAAGCAGTGTCAAACTCGTCATTGGTCATCAACGTCGGTTTAATTCTGCTTGGACAGATGCACGTAACCTGATTGCTGATGGTGCAATTGGCGAACCGAAACAGGTTGTATGTCACGGTGGTCAAGGATTGTTGAATGACTGCTCACACCTTTTTGATATGATGCGATATGTTCTCAGTGACCCCGCACCACAATGGGTCATCGGAAACGTTGAACGTAAGACAGAACGTTACGAACGAGATATACAAATTGAGGATAGAAGTGCTGGAATAGTCGGATTTTCAGATGGATGCATCGGCATGCTTTTACAGGAAATCGGAAGACCAAACTATCAAGGCGGCATTGTCTACGGAACAGATGGCATTGCAGATGTAACGGAGGGACGCGTCAGACTCCTCAACAACACGTCAACAGATTGGGAAGAACGTCCATCAGATGGAAGAAATCAGCACGTCGCCCAAGCACAAGAATTAGTAGAATGGCTTGATGGCGGGGAAGAACACCGCGGGGAAGCGAAACACGGTCGCGCTGCAATTGAGATCATCATGGCGATTTACGAATCCGCACGGATGCATGAAGTGGTGCAACTACCGTTACGAACCCATGCCAATCCACTTGATCTCATGATAGAAAACGGTGACTTACCGGTAGAACGACCCGGAAGATATGACATCCGGGCATTCTTATTGCGCGGCGAAGCGATGAAACCTGAATAGTATTACTTTTTTCAGGCCTAAAAATAACAGAAATGAGAAACCATGAAGATTACGCAAGGTGTTAGTGTAGGTTTAGCTGCACTAAGACGGAATAAGTTGCGTTCTGTATTAACCACGCTTGGGATTATTATCGGCATTGCAGCAGTTGTTGCGGTCGTATCTGTAGGAGGTGGTGCCGAACACCTGATACTGATTGAAATGGAGCGTATTGGGGGTGCTGGGATGATCGTCTGTTTCCGTAAAGAACATATCCGTAGAGATGATGGTAGGTATGTTAGGAATACACATCCTGAATATATTGAATATGGAGACCTTTCGTTTATTCTTGACAATTGTCCTTCAGTAAGAGTTGCTGCCGCACAGTCGGGGATGCAGCGGCGTGTATCGCACAAACACGTCAATCAATCGCTGCAGATTCATGGGGTTACACCTCTGTTTCAAGATGTTAATAATTGGTATGTTAAAATGGGTCGCTTTTTTACCGATGAGGATATGCAACGGGCTGATCCTATCTGTCTAATCGGGTCTGAAGTGCATAAAGACCTATTTCACATGGATAACCCAATAGGCAAAGAATTGAAAATCGACAGAAGGAGGTTTACCGTCATTGGTGTTATGGAGGAGAAAGGCAATCAGATGGCGACCGAGGGGTGGGATAATCGTGTGATTATGCCGCTCACGACTTTAGGTAACCGTTTTATCGGCAAGATGAGAGGGTTGAATTGGCTCATGCTGTTTGCTCAAGCAGAGAATTATGAAAAGGTTGAGCAAGCAGTTGCAGAAATCAAAGTCGCCTTTAGACAATTGCATGAAGATGAGAAATACTTCGATTTTTTCACCGCTAAAGAGATGATCAAACAGGTCGGACAAGTCAGTCGTATTGTGCAAATCCTTCTTGGGGCAGTTGCAAGTATCGCTCTATTTGTCGGTGGAATCGGTATTATGAATATTATGTTGGTTTCCGTGACAGAAAGAACACGAGAAATTGGATTACGGAAGTCGATAGGTGCAAGACGTTCTGACATTCTCACACAATTCTTGATTGAAGCGATTGTTTTGAGTATCTGTGGCGGTCTCATCGGTATTTTTATAGGCAGCGGAATTGCGACAGGTTCAGGGTGGGTTATCTCAAAATTTTTGATTAAGGATGCGAATTGGCCTGCGGTTGTATCTATCCAAGCAGCGGTAATCGCATTCTGTGTTTCAGCATTCATTGGTATATTCTTTGGGCTCTATCCAGCAAACAAAGCTGCAGGTCTCACACCGACAGAGGCTTTACGTCACGATTAAACTGCTTTCGTTTCTGTTGTCAGTGGCAGATAAATGGTGTATAATTTTCATCATAAGACTGACGTTCAGGTGTATACAATTGAGTTGATTAAGTTAATTGATCAACATATTTTCAAAATGGAGGTAGAAAATGATGGAAAGCAAACAGAAATACCGTATTGCACCGACTGGCTTCAAAAAAGAACAGTGGGAAACATTCAATGAAGAAGGTATTATCTTTATAGAGGATGCTATTTCAGAAGATGCTATCCAGACATATATTGATGCAATAGATCGTGTTGCAGCTTCACATCCGAAATATAAACCGGGTGGATTTCTTCACATGGAGAATATTGTTGAACGCGATCCTGTTTTTGCTGGGTTAATTGATAACATCTTCGTTGCGTATTGTCCATCGTGGTTGACACCTGCTGATAGGTTTCATTCTTCTTCAGAATGGTTACAAACACTTAACCGTGAACAGCGGATTATTATGCGGAGTTATAGTCATGCATATCACAATGCCAAACCACCGGCATCTGAATTCCCGCTTTTTTTAGAACGTACATCTGGTGTTGATAGTGACGCAGAGAAGTATTTGGATCATGTGCAACTTCATAGGCGTAAAAGGTTAACGATGCATGAACGCTTGGATTCACTTTAGGATGAAT
This sequence comes from uncultured bacterium, assembly GCA_964623585.1. Classification (GTDB taxonomy): domain Bacteria; phylum Poribacteria; class WGA-4E; order WGA-4E; family WGA-3G; genus MSPOR6. The sequence goes on from CAZURU010000134.1 coordinate 5,319, forward strand.
TCCCTATAAGGGTAAATACTGATGAAATCGTTTTTCCTCAAGGACATGCAGTATCGTCGTGCAAGGGTTGTTTTAACATCCCTCGGTATCACCGTACTGATTTCACTGATTCTGCTATTAGGTGGGATAATGAATGGTATGCGTATCCAAGCACAGCAATATGTGAAATCTACAGGTGCAGATATCTGGATTTCTGCTGAAGGTTCAGGAGGAGCGTTTATCGGTTTTTCTCTGCTGATTGAAGAAAATATGGCACCCCTGAATTCTTCAAACAAACTTAAAAAGGGATCACTTTCTCCTCTGATTTTTGCTCAGGCACGTCCAATAATCCGTGGAAAGTCTACAAAGGCAATTGTCGTCGGTTATATGACTGACAAATATGGAGGTCCTAAACAGGTTTTAGATGGAGAGGGTAGGATGTTTAAATCCAGTGAATTTCAGGACTACCGACCAGAAGACCCGATTCCACTTGAGATTATTGTTGAAGAAAAGATGGGTCTTGAGATCGGGGAACAGATTACCATTGGCACCGATGCTGTAAAGGTGGTTGGAAAAACAAGCAGTTTGATGTTTGTTTTGGATACGCCTTTGATCTTTATGGATGTTCGTGTTGCCCAAAAAGTGCTACTTGGGAACTATCCGCGCGTGAACATGATGATTGCAAAAGCGAATGAGAACATGGAACCTGAAAAGGTCGCTGCTTTTTTTGATGCTTCAGAGAAAATGGAAGCGCGGACAATGAATCAAACCCTTGATGACATCATTGCATATTATGTTGATGAACCGATGAAGGCAGTGCAGTTTTTACGGGTCATGTTGTGGATAGCCGCAGGGCTACTCGTAGGGATGATTACGTATGTTACGATGCTGGAAAAGACACAGGAAATTGGCGTGTTGAAAGCGATAGGTGCATCTAACAGTTATATCATGACACATCTGTTGAAACAGGTCGCTCTTATTTCGGTTGTAGGTGTTACGATAGGTTTTTGTCTTGCTTATGTCTTTGCCGCTGCTGCGCCAATTTTTGTAGCGATTAATCTCGTTGAATCAATCATTGTTGCAGGAATTAGTTTTATCGTGTGTTGTGGCAGTGGTTACCTCGCTGCACGTAAGGTGATAATGGTTGATCCGTTGATAGCATTTCGTGGAGAGATTGATGGTGGTATGTTCCGACATTCTCCAACTGTTTCCTATTCGGATGCTTCATAAATGGGAGCACACGGTTTTTTAATAAGGATATTGATTATGACTGCCATCATAGAAGGTATCGGTTTGACAAAAAAATTCGGCTTCGGAGATGCTGCTGTTGTTGCAATTGATTCGGTTGATATCCAAATTGACGAACGTGAATTAGTGATGATTATGGGAGATAGTGGATGCGGCAAAACGACTCTGATTAGTCTGCTTGGATGTATCTTAACACCGGATGCGGGTGAGCTGCATATTGATGGTGAAAAGATAGATCTAACTGGACAAACACAGTCTCAACAATTAAGCCTTATCCGCAGACAGAAGATCGGTTTTGTGTTCCAGTTGTTTCATTTACTTCCCTATCTTACAGCACTTGAAAACGTAATGGTTGCAATGGATATCGCCAAAACGGAAAAATCTGAAGCAGAGAATAGATCAATTGAACTGCTGTCGAGCGTTGGACTGAGTGATCGTCTTCACCATAGACCCGCGCAGATGTCTGGTGGTGAGAAGCAGCGTGTCTCTTTTGCAAGAGCACTTGCCAATCGTCCTAAGGTTATCTTCGCTGACGAACCGACTGCTAATTTAGACAGTCGTCAGAGTGATAACCTTATGAATCTAATTCAGGGATTGCGCCAAGAACACCAAACAACTGTTGTCATCGTAACCCACCATGAGGGCTTGAAGGAAAATGCTGATCGGATAGTCTACATGAAGGATGGGAGGATAATTTAATCTTGAAGAATAGAATGGTTCTAATACGTTTTTACAGTTTCTTTTTTCTTTCAGTAATATATATGTTACTGATTGTTTCCCCGCTTGATGCTCAATTTGCTGTTGAAGAGGACAATTTCCTTACCAGTGGCTTTTATGGAGGGGGTTTGACTTTTATTGACGGTTCCGCGTATGCACGAGTTCAGCTTCAACCCGATATTCCACTCGGTAAATTTGGTTTAGGCTTAGACCTTGTCTTCCTCTTCAATCCTTATGCGGAAGGGGACGAACCGAGATTTCTTGCTGAGGACGGGGCAGCTTGGGACGACGCAAGCACATGGTTAAGGTTGATACGTTACATTCGCTATGCTCAACCTTATGATCCATTTTACTTTCGCCTCGGTGAGTTTGATTATTTGACTATTGGTCATGGGTCTATTATGTCTGGGTATTCTAATCATGACCGGCGGGGACTACATCTGAATGTTAAAAAAGCTGACAGCAAATACGGCATTGAGACGATGGTGAATGATCTTGGGAACCCGAGCATCTTTGGAGGACGCGTTTTTTTTCGTCCCTTTCTACGTCCGGAGAAAAATAATCTGTTTACAAAATTTGAGCTCGGTGCCACGTATATCACAGATATTGATCCAGATAGCATGGTTGAAGATGAAGAACCCTTTCACACTGTTGGTGTTGATATAGGGTTTCCAATTTTTGAGAGAAGTTCATTCCGACTTGATCTATATAACGACTTTGCGGTGCAAACAGCACCTTTAGCACCTGAGCATACAGTGATGGAGAATTCGACGCCTGGAGATGATACGTTACAATCTGAGCAGTCCAGCACAAGTCTTGATTCAACGATGTCATTAGAAACGATGATGGATAAAGAGGCGACATCAGAACCAGAAATAACGTGGGGCAACGCTATAGGTATCGGTTTTGCTGTGAATAGTATTTTATTCAAATTTGAATATCGCATATTTAGTGATGGCTACATACCTTCAGTATTTGATTATACTTATGAGCTTGGGACACCAGTATTTTGGGGTTATGAGAAAGGTGTTGAAGAGAGACGGGGTTACTTCTCACAGCTTATTTTGAAACCGATACCTCAGTTACATCTGTTAGGTGCTTTTGAGAGCTATGATGACAGCACCTCTAAGCTCTATATTGGTGCAAAGGAATCGGGTTTAATACCCCGCCTTCATTTTCGTGCGTACTACACCAAACGAAATATTGGAGAAGATGGTGAGACAGGTTTCTTCGCGGATCTTGTAGATTTAGATGATAAGTCCGCTTTTAGCATAGAAATCAGTTATGATGTACTTCCACCTATTCAAACGATATTGGTATACGAGTATCGGTTCCGTCGTGTTGACACTGAGGATGGTGGTTCCCAGTTTGAACCCTTTCGCACTACCTCTGTGGCAGTAGGCTATAACCATAATTTCTAATGTAGACAATGAAAGTTGCATTTAATGGAACTGACAGACACAAATGATGTTTCGGGCAAAACCGGTATTAACTATTCTAAGCAACGTAGTGCGTTAAAAGGTGTTTCGCAGTGGATTTTTGAGGTGTCTGCTGTCTTCTTTGTTGCTATTTACATCTATAGTGCTGGTTTCGGTTCCGCTGCGGAACAGTATCATCTCGGCTTATATCTTCTCTTCACATTTTCTTTGATCGGTATTTTATACAAATTCCGTCAAAATTCACCTGCCTTTCGTCCATCCATTTTTGATGTGATACTTGTTGTATTGAGCATTGTTTCGATCGGTTATTGGATTATTGAATATCCTAAACTTGCGGATCGTGCTGGTGCCTATACAGGTGTAGACATTGTGATGGGGGGAATTGGATTGCTGATTAGTTTTGAAGTGAGTCGACGAACTGTTGGGTGGGGATTACCTATTATTGCAGTGGTAGGTGTTCTATACGGTCTGTTTGGTCGTTATATGCCGGATGCTATTTCACATCAAGGCTTCTCATTTCGTAGAATGATTGAACATTGCTATTTTAGTCAAGCGGGTGTATTTGGCATCATGGCGAATGTGATGGCGACATACGTCATTCTATTTATCTTTTTCGGTGCGTTTTTAGAGAAGTCTGGTGTAGGACAGTTCTTTATCGATTTACCGATGTCCCTTACGGGCCGTTCTGTAGGGGGTGCTGCCAAAGTGTCGGTTGTCACCTCTGGTTTTTTCGGTTCTGTTGCGGGTAGTGCAATTGCCAACACGGTTACGACAGGGGCATTTACGATTCCGTTGATGCAACGGACTGGTTTTCGTCCACACATTGCTGGGGCGGTTGAAGCGTCAGCATCTGTTGGGGGGCAATTCCTTCCACCTGTGATGGGTGCTGGTGCTTTTCTGATAGCGGAACGGACAGGGATTTCGTATAGCAGAATAGCACTGCTTTCAGTCGTGCCAGCAGCTCTTTATTTCATGTCTGTTTGGGTAATGGTTCATTATGAGGCAAAGAAACAGGGACTTGAACCGATTCCTGCCGACGAGATACCGAAGCTATTGACGCTCTTAAAGACAGGCTGGTATTACTTATTACCGTTGGTAACGTTGATCGGCTCACTTATGTTGGGTTATTCCGCATATAAGGCGGCATTCTATTCTATCCTTGTAACGATAGTGGTGAGTTACTTTCGTCCTGAGACCCGATTGACCCCACGGCGAATCTTGGAAGCGATGGTTACAGGTGCTAAAAACTCACTTGCAATTGGTGGCGCAGTTGGTACTATTGGTATCATCGTAGGTGTAATTGACCTGACGAGTTTAGGTAGGATATTTCCCGATTTGGTGTTAGCGGTAGCTGGAGATAACCGGGCAATTGCAGTATTGTTACTTGCTTTAGCGTCATTGGTTCTTGGTATGGGAATTCCTGTCACTGCAGCATACTTAATCACATCAGAACTTGCTGTGCCGATCTTGACAACGCCTGAAATGGGTATATCAATCATCGCTGCACACCTGATCATCTTTTGGTTGAGTCAAGATTCCAATATTACACCACCTGTTGCATTGGGTGCTTATGCGGGTGCTGCGATTGCTCGCGCGGATCCGTGGAAAACGGGATGGGCATGCTTTAAGTTTGCAAAACTGCTCTATATCATGCCGTTACTGTTTGCGTATACACATATCCTATTTAATGGGACGGTGCTGCAGAATGTGTTGTCTATCGGGACAGCAATGGTCGGTACTGTGATATTCTCCATTTTGACGATGGGTTATTTTAATCGGAAAACGCATTGGTATGAGTCAATACTCCTTGCTGTTGCAGCATTTCTTGCGTATACCTATAATATCTGGACATTCATCACAGCATTAGCACTTGCAGCGACTGTTTTTGTGCTTCAGAAGCGGACAGAGTAGTCTTACTGTTTGCGTGTGTTAGTGATCGTTTGTAGTCGTTTTAGTATGTTATCTGCAGCACGACGTGAAGCATCGTCATTGAATTCATCCACAGTTTTTCCTGCCCGAGATACATTTCCACGATAGTATCTTAAGAAGATGTAGTATGTCCACATGAATGCGTCAAGGTAATTCTGGTCAAGAATGCCATCAACCGCGACGAATCCGAGAGCACCATTGAGTAGGAATGCATTTAGTCCTCCTCGCCAATTCCCTGCGTATATCTGTCCTGTCCCTGGAAGGATTGCGGATAACACCCTTGCGACCCGGGCAGATTTTTTGGGTTGATTGATCGCTATGTTGATTAAATTGTCAAGCGTTTCATCAGCAGTATAATCCTTTAGTAACGCCTGTGCTTCCTCCCATCGAAACTGATAAATAAATGCTACAGCTTGTAGGAACAGTGCGCGCTGATACAATGTTCCGGTAGGATGACGGAGAGACACTTTTATCAACTCGAGACGGGCAAGATCATAGTCCTGTGACGCAAGAAGAATAACAGCAAGGTCCAGTTGATATTCCGACTTAGTATCTTCTTCAAAGGCATGTGAAACCGCGTTCCGCATCGCCAAGATTGCCTCTTGCCAAAATCCTTGTTCTCTATATGCAAGTCCGATTTTGTGGTAAACTGTAGCGGTTTGGATACTGTCTGGATGAAAGAAGAGAAATCGTTTATATTCTGTTATCGCTGCTTCGTAATTTCCGATCTTTGCAAAATGGTCGCCCAGTGTGAGAGGTGTGAGAGGACTTTCTTCTGCTATTGCGGAATCAGTGCAGAAAAGTAGTATGATAAGGAAAAGGATAGATATTTTTGAGCGATTCAAATACATGAAGCTAAATTACAATATAGTCAAAAATGCGTTTAGGAAGAATGGCATAAGAATACGACCGATTCCATCCTTTCTATATTTCACCATAAACAGAAATCAATGACTTTAGAAAGGACAAACCCTCATATAAGGGATTATATCACTTTTTTGCAGTTTTTTCAAGCACATATAGACAATACGGGGAAGAATGGGACTTGACAATGACGCTTTTACTGCAGAACCTACGCGTAGCACATGTCCTGAAATAAATCCGTCTACACCCGCATCAGTTGAGGTTCGTTTAATTATCTGCCCTGCCGACGACGGTGACCTTGTAGTGCTGCATCGGTTTACACTTCTGTTGTGTCAATTCCTTGTAAGAATGCCTCAACGCTGGGAATATCAATTGCTGTGTGAAGCAGTTCTGTCAATCGCTCAAAGTCCTGAACAGATTCAAGTGTCTGCTCTACAGGTTGCACATCGCTCAACGGAAAACGTCTTGTAAGCACAGACAGAATATT
>CAZURU010000135.1:0-11901 GCA_964623585.1 uncultured bacterium
ACATGAGCGGATAAAACAGAGCCTGGACGAGTTTCCCCGCGTCAAGGCCTGGGATACACGTATGAAGGCTAGGCCGGCAGTGTCCGCTGGCAAGGACCTGGGCAAAGAACTGCGCCGCCCGCTGGAGAAGGACGAGGAAGCCCGCAGGATTATGTTCGGGCAGACCGCGGCATCGGTGGCTGAGGTTGCCGGGAGGTAGGCGGCTCAGATCTTTAAAACAAAGGGACAGATTTCAAATCTGTCCCCGTGCGGTGTGAATTTTCACGTTCTGTCAACCTAATTTTGCCGCAGCAACCTTTCAAATTCTTGCCTGTAATTCTCCTCAAACAACATGGTCAAAGACAGAGGATGTTTTTTCCGTCTTGGATTTGATAGTTTTAATGAGCCATATTCAACCGCTCGTGGTTCCGCTGTTTCCAGCACTTCAAATAATTTTTTCTTGTATTCAGTATCCGTGTTGCCAGCCAGTTGCAATCCTTTGGTCTCTATGACGAGCACTCGCCGAGTCTTGCCATTACCGGGTTGTACGAAGACGACAAAATCAGGATACACGCGATTACGTTTCCACCCCTGCAGACCATAGTCCTGGCGTGAGGCAAAGCGATGCCACCAAGTGACGGCACTGTAACCATCCAGATAAATCGCAAAGTCTCTTTCCAGGCCGTTAAATTCACGAGCATACACCTTTTCATATAAAGACTTCTGGATAGGCTCGCCGTAACGGTCAAAGAGCTGCTGCTGGTTTTCTTCCACGGTTTTTATCAGATCTTCTGCAAATTCAAACCCGTTCTCATTGGCAATAAGTTCAAATCGGATGTCCCGGCTCTGCAGCTTACGCTCAAATATGGCCTGGGCTTCGTGCTCTATGAGCTCGGTCAGGCGTCGTTTCAGAATTTCGGACAAATCGTAACGGCGGTCGAAAATATCATCATCGGTGTAGTCCTGACGCCGTAGCGTATCCAGCATACCCTCCACCACTTGCCCGGCCAGGTAGGGATTCGGCAGGGTTTCGTAGATACGACGGCTGAAAAATTCAGCGGTGAGATTTTTTTCTACGTCAAGTTTTTCCTGGTCTGAATCGTAGTCGAAGCCAGGCAGGTCCACGAGGGAGTGATGTTCCTGGATTTCACCTGTAGTCGCGTAGTCCATGTCCAGAGGCGCCATTGCGATTGAGTGCCAGTCGACCTCACCCAATACGTCGTTTTCGTAGTCCAACGGACGGTAACGCCGACCGGCGCGATGCAAAACCTGCGGCAGAAAGAGTTGCATATCCCGGAACTGTTCGCGTTTTCGCACAGTGATCAATTTGGTGCCTCTGTCGACTTCTTTCTCATCATGTCCGCTACGGATAAGATCGCCTAAATCCCCCATGCCTTCCTGTTCCAGTCCGCGCTTGACATTAAATATTGCTTCGCCGACGTTGCGATCAAAGCAATAGATATAGGACTCATCAAGCCGGGTCCGTCCGGTCAGTTCGGTCTCAGGTTGGCGCAGGACCCGCCCGGTCATCTGAGTCAGGGCGCGGGTCGTGCTGGTGGAGTCGAGTAAAGTAAGCACGTAGGCAAAAGGGCAGTCCCAGCCTTCACGCAGGGCATCCTTCGTCAGAATGTAACGGACCGTAGAATAAGGAGAGAGCAGGTCTTCGTCGGCCAGCTCGTCTTTTTCCGCGGTTTTGCGTCGAATATAATCTTCCGGCACCCGTAGTTGTGTCATCAGGTATTCGCGCACATCCTCGGCGTGAACGTGCTGGCCATCGCGCTGGTCACGCCCTACCCGCTCCACCCGGATCAACATAATCGGACGAATATATCGCCCGCTTTCGCCGCGTAATTGATGCGCCTCCTGTTCCAAAATGTCCAGTCGTTCCTTGGCCTTGGAGAGTGTGTATTTCCAATCGACATTTTCGATGTTGTGTATGTTTAACGGCAGCTTGATCATCTCTTCGCGTTTCAAAGCCGCGCCAGGAACGTCTACCAATATATTGCTGACACCGATTTCCGGCGTGGCGGACAGTTCCAGGATAAAACGCGGGTTGAACTCGCTCAGGCGCAAGCGCCGTTTCCTGGTATACGCGTTGTGCGCCTCATCCAGCACGATAATGGGGCGGGTGGTCTTGAGCACGTTAAACAGGCTGTGTTTGATTGCCCCGGTCTCAGTCGTTTCCAGGTCGGGATGCTCTGCCAGTAACTTATCGTTCGCCAACTTATCGTCCGGTTCGGGAAAGAAGGAAGGGTAGTGACCGCTGTCACGAAAAATTTTAAGAAAGTTCTTATCTTCACGATCAGCTGCCTGTAACATGAGCGGCATTACGCACAGGTGGTTTTCTACGTCGGCAAGTGTGAACGCATCGGTCTTTTTCAGCAGCTTGACGCATCCGCCACAGGCGCGTTCCAAGGATTGCCGGTAAGGATGCAGACGATGCGCAAACGCCCGCCAGGTTTGCCGGAAAATCGCACGGGAGGGGGTGATCCAAAGCACGAGACCGGCAGCCGGTTGCATTCGTTCGACAGCCGCCGCGCCCAGCAAGGTCTTGCCTCCTCCGGTGGGCAGTTTCATGCAGACATGGGGTATGGTTCGCTCGTGGCTATCCTGCCGCCTGACGTAAGGAGGGACTGACAAGGAACCATCCCTTTCCTTAACTCGGGGCAGGAGACCGCGCCGACCCAACTCCTCCCAGGTATTAGCGAAATAGTCCCGGTCGTTATCGCTGACAGAGAGGCTGGCTTGCTCCAAGGCGGTTATGCGTTTTTTTGCCTCATCTTTTTGTTTTTTCAGTTCGGCCCAGCACTGCTCAAATACGTCCAATGCCTGTACTTGAAATTCCTTGGGGCGCATCGTTTAGTCTCCGAAAAGACGGTGGATGGCATAGGGCAGCTGACAGAAGGTTACCTTTTGTTTGGTCAGGTCTTTTTGTGAAACAAATTTCCACGGCGCAAAAACCAGAGCGGTCTTGCCTTTTTTCTGTACCGCCTTGCCGATACGTTCTGCCATATCCAGCGTCAGAGCGGATTCAGCGGAACGCAGGAAGATCAAATCCGGACGGTAAATCATGTACAAGCAGTAATCTTCGGTTTCACCGAAAAAATAATCCTTGCCGGATTTGATTTTCTCCAGTGTCACGCCCGTTGCTGTATAGGCAACGTAGCGCGCCAGTGAATCGTAATCGGGTATGCTTTTGCCTGTGATGAGGTTTTCAATGTTAAGTTCTTCGCCCAGGGTATAATAGGCAAATCCGCCGCCCAGCCCGTTTTTCAGGTGTTTGTCTCTAGCATTTGGTATGCCTTTTATCACACGGCGCACACGTTCAGCGGTAATGTCATCGGCGTAATCCTCGCACTCGACCAGGATGAATTTGCGATTACCCCCGTCCTGTTTGTTCAGCGCTAGAACAGCTTGAGCAGTAGTGCCAGAACCGGCGAAGGAATCTAGAATTATTGCATCGTCGTCAGTAGCGAATGAAACAATGTCCTGAATTAATTGTGAAGGTTTTGGGTAGTCGAACACCCGCTGCTTACTGTTAGAGAAAATGTCTCTGAGTTCATAAGAGCCAAGCCTGGTATCAAGTTCAACGACGCTTGGTAACTTTGCTTTGTACTCGCTGACATACAGTTTAATTTCGATGATCTTGTTCTCGTCTTCGCCAAACAAGATTCGATCCATATTTAACATCTTTTCCATTGTTTCCTTTGGAAAACGATATCCCATCAACGGTTGCTTGCAAGGTTTAAGAGTTGTAGGGTGGATGACATCATATCGATAACCTTCTTTTCCGGGGTTATGAACACTCTGACTTCCGGTATAGATTCCGTTACCGTCGATGTACTTATAGCGATCGAGTTGCCCTAAATAGGATTTATTTTCTCGGTACCATTTTTTATATGCCGTTTGGCGCTCTTCTTGATCAGAATATTCAGAAATGAATTTGTCACCAACGTCGATAAGCTGCTGTTTTACGGGCAGGATTGATGACTGCCAGACACTTACGAGATGGTCCTTCGATGCGGCATAACATACTATATATTCATGCTCTATGCTGATGTTTGTCGGGTTGTTATCAGTAACGTTTCGCCAGATGATCATCCCGATAAAGTTTTCCTCCCCAAAAAGCTCGTCCATCAGAAGACGTAAACGGTGCTGCTCATTATCGTCAATGGAGACAAAGATCACGCCGTCTTCGGCCAGCAGTTCGCGCAACAGTTGCAGGCGCGGCCACATCATGCACAGCCACTTGTCGTGACGCTCCGGATCCTCCCGGTCTACCTCGCCGTTTTCCTTCAGCCAGCGCTTCATCAGGTCCGAATTGACGTTATCGTTGTAAATCCACCCTTCATTGCCGATGTTATACGGTGGGTCAATATAGATGCAGTTCACCCGCCCGGCGTAACGCGGCATCAGGGCCTTAAGCGCGTGCAGGTTGTCGCCGTGAATGATCAGGTTGCCTTCCGTTGGCCCATCTTTCGGCAGATACGATTTTTTCCTCTCTACCTGCAGCGTTCGGTACGGCACGCTTAGGTGGTGCGCATAAACGACTTGCTTCCCTTTAAAATCCAGTGTCGGCATTAAGTTAAAAACCAGGGGGTATTAGGCTACTGGAACTCACGGCATAGATGAGCACGCCGCTCCATTTTCCAAACCAATCTTCATAAGCCATTATAGCGCATTAATTCAAAGTGATTCTATTCTCACAGGCCGGGCAGTTCTTTGTTTTTTTGGGATTACAGTCACGGATACGCTTTGTGTTTTCATTGGTCATAAGCCGAGTTCTGAGACGAAATGATGGCTTTCCAGATGACCAATCTAAAACCTGTTGTATCGCCAGAGAAGCGGCCTGAGTCGACGCTGCACATGAAAATGGTATATAGGGATCATCGCATCCTTGTCCTAGTCTTACGGGATCATCAGGCTGTTTCAATGGGCTAAATTTTGGTTGTAACGTATCTGGTGCATGAAACAAGCAACGGTAGCAACCGCCTGTTCCATCTGATAAAAAGCATTGTACTGCTCTGCCGACACCCACAATCCAAGTGTAGAGAACAGCGGGGAGCGAACCGATTTGCTGTTTGCTATTAAGATAGTGATGTACGGGTTCCTCACCAGTCGTGTCAATAGCCAAATCAGCTATTTCCAATGGAAAATCCCGAAAATCTGTCGGTAGCGCATCGATAACCACCCCTGGACTCTTGATCTCTATATATTCTTTGGTGGCAGTTGCTTTATTCCGATATAAGTCATCAAACCCGAGTATATGGCGCCCTAAATTACCAGGAACGAGAATATCTTTGTCGATCAAAATGAGTTTCCCGTCACCAAATCCTGCCCCTGAACGTACTAATAAATCTGCCAGATACCCGCCTATTGTCCCACAGCCTATTAACGCAATTGTTTTACCCATCAGTGATGACTGATTGTCCAAATTCCGGCCAATAATGAACATGTCGTCAATTCTCACAGGTGATAATCTGATAACTAATGCCCGTTCAGCACGTTGGTTAAGCAGAGAGTTTAACCATCGACTGCGAGCTTTTGCCCAATTTGACTTTTGGTAGCCAGATAATCCTGCTGGTACAGTATCAACAAGTACGCCAAACCAATGATGTGGATTACGAAAGATAAATACGCCGCTTTGAGATTGTTTATCAAACATAGCCAGCAAAGCAGAGTGAAAACGTTTCTCAACTTCTTTATCTGACGCGCTCAACCAGAGCAAAAACTCCTTCAGGTTTTCCGGTGGCCAGTTTTCTGGCATGGCTTGTGGCTGAAAATTACAGTCAATAATTATTGCAAAGATAGTTGATAGTTTAAGATCAATCTTTGCTTTGCCGAATTTTTCCGAAGGCGACACACTGTTACCGGTTACTAAATAATTAGGTGTATCTTTCTCTGTTTGAAAACTGATAGTCCACACCTTAAGGTGCATTTCCTCATTTTTTGGCACATCAATTAAAACAGGTTCCCCGCTCCAATAACTGAGAAACTCTCCCCGCGTTTCATCAAGTGCATCACCTCGCAGTAATTTATTTAAAGTGAACTCTGCGCTACTTATGCATCCCAGAATTTGTTCATGCGCCAAATGAGGATCAATATGGTTGATAGAACTTAAGCCATAACAAAGAGTATTATCTGGCCCCAGTAAATGTGCAGATATTTTTGGTAAATTTATTGGACGTTTTTTCAGTCTAATAACAGGCAGATGAATGAAATCCGTATCTTCTATCAAGATACTCGCGGGTACATCCTGGCCATGGCAATCCAGTTTGCCATCATATTGAAGTGAGTCAGAAAGCTGTGTGGCAGACTGTTTAAAACCACGTTGGGTTAACGCTTGATGTATCTTTGCAAAGTCAGCCATCATCCCGCTTCACGCCGCCCATGTAATGGACTTTCCTTTATATTTGGTGTTCCTTGTGTTTGATAAGCCGCTGCCGGCATGATGACATTAATATTGTTTGTATCTGTATGAAACCGAGAGCCAAAAAGCTGTGTCATGATTGGTGAGACTTTATCAACATCATTACACAAAATCGCTTGTTTAAGTTGCATGTGAAGCTCATTCGCTTTTCTAATAGCAGAAGCTCGTATTCCCTTTTCATCCAATTTATCACTCAGGACTTCGTCATACTCAGTCGGGTGAAATACATCTCCCGCCAATAATGTCGGTAACTGCTCGGCTACTGCTAACAATGCCTTGTCATCACCTTCACGGGGCGAAGCAAGGGCAGTGTCAGCACAGACCATCAACAAAATCGACGCAGGACTAGACCCATTTATCCACTGATGGTCCCGCCATGCTTTCAGATACCGTATTACCCGACGCAATTGCTCAGACTTGAGTTCAATCTGTCTCTTAAGCCAATTGCTAACTTCACGGGGATCAGAAACACGCCAAGTATCGTCCCGACATGCAAGCAATACCTGATTTTTATCGAGGACAGCCCAAGAATCATTGTTTTCATAAGCTGCCATGATATTGATGCCTCTATTGGATTCAGCAAAGTTAAGCGCCTTTCGAAGAGTGGCATACTCAGTATCGGGTATGGCGTATAATGGAATATCGATATGAAGGCGCCCATTGATAATAAGTCGAGTACAACTATTATTTTTAACAAGTTTCCAACCCTCTTCGCCTGCTAACTTCGATAAGGATTCATCTACAATTTTGAAAAAAACTTTGCATGAGATACTGGGTCTGTTTTGTTCCAAAAAACTCATCGGGAGATAACATCCATCGTCTATGTCACACTGTTGTGGAGGGCAGTGTGCTGGCGCGTTGAGTGTTTTATTCGGATATGAGCCCTGTGGAAAAAACACTGGTCGGATAGCCAGATTGGGGTCGTGTTTTCTTACCTTTCTCTGAATGTCCACCCGGAGGCGTGCTCGCGTTTTCTTGCGCGCGTCGCGTAGTAAAATATCGTCTTCTTCGTCAATATTTAAATCGTTGAGAAAACAGTTCGATGATGTTCTTGTCCAAAACAACTTGTGTAGCTCCAACATAATTTTGACCTGTCGTTAATTAGTTAAATGATAGAATTTTGGCGTTGGCGCATGGTATTGTCGGTATCCGTCAAAACGTTTCTCACCCAATAACCACTGCGCACGATCATACGCCTGTTTTGTTAGCGTTTTGTTTGCTGCTGCATTAACAGTATTGAGACCAATATCATTGGCCTGTTCCAAGGTCGGTTGTACATCAACCATTAGATACCGGTCCTGTAGCCGGTGTACTAATAAGTGATTTGTCACCGACTCCTGTGCTGAAATGATCAGATCGAACAAGCCTGTGCCCCATTGTTTTTTCCCCATGTCAGGATCCGTTTTTCCACTCATGGTCCGCCCCTGACTCATAGCCCCAAGACTCATGAGATGGACATCTGACTCAGAAATGCCTGGAAAAAAGGTTACAGCCTCATGTAATCCGAACAAGCCAGGGGCATTTGCAATTAAACCTCCATCGACGAAGTTTCCGCGTTCAGATTCAAACACTGGAAAATAAACAGGAGCTGCCGTAGTTGCCATTAGTACATCAACAATAGGAAGTTTATGGTCTGTCTCAAAACTCGGGTGATGTGAAGTTTTAAATACTTTTGCCTTTCCTGTTGTAAAATTGACGGCAGGAATAATTACGGGGTGTTTTAAATCTCCGATGCGTTGTTGTCTGAAAAGATCCAGTAAAACATCATGCAGAGCCTTACTGTCATGGAGTGCTGTCATGAAACCCGCTGACAAACACTTACGTTTCTTGAAGATATCTTTTCCGTGCTCCAGAAAGACTGCTTTGAGTTCTCTTGACGGAATTTCATTCGCCAAGCCAACCGCTAAGAGACCACCGACTGATGTTCCGCAGATCAAATCAAAATGATCAGCCAGACAACCACCGAGGTGCTCTTCTATTTCGGACAACAAAGTCGAGGTAAACAGTCCTCGGTAGCCTCCTCCAGAGAGGGCCAGTATCCGAAATTCTTTTTTATCGGTCGCTGCTGCCATATTTAATTACTCCTATATCCGTTTAGCGGCATATATCAGCCACATTCTTGTCTTAGCGAGTTTTCAGCAAAAACATATCAGCTCGATAATGAAAAGTCAAACTTATCAGAATATGTAAAATATAATAAACGTGTTTATGTAAAACACATGCTTATATAATTTATGTATACTATGAATTGACAATCTAATGAATGAAGCTACACTGTACGAACTCATCGGCCGAAAGATTCGTCAAAAGCGGATAGCTAAAGAGGGCAAAATTAGCCAAGAAAAATTGGCGGAACTGTTAAATATGAGCCGTGCGTCAATTGTGAATATTGAGGCAGGCCGACAGCGGCCACCGGTTCACATACTCTGGAAAATAGCTGAAATATTCAACATTGAACTTTCGGAGGTGATCCCCACGGAGGCTGAATATGCCCAATATTCAGCATCAAAAGACCCGCGCGAAAAAATAAAAAAAGAATTGCTCGATCATCCATTATCTAAAGAAATCATTACCTTGCTGTATAACCAAGTTAAATCAAAAGAAAATTAATTACTATGGCAAACTTACCTTATATAGAAGATTTTGAGTTTGAGAGACACAGTAGTGATTTATTAAAGTCATTTGATTTGTTTGACACACCCGTAGATGTTATCAAGGTAGCTGAGAATCTAGGTATTGATGTAATTTTTGATTCACTTGATCCTGATGTGTCCGGCGCTTTAATCTTTGATGAGAATCATCCTACGATATGCATTAATGAAGACCAACCATCTGTTAGACAACGTTTCACTGTTGCTCACGAAATTGGACATTTTGTATTACACAAGGACAGTGAAGAATTATTTATCGATTTGAAACAGAATCTATCCGTTGTCTTGCGTTCAAATAACTATGTATCGAAAAGCGAACGCATTATGGAATATCAAGCTAATCGTTTTGCCGCATCTTTATTAATGCCTATTGGACTGTTATTTAACGAAATCGACGATAAGGAAATAGATATTGACGATGAAAATCAATTACAGGAATTAGCTGAGTTATTTGAAGTAAGTTATTCCGCTTTGTCGATCCGTCTTAATGCACTGAGCACGTTATAGTAAGTGAAGGTAGATATCATTAAATAATCAGAGAAAGGTCGGGAATCAGGAGTTAAAAATGCTTCGGCGTATCCATACTCTGGTGCAGCACGCGTATGATCAGTACGCCGTGTTCTTTTGGTTCGTAAAACACGACGTGTGACCGATATTCCAGGCGCCTCAAGTTTGTTGCAAGCTCTGTTGCACTACGACCGTATAGAGGGTTGTCGGCAAGAGTCAGGAAGCAGTCGTGAAGACCGGTCAGGTAATTCCTTGCCTGCGTCAGTCCAAAAGTTGTGATTGTGTATTCGTAGATTCCAGCAAGATCAGCGGCTGCTTTGGAAGACAGGCTATAGGCGGCCATTGACTCCAAGTCGAGCTTCGACTTCCTCCATGATATCGTTAACTGTCTTGTTGCTCAGCCCGCTGTTCAGGCCTTCCTGAATAGCAGATTTGAGCGCCTGAAACTGAGCATTTTGCTCCTGGTCGCGACGCACGAGGTCGCGCAGGTATTCGCTGTCATTGGTAAAATCACCGTTGGCGATCTGCGCCTTGATCCATTCGTCCTGCTTTTCCGTCAAAGTAATCGTCTTGCGGATAGTTGCCATGTCAATTCCCGACTCTTGGTAAAATAGAGAAGATAATCATACTATTGGTGTAGAATAGCTTAAAATCGCGCTGCTATCAAAACCTGTTATGACCACGCGTTACGAGCGAGTAGCCCCTGCTTACCCCGACATTGGAAAGAAATCGAGGTAGCTCTCAGCGGCAGTCAAAGGAGCAGTGGAACCGGAAGTGTTTCCCGCCTGTGTTTCTTAAATAGACAGGTGCGCAAGTTTTACCCCGGAAGCCTCAAAATCTCTCCGGTTTCGGGTTGCAAGCTGTAGCTCATGAGTGAGCGCGGTTGCAGCAATCAGGCTGTCTTTGATTGGCATCGACCAGAAACGTCACGGTGGCGCTTCAAGCGAGTCGGTAGATTCCGATTCGATCGGCACGAACCAGCCCTTGCTCGGACATGCGAGAAGCGTATCCACTAATCCCTGGTTCTTCGGGGGCTCGGCAATTACCAGACGATATTCGCCTCTGTCCAGCCGTTCTATATCAAACGCTTGACCGGCTTTTATTTTGTCCTGTTTACGAAACTTGGCCGGGATGGCGACCTGACCTTTCGATGAGATGATAGTCTTCATGTGGAGTAAGATAACGTTTTACCCCGGTATTGCCAATACATTCATCCTTGCGGCGGCGAGTTGGAGGTTGCACACAGTTACAACTTCGGGGCAGGCATAGCTTATGTGTATGTGGATTGCGAAACTTCCGATACAGTATGGGAAGAGGGATTGGATAAACGCAGCAGTCTTGACAGTATCCAGCAAGCCTTGTTTTTTCATCATGTGACTGGTAAGGCACCTGCAGTGGTTATTTATGACACGGATGGCATGGAAGAACGGTTTGAATATCGGATACGTGTAGCTGCAGAATTAGCAGGCATTCGTTATGTGAATTACAACGGCAAGGACAACGTAATAGACAATATGACCGGCTCTGCCATAGCCGATACCCTGGTCGGTGACGTACGTGCAAATGTCCTCTCAGGCCATGCTGGTGATGATACCTTGGCAGGTCTGGCCGGCGCTGATCAACTCATTGGTGGCCCGGGTCTTGATACTGCGGATTATTCTGCTTCCGATGCAGCGGTTACCGTCCGTTTACACACTCTGAAGGCATCTGGTGGCCATGCCCAGGGAGATACCTTTCCTGAGACGGTTTCTGTGTCATACGTTACCCCAGACGGCGTTGTGCGCAGCGATTTATTGCCTGATGTTGAGAACCTCACCGGCTCAACCTTTGCCGATACTCTGGCCGGAGATCGGCGGGATAATGTTCTTGATGGCGGGGCCGGGAATGACACATTATACGGTGGACCTGGCGGTGGTGATGATCTGATGTTAGGTGGCGCGGGCGACGATACCATATTTGGCGGGCAAGGGGCGGATACTTTGATCGGTGGCACAGGTAGTGACCGGCTGATAGGCGGATCAGGCACCGATACGTTTGTCTTCGCGCCAGACCATGGTGCGGACACTATCAGCGACTTTACGATAGGCGTGGACAGGATAGATCTGACTGCGTTTGAACTGCCTGATAATTACCAGCTTGAGGTTGTACTTCAGGATGATGGGGTGTTACTTGACTTGACGGATGTCAACGGCGATATGGTGTTGTTAACTGGTTTGGATGCCTTACTTGATAGTAGTGACTATATTATTTAACCCGTATCCATATAACATGACTTGACCTTTTTGGTAGCGATAGATCAGGTTTAAAATTTTGTTTTTCAAAAATACGTCAATG
>CAZURU010000136.1:0-9158 GCA_964623585.1 uncultured bacterium
GCTAATATGAAAGACTATCAGATTCAGATTGACCTGATGGGAACCAAAGACAAACGACGTCTACCTGATATGGGATTGATCGCAAATCGTTACACTTTGGATATGCAAGGAAGACATCAGAGATTACAGATCCGGTCCTGGGCATCCGATTTACGCATGGCAGAGACAATTGATTTCGCATGGGAAACTGATGTCTGGTATACAATGCGGATGAAAGTAGAAATAATGGAGGATAAGGCACACATCTACGGTAAAGTCTGGAAAACCGCTGATACAGAACCGGACGAATGGACTATTACTGCAGAAGATCCATTGCCAAACAGAGAAGGAAGTCCTGGAATCTACGGGTATTCTCCCACAATAATCTATTACGACAATTTAAAGGTATGGTGATTTATGCCAAGTATACGAAATTTTGAACGCATAAGCAATGCTATAGGCATCGCGGATTTTAAATGTGAAACTCATCAGAGTTATAACAAGATGCATGATGAAAAGCATAAGAGGTACAATTTGTCCACAACCTCTATGAAAAGCAAAACGGATCCCAGCAATTATAAAGGACTATTACGACCTGCTGTTAGTCTACTCATTTTCTTATTAGGTCTATTTACGAGTCCCGGGGTAGCTGAAGTTGCTGCTGAAGAAGAGATATCACTTTGGGGTGGTAGTTTAAGCAGAAACATGATCTCAGATGAAAAAAACATTCCAGCAAATTGGAATATAGCGACAGGTGAAAATATAAAATGGACTGCTGAACTCGGATCACAAAGTTATGCCGGACCCCTAATTCACGGTGGAAAGATTTTCGTAGGAACAAATAACGAAGCACTAAAAAACCAGAAACTGACAGGTGACCGCGGGAACATTATGGCATTCCGAGAATCCGATGGTGAATTCCTATGGCAGATCACACATACAAAACTTACTTCAGGACGCGTAAACGACTGGCCTCTTCAAGGAATCTGTTCTACACCTTATATTGAAGGAGACCGTTTATACTACGTATCAAACCGATGTGAAGTCGTATGTATAGATACAGAAGGATTCCTTGATGATGAAAATGACGGTCCCTATACAGACGAAACAGAAACGAGTAAAATTGATGGAGACATCATCTGGATTTACGATATGATGGATGAATTAGATGTGTTTCCACATAATCTCGCAACTTGTTCACCACTTGCTGTGGGTGACCTGCTATTTTTAGAAACAAGCAACGGCGTTGATGAGGGACACATCCATATCCCATCACCAGATGCACCAAGTTTTATTGCACTAAATAAGAACACTGGAGAACTCGTTTGGGAAGATGCATCGCCAGGAGAAAATATACTACACGGACAGTGGTCCAATCCTGCTTATGGCGTCATAAATGGCATACCGCAAGTAATCATTCCAGGAGGGGACGGTTGGGTATATTCATTTGAACCTGAGACTGGCAATATCGTATGGAAATTTGACTGTAACCCAAAAGACTCTGAATGGGAACTTGGGGGCCGTGGAACACGGAACAACATCATCTCTACACCTGTCATTTATGACAACAAAGTGTTTATCGCTGTTGGACAAGACCCTGAACACGGAGAAGGTGTTGGACATCTCTGGTGTATAGACGCAACGATTACAGGAGGCGAAACCACGGCAAGTGCAGGCATCTGGCACTTCGGTGATGAACAGTTCAATCGCACGATGTCTACGGCTGCAATTCATGATGGTCTTCTTTACATCTCTGACCTCAGCGGCTTTCTTTACTGTTTAGACGTAAAAACAGGTGACTTATATTGGACGCATGACACTTATGCAGCAATATGGGGTTCTCCTTATGTCGTTGATGGAAAGGTTTACCTCGGTGATGAAGATGGCGATGTCGTGATTCTGAAGACAGGTAAGACCAAAGAAGTGCTGTTTGAAACGAATATGGAGAGTGCTGTCTATACCACACCTGTGGCAAAAGATGGTGTGCTTTATATCGTAACCCGGAACAGATTAATCGCTATTTCAGAATAAGAGTCCGTATAACACCTATCGACATCTTCACAAGCATGGTGGAACAGAAGGCATAAGTTGAAGGCAAACCCTGCACAGCAAAGGTTATTTCAGATGGCTTATAGCAACTTTACTTTAGACACAGCGCGAGAAATGTTTAATCTGGAAGAAATTGGGACTGCGGGTATTTTTGCTGGTTGTGAACCTATGGTGCCGAGTGATGTACTCACTGCCATTTTGAAGCGAAACTTATCTTTGGCTACGGCTATCGGGACTGAGAAAGCGAAGTCTGAACTGATCGTCGCTCATGTGCTTGTTGAACTCCGTGAACAATTAGACCAAAAAATCAGCCTTTTTTCAGGCATTGATTTCAACGTTGATGTTGATGCCGAGTTGACAGGCGTGTGTGATTTCTTGATCAGTCTTTCACCTTGGCAATTTTATTTGAAGGCACCCGTTATCATGCTGGTTGAGGCAAAGAACGATAATCTTGAAGTCGGACTTGGGCAGTGTGTTGCCGAGATGGTTGCCGCACAACGTTTTAATGACGAAAAGGGAAATGACATCCCACGCATCTACGGCGCGACTACTACTGGCGTGCTTTGGCGTTTTCTCAAGTTGGAAGGACATACACTTTCCATTGACATGGATGTCTACCAAATCGAACAGTGCGCCAAAGTCCTCGGTATTCTTGCAAGCATGGCAAAACAGGAAACGTGAACATTTCATCCGCAACTAACAAACTGCATAAATAGAGTATAGGATATAAATGCACATCTCTCATCAAGACCTCTCTCAAAAAGTCACAGATTCCCGAACTGCCCTTGATTCACACGTACGGGACATCGTCAATTGGCACTTCAGTCCAGAAACCGGCTGTTCCTTCTGGTTAAAGTATGCCGAAAACTTGGACTTTGATCCAAGAAAAGAGATTCACGGATATGCTGATCTGAAACTGATCGGACACTTTGAAGACGAATGGTTACGTGGTGGACCTGTCCGCAAATGGGTACCGAAAGCATACTCAGACCAACC
Organism: uncultured bacterium; assembly: GCA_964623585.1. Taxonomy (GTDB): domain Bacteria; phylum Poribacteria; class WGA-4E; order WGA-4E; family WGA-3G; genus MSPOR6. The sequence goes on from CAZURU010000136.1 coordinate 3,025, forward strand.
TGTATATGTTTTTGAAACAGGGGGTTCAACAGGGATTCCAAAAACGCGTATCAGTGTCCGTGATTTCCAGATTGACTATGAGGTGTTCAGCAAAACGCTTTCTGATGAAGGTTTCCCACCGGGTAGTGATTGGCTAATGTTAGGACCCACTGGACCTCGCAGATTACGACTCGCTGTAGAACATCTAGCACAACATCGTGGGGGTATCTGTTTTCTTGTCGATCTGGATCCGCGTTGGGTGAATCAACTTGTCAAATACGGTAAGCACCAAGAATTGGACGAATACAAGTCTCATGTCATCTCCCAAGCTCTCAATGTTCTTAAAGCACACGATAACGTTCGGTGTCTATTCACGACACCGAAACTGCTTGAGGCATTGTGTGCCAAGATTTCTCTTCAGAAAGTCGGTATCCAAGGCATCTTCTGTGGCGGAACAGAGATGAATGCACAATTTCATCGCTTTGCCCGTGAGGAGTTAGTACCCGGTATAGATTTTGTGCCGACCTACGGTAATACACTTATGGGTTTAGCTACCTGCAAACCTTTCGATCCTGCTGATAACTACACCATAGTCTACTATCCACCACAACCGCGTGCTGTGATTGAGTTAGTTAATCCGCAAAACCCTGATGAACCGGTAGATTACGGAGAAACTGGCCGTGTGATGTTGACGACATTGACAAAAGAGTTCTTTGTTCCGCGTTTCCTTGAACGAGACGAGGCAGAACGTGCCAGACCAATTCCAGAGTATCCGTGGGATGGTGTTGAAAACCTTCGCCTGCTATCAGAACTCCAAGAAAGTGTTGTTGTAGGGGTCTATTAAAAGGTTTGGTAAGATAAAATCCTCTACAAGGTATTTATGGTAGTAGCACATTCATCCTTCATTGTGCTACTTTCTACAACTCCATTCATCCTTCATTGTAATTCTCCCTACAACATACATCTTGATATTTCTGTAGCACATTCATCCTTCATTGTGCTACTTTCTACAACACTAAAATGAATAAAATGATTTTCAATTATAATGAAAATGTGGTATACTTATTAAAGGATTAGTGTTGTAGGTGTTAAAATCCTATGGATAATACATACATAGCATTTATGAAACGCGCAATAACTTTAGCGGAATACGGAAGAGGACGAACAAGTCCAAATCCCTATGTCGGCGCGGTGATAGTCAATGAAGGAAAAATCGTAGGGGAAGGATTTCATCAAAAAGCAGGTGAACCGCATGCAGAGATAAATGCATTGCATGCAGCACAAGAAAAGGCAAAAGGTGCTACACTATATGTCAACCTTGAACCGTGTTGCCATTCAGGACGAACACCACCCTGTACGGACGCGATCCTGAATGCCGAAATTGCAAAAGTATATATTGCACACGAAGACCCGAACCCTAAAGTCGCAGGGAAAGGCATTAAAATATTAGAAAAATCAGGAGTAGAGACCAACGTCGGTTATTGCGACAAACTAAAAAAGGCAGCAGAAAAACTAAACGAAATCTACATAAAATACATCAGAACGGGACACCCTTTTGCAATACTCAAAACTGCAATGAGCCTCGATGGAAAAATCGCAACCGCAACAGGTGAATCGCAATGGATAACATCACCCGAATCAAGACACTACGTTCATAAAATTCGGGATGAAGTAGACGCAATATTAGTCGGAATCGGAACCGTTATCAGTGATAATCCAGCATTAACGACAAGATTAACACACAAGCAAGGAAAAGACGCAACACGTATTATATTAGATTCACACGGACGCACACCTACTGAGGCAAGAGTTATTAACTCTGAGAGTGAGGCAGATGTCATTATTGCTGTTACACCTAATGCTTCTAAAAAAAACATAGCGGACCTAAAAAAAGCAGGAGCAGAAGTCATCGTTATACCCGAAAAAGATGGACAGGTCTGTTTCAAATCGTTGATGACGTTATTAGGCAATCGCAGTATAACAAGTGTTTTAGTTGAGGGAGGCGGAAAGGTCAACGCAAGCGCACTGACTTCAGGAGTTGTAGATAAGCTCATGTGTTTTATCGCCCCGAAACTTATCGGCGGAAAAGATGCACACAGCGTATTTGACGGTGAAGGTATAAAGAATCTGACCGAAGCACCTGAATTAGAACAACTTACAGTCACCAAACTCAAACGCGATCTGTTAATTGAAGGGTATTTGACAAATAATGTTTACCGGAATCATTGAAGAAATCGGAACAATCACCGAAGTACATACAAAAGCCAGCGGCCTTACTATCAGAATTAATGCCGATACTGTAATGGAAGATACACAGATAGGTGATAGTATCGCCGTTGACGGACCTTGTCTAACAGTACGCGAACGCAATGAAGATGGATTTATCACCGACATCAGCGAAGAGACACGGCGCAGAACTACGTTACGCTCCTGTAAAGTCAGCACACATGTCAATCTGGAACGAGCACTTAAATTAGGAAACCGACTCGGAGGACATCTCGTCTTAGGACACGTTGACGACATCGCTACTATCACTGGATGGAAAACGGAAGGTTCTTCATCCATCATGCAGATCACAGTCAGTCAGGATGTTAAACCTTACATCGCCTATAAAGGATCGATCGCCATCAACGGTGTCAGTCTAACAATTTCTAATGTAACAGACGATAGATTTGAGGTGACACTCGTTCCACATACGCTAAATGTTACGACATTGGGTGATAAAAAAATCGGTGACCCCGTGAATATTGAAGTAGATGTTATGGCACGGTACATAGAAACGTTAATACAGAATCAGAAACAACCTGTCAAGACAATAGATTTGGAGTACCTACAAAAACATGGGTATGCATAAAATACGCAAGGTGGGACTGTAATATGGAATTTAGTACCATCCCCGATGCAATCTCAGCTATTAAAGACGGTGAGATGATTATCGTGGTTGATGAACCCGACCGCGAAAATGAAGGTGACCTGATAATGGCGGCGGAAAAGGTTACACCTGAGTCAATCAACTTCATGGCAAAATACGGACGCGGGTTAATCTGTTTACCAACTTGTTCTGAAAGACTTACAGACCTGCAACTTAACCCAATGGTGATGGATAACACCGCACAGATGCAAACTGCATTTACTGTCACAATAGATGCAAAGGAAGTTACTACGGGGATTTCAGCACAGGAACGCGCATATACTATCAAAAAATTCGTCGATGAAAATGCTGTACCAACCGATTTTGTACGCCCAGGACACATCTTTCCATTAGAAGCTAAACCCGGCGGCGTCCTCCGACGCGCAGGACATACGGAAGCAACAGTGGATTTAGCAAAACTCGCAGGATTATATCCCGCAGGTGTCCTCTGTGAAGTATTGAACGATGATGGCAGCATGGCACGAGTACCAGAACTATTCAATTTTGCACAAGAACACAGTCTAAAAATCATTACTATTTCTGACCTTATTGCATATCGTAGACGCACCGAAACGCTCATAAAAAAAGTCTCAACCGCAGTGATTCCCACTGTACACGGAGAATTCAAACTCCACGCTTACGAAAGCAACTTTGATGGCACACCAGCACCGATTGAGGCAACAGATACCCACGTCGCTTTAACCAAAGGAGAAATTGGCGGTGGGGATCCTATCATAGTTAGGGTTCACTCACAATGTTTGACAGGTGATGTTTTCGGCTCGTTGCGATGCGACTGTGGTGAACAACTACAAATCGCACTCGGAAACATTCAGAAAGAGGAAAGAGGTGTTCTACTTTATATGCGGCAAGAAGGCAGAGGCATGGGACTCAAAGACAAAATCCGCGCATATCACCTGCAGGATAATGAAGGATTAGACACAGTTGAAGCTAACGAAAAACTCGGGTATCCGCCAGATTTACGGGATTACGGAATCGGCGCACAGATACTCGTTGATTTAGGTGTAAGAAAGATGCAACTCATGACTAACAACCCTCATAAAGTCAAAGGACTATCAGGATACGGGTTGGAAATCGTTGAACAGATCCCACTGCAAACAACACCAAACTGCTACAACGTGAATTATTTGCAGACAAAACGAACGAAACTCGGACATCTCCTATAAACAATATTCTAACATAATTGCAGGAAATTTATACAATATGACAAATATATATGAAGGTGACCTGAATAGTAATGGATTGAAATTCGGTATCGTGATCAGCAGATTCAACAGCTTTATTACCACGAAACTCTTAGATGGCGCACTTGATTCAATAAAACGTCATGGCGGTAACTTAGATGACGTAGATATCGTATGGACTCCCGGTGCTTTCGAAACACCAAGCATAGCAAAAAATCTTGCAGATAGTGGAAGATATGATGCACTAATTTGTATCGGCGCAGTTATCCGAGGTGCTACCCCACATTTTGATTATGTCGCAGGTGAAAGTGCAAAAGGTATCGCACAAGTAGCGTTAAACACAGGTGTACCTATTATCTACGGAATTATTACGACAGACACAATAGAACAAGCAATTGAAAGAGCCGGAACAAAAGCTGGAAACAAAGGGGCTGAAGCAGCTGTAACCGCTATTGAAATGGCAAACCTAAACAGACAACTCAAAGCACTTGACAGATAGCGAAAATATAAAAAATGATTGCAATTATAGACTACAAAGCAGGTAACCTTACAAGTGTAGCACGCGCATTAGACCAACTCGGTTATGAAAACAAGATAACTGAAAATCCAGACACAATACTTTCCGCAGAACGCATGATTTTCCCCGGCGTTGGTGCCGCAAAAGCAACAATGCAAAACCTTCAAAAGCAATCCCTTGACGACGTCCTCCGCAAATTCTACGAATCTGGTAAACCCATGTTAGGCATCTGTATCGGAATTCAGATACTGTTTGAGTATAGTGAGGAAGAAGACACCGACTGCCTCGGAATTCTACACGGCTCCGTAAAGAAGTACCCAATAGACAGTGGACTCAAAGTACCACAGATCGGATGGAACGAAGTATCACAAGTCAGTCCACACAAAGTCTTTGAAGATGTACCAAATCCCGCACATTTTTACTTCGTCAACTCCTATTATCCCGTTCCGACTCTGAAGGATGCTGTCATTGGAAAAACATCTTACGGGATTGAATTCTGCAGTGTCATCGCCTATAGAAACATTGTTGCTACACAATTTCATCTGGAGAAAAGTGGTCGCGTCGGATTAAAAATGTTGGATAACTTCCTGAAATGGCAAGTAGATGAGGAGTGTTCTTAAAAGTAGTAGGCACTCTCTGAGTGCCGTTCTTTGTGCCATCCAATATGCACCCTTCATATAATATTCAAACTTGCTTAAGAGCGTTATAGGTCAAATCGCATGAGAACGCTGCTATTAATTCTCGGTGTGTTATCTGTCAACATACTCGTTCATGTTGTATCAGAAATACACCCATATTATCCGATTATATCGCACTTATATTATGGAGTTATGCTTATTGCTGCTACCAATCAAAAGGCAAGAGACCAGAACATACTACTCGGTCTGACAACTGCTGCTAATTGGGTCTATGTCTTTACAGACTCTATAGTAATTGGAAGCATTGCAATAGCATTTCTATATCCTGTTATCGCTTTTAATCTTGTCAGCACTATGCGTCAATTACAGTTTCAAAGACTAAATCGCGCAGAAGAGATGGATAGAATTAGCACGGCAAAGACAACACTGGAAAAAAGGGTTCGCAACCTATCGGTTGTTTCAGACGTTAGTCAAACTGCAAATGCTGCACTTGAACTTGAAGAACTATTTCATAGAACAATCGAAATCCTGTCACAACATCTCGGAATCTATCGCGGAACTTTAAACCTATATGAGAATGGACACATCGTTCAATCCATTGAAGTGAATTTAGGATTAACTGAAGCTGAACTAAAGCGAGGAACAGACCACCAAATAGAAGAAATAGAAAGAAAAGTATTAGATGATGGGAAAGCAAGAGGAATACCACATCAACGGATTCCTAAACCTTCTGTTATAATACTACCACCAGAAGATGTAAAATCTAAAGACAATATAGACTTTTGGTGTCTGCCAGTAATCGTTGAAGATCAAATTATTGGAACACTCCGGGTTGACAAAGCCAAGGATGAACTGACTGCTGCAGAAGACTTACACGTATTAGAGAT
>CAZURU010000136.1:9168-11876 GCA_964623585.1 uncultured bacterium
GCAAACAATTGACGCATTGGTGCAATCTGAACGACTCGCAGCTCTGGGAAAACTCGTTACGACAATAGCACATGAAGTACGAAATCCATTAGGGAGTATACGCTTAGCAACACAACTTCTCAGTGAAACTGACGATAGACCTAATATTAGAAATGTGGCACAATCCGATGAAAAACAAGCAGAAATAAATGAATACACCTCCATTATTATCAAAGAGGTAGACCGGCTTAACCGTTCAATTGAACAACTACTCGCTTTCGGAAAACCCGCAACAGCAGATGCAGAACCGTGTAATATACACAAACTGATTGATGACTGTATCGCTACTTATCAGCCAGAATTTGACCGATATGAAATTAATGTTATCCGAAATTATGCAAAATGTCCAACTATCAACGTCAATCAAGACAGAATAACACAAGTGATATTTAATCTGTTTTCCAACGCTATTGAAGCAATGGAAAAAGGTGGAACCCTAACAATTGATACTGACTGTTCTGACGAAACAGAAACGACACGTATACGAATACAAGACACCGGGCACGGTATCTCAGCAAGTGATGTACAAAATCTCTTTGATGCATTCTATACAACAAAACAGAAAGGAACAGGTCTTGGATTGTACATCAGCCAGAAAATATTAGCAGAACACGGGGGTAGTATTCAAGTTGATGCTGAACTATCAACGGGTACTGCGTTCATTATTTCAATGCCAAATACAACTGATTAATCTCTACAATTCGAGAAAAAATATGTCCTATTCAATACTCATCGCAGATGACGACCACAGTTTACGCGTAGTCCTAAGTGCCGCACTTGAGAAAGCAGGATACCAGACCGTCAAAGCAGAAAACGGAAAAGATACAATCGCATGTCTGCAACAAGATGAGTTCGATGTCATACTGCTGGATATATTCTTAGGGGATGTAGATGGATTGGAATTAATAGAATCTATTCAGCAACTCAATCCAGCAGCTGCGATTATCGTCATCACTGGACACGGCACAATACAGACGGCTATTGAAGCCGCAAAACGCAGCGCATACAGTTACCTTACAAAACCTGTTGATAAAGAGGAACTGCTCAACATCGTCGCACGCGCAGCAACTGCAGCAACTATTACAAAAGAGGAACGTGAAATCAAAGATGCACACCCATCGTTGAGCAATTCACAGACCATTGATGCACAAGGCAGAATGGTAGGACAAAGTCCCGCTATGCAAACTGTATATCAGGTAATCGGTCGTGCTGCTGTTAGTGATGAAACCGTTCTCATTATGGGAGAAAGCGGAACAGGGAAAGAACTCGTATCGGAACTCATACATGTGAACAGTCCACGCAGTGAAAACCCATTTATCGTGGTCGATTGCAGTGCTATCCCACCAAGCTTGATTGAAAGCACGCTCTTTGGACACATCAAAGGCGCATTTACAGACGCTCATGCTGACAGAAAGGGAAAGTTCGAACAAGCCGATAGCGGCACTATCTTTCTTGACGAGGTGGGAGAACTCCCTATCGATATTCAGATGAAACTCTTACGTGTCTTACAAGAACGGGAAATTGAACCTGTCGGAAGTAACGAAATACGACAAGTAGACGTCAGAATAATCGCCGCTACAAATCAGAAATTGAACAACGCAATAGAAAAAAAAACATTTCGAGACGACCTATATTATCGCTTAAATGTTGTACCAATTTCTCTACCACCCCTGAGAGAACGGAAAGAGGATATTCCTGAACTGATTGACCTATTTACCAGTCAATTCGCACAAGAATATCAAATTCCCAAGATAAGCATCTCCTCTGATACAATAGATAAACTTATTGCATATCATTGGCCCGGCAATGTGCGTGAACTGGAGAATGCTATCAAACGGGCACTTGTGATGTGTTCAGGACAAATGCTCCTCACAGAACACTTTCCGCAACTCTTTGAAAAAGAACCTGAAAACCCAATAGATAGTAATCAGAATATTGATCAACAGATTTACGCATTGCTGCAGCAACAGATCTCACATTATCTGGAATCTGAAACAGATGTAGGGGAACTCCATGCAGAAATCAGAGAGATTTTTGAGAAACCCCTATTTGAGATTGTTCTTCAGCATACTGAAGGTAATCGCAGTAAGGCATCAGAAATCCTGGGAATTAACAGAAACACACTTCATACAAAATTAAATGAATATGGAATCAAATAAGGATATTCCATCTTTTATTGAATAAATGCAGATTGAGGTTATACTAATGGATATAGGAAAAGTAATCGGGACAGTCGTCGCGACAAGAAAAGACCCAAGTTTAGGAGGCACACGACTTCTCCTCTTACAACCGTTAGATGAGAACTACACCCCTATTTCAAAACCAATTGTCGCGGTTGATACATTACAAGACGCTGGGACAGGTGAATTCGTCTATTACGTTACAGGTGGAGATGCTGTTGGGGTACTACCCAGCAGACGAATGCCAGTAGACGTGGCAATCGTCGGTATCGTTGATACTGTCACACTTGACAAGAAAACTATTGCTTCGTCAAGTACTAATTGATGGGTTTGATAGGGTCGGGAATCGGAGCAACCAAACGGTAGGAGCGATCTCCGAATCGCGACCTACAGTAATATGTTGACAAAGCACTATTAAGGAATCAGAATTATGTACCCTACACTCCGCATTTATGGATCTGGAAAATATATATTTTTGACTTCTTTACC
>CAZURU010000137.1:0-5651 GCA_964623585.1 uncultured bacterium
GTTATCTTCCTGTTTGCCGATTGTAACCCGTATAGCATTATTGTAACCGTAGCTGCCCATTTGACGAACAATAACTCCCTCTTTCATCATTGTATTCGCTAACTCTTCACCAGATTGATTGACAAACACCATGATAAAGTTGCCTTCAGTCTTGATATAACGGAGACCTATTCTATCAAATTCCGAGTATAGATACATTTTACCTGCAGCGTTTAGTTCGCGACTTTTCTCAACATAATCTTTATCCTGTAAAGCTGCCAGTGCGGCTGCTTGTCCGATCAAGTTGCAGTTAAAGGGTTGACGGACAGGATTCATCGTTGCAATTAGAGAGGGTTTCGCTATGCCGTATCCAACTCGCAGACCAGCAAGTCCGTATATTTTTGAGAACGTCCTCGTAATAATAAAATTACGTTCCTCCATGACATAAGGTAAGGTTTGTGGATATTCTGATCGTGTGACATATTCATAATACGCTTCGTCAAAGACAACTAACACATCTTCAGGCACCTGTGCCATAAAGTGTGCTGTATCAGTTGCTGTAACAATTGTACCAGTTGGATTGTTCGGATTTGCAATAAATATAACTTTTGTCTTATCTGTAATTGCTGCTGCTATTGATGGTAAATGGTGTGTATCGTTTTGCATCGGGACAACCACAGATGTTGCACCAGAAACCTGCGCCACATGTTCGTAAACAACAAATGCCCCTTCTGAATATATTACCTCATCACCGGGCCCAAGATATGTTTCTCCGACGAGTGTCAGTACCTCATTTGACCCGTTTGTTAGTATTAAATAATCTTCATTTACACCAAGCTGTTTCGCTAAATCTGCTTTCAGATAGTATGCGTTACCGTCTGGATATAAATTTACTTGTTTAGAACTTTCTTCTATGGCACGAATTGCTAAGGGTGATGGACCAAGAGGGTTCTCATTTGATGCTAATTTTATAATATCAGAGATACCGAGTTCGCGTTTAACTTCTTCAATTGGTTTGCCGCCTTGATATGCAACCATTGTTTCAATGCCAGGATTCGGCTTGAGTTCTTTCTGGTATGTGTTCACGTTTTTCCTATAGTTAAATTGTGTTATTGATTCAGGATTCTCATTCTTTACGTGAGCGTTGACATATAGTATATCATGTCTCGAATCTATTTTCCACAAAAGAATACAGGCAAGCATTTTTGCCGTTCTTCCCAATAAGAAATTGTTTTCTGCTGACATTGAATGGTATTCTTTTCTGAAGGATTAACTTTCTGTAATAGTCCTTCTGAAGGTAGCATTGAGTTGATCGCATTTAGCGTTGAAATCTTGTAATTTTGTAGCGTTTCTCCTTTCAAAATCTTACCGTACGGTAAGAAATATCTTACCGTGGTAAGATTTGGTAAATTGGTTATGGTGTTAGTTACAGTAAGGTTTTGTAGCGTATTTTTTGATAGAGTCAAAATTTTAAAATTGCTCAACGGTAAGAAATTCTCACCATGTTGAAATATGCATGAAAATATTGGATTTTTGCTGGTATTATGATTATTTCTGGACATTTTGTATAATAGCATTGTGAACGCCTCTTTACATACACTAATAGTAAGATATATAATAACTTATATTATATATTACTATATTTAAATAGGACTTACGCATCCGTCTTAAAGTCCACCTGATAAGGGGGATTTAGGAGTTTAATAACTGAAATAGTGACTTTTTTGATGAAATATATTGCTTTTGGACAAAATTTGCGTCTGTCCTGACACTAATACGATCTTCATTTTCTGTTTTGTGAGTTATTGCGGCGAGATGGTTGTTTATCTTCAATAAATTGTTCCATCTGTTTCGCAAGTTCGGGATCCTTTTCTTTAAGCCGCTGTAAGCCTTTTTTAGGCCCGTATCGTTCAATCATTTCATAAGCGCGGACGGTACGCTCTGGTTCAAACAAAGCATCGCCGTTCTTAAGGTGTGCCGCGAATTCCTTGGAAAGAAAGTCATTGAAATCAACAGAGTCCTCCGCGTTCATGATACTTTCCGCCCATTTGAGGAACTCTTCAAGCTCCTGCTGTGAGCCAGCTTGCAGTCGTAGAAATTCTGACTGCTGTCGTTGGAATTCTGCACGTGCGGCTTCTGCGCGTGCAGCTTTTCGCCGTTCCTTGTATGTCAGTTGATTTTCCGATGGTTGGTGTTCCTTGGATGGAAATTCCGGTAGCCAAGGAGTTTCTTTTGGCACCGGTGTCGACGATTCTTCATGTGGTACTGTTCCGTTATCCAATGGTGTCACACCGGCTTCTGGTATTGGAGAAGATGTGCGCGAAATCGGTGCATACAAGGGTTTGCTCAATTCAATCGCGCGTTTGTGTAGTTCAACGAGGTCTCCGTTCTGTATTGTTTGCTGCTTTCTATAGTAAAGCCAAGCGGTTTTGAGGTCACCAAGACGTTCATACGCCAACCCTAAACTAAAAAGTCCGCGTGTAGTGTCGAGGTTGTTTGCCTTCTTTAGGTGCTGAATTGCCCCCTCCGGATCGTCGTAATGCAGTCGGTATCCTAATGCATTGAGGGCACGGAGGTCTTTAGGATATTTCGCGACAATATTGCGGTATCCTGCAGCTGCTACCGCGTCATCCGGTTCAACGCTTAGCAGTACCATTTGTGCATCAGGATTGTTTGGATCCCTTGCAAGAACACGCCTCGCGTAGGTTTCTTTCTCTTTCCAACGCACCCTCACTTTATAGAGGTAGTCAATAGCACGACGGGGTTCCAGTTCGTCTAAAATCAGAGGGTTATAAATTTGATATGTTTCAAGGAAGATGACAGCATCCTCTGGGGTCATACCGCCGACGAGTATGTCATATCTTCTTTTGTGTGCTGCTTCAGTTACAACTTTTTCATCATCCCGTATTTCATACATTGTTCCTGCAATAACCATTTCCCGATATATCTGATCGAGGCGCGATTGAATAGTTACTGGGAGAAGTGGCGGTGGTGGAATAGCACTTGTACTAGGGAGAATAGGTCCTATATTCTTCAGTACACGGTTTGGGCGGGGATTGGTCTTGGGACGTACGCGTTTGATTTTTGGCGGCGGAGCGTGCTGTGTTTCTACGTGCATGTGCTCTCCCGGTGGAGGTAGTTTTGCAGTGTTGTGGGTGTCTGTATTTGGTGATTCTTGTGTGGTGTCCAAGGTTAGTCTATCGTAAACAAGAACTCCGATGCAAAGTAGTACAAGCGCGCCAAATGCACCGAGTAAAGAAGATTTCCAATAGTCTTTTACAAATGCGATCATATTCGTTTCTCCTTTATTTGTGGATCCTGCATTGTATATATGCAAGAATCATCTTCAATAAGTCGCGATTAGGAGATCGCTACTACTGAGGACCTTTTATCACTGTTTTACAATGTTCTCTCTTTACTAAATATATTACATAAGATTCAAAATCTTTAGTACTTTTTTCATTTCTCGGTTGCTTTTGGGTTTCAGCTGCCATAATAACACCCGTCATAAAGTGATTGGATTTCTGATATGGATTGAAAGGGACATATTTTCTATCCTTTTCAATCTTTATTACACCACATCTTTAGGTTTTACTCAATATGAGCTCAATGACAAAAATGAACGAATATGTTTTTTGATCGTAGGTATAATAAGTTTTCATCCACCGTACCCCAGATTTTTCAAAGTAAAGAAAACTGATACCATAACTTACACAGACGATAAACCATAGCAAGGCGATTCGTGGTAGTTCTTGCCGTTTCAATCGTAAATGCCGAAAGCCAAAAAGTGTCTTTATAACTCAAAAACGTTTTTCTATCGGCATCTGCCGTTTATAGGCAAGGTAGAGTTGTGAGTTCTGTAAACGATTTGAAATGAGATACAGCGGTTCTTGATGGTCTACATCTCTAGTGCGTATCTCATAAATAATCAGAAGATTGAAAATATGACTTTTAAAAAATCTAAAAAATCCGCATTTCTGTTATATTTGTAGTATGACTATAAATATGGAGATGTTTACATGGAACTGAACGATAAAGAATGGGAAATTATTGAACCTGTTGCCTGAATTGCCATCAGGTGATCGGGGGAGGCCTTGGCGTAGTAATAGAGAAGTGTTAGATGGTATACTCTGGGTGTTGAAAACAGGATCCCCTTGGCGGTTTTTACCAGAAAAGTATCCCTCCTATCAAACTTGTCATCGTCGTTTTCAGCAATGGTCATCGGATGGAACGCTTGAAAAAGTTCAAATGACACTCACAGAAATGCTTGAAAAGCGAAAAAAAAAATATGAGTGAGTGGGGTGTGTAAAGTTTTTGCACAGAAGGTTATGCGGCTTTTGTGTCTGGATACCAATAATCATTCCATCCACCATTTTTCAAAAGACACCACATCTTTAGAACAGCATTTATCCCTGGTTCCTTCCATCTCATTGAAGCTTGTTTACATCTTTCTGCAACGACATGTTTACAAGCACTCTCAATCACCCCACTACCTATCTGATATCCCTTTTCTCTAAACGCTTTATACGCCATACGCTTTGCATGTTTTTCAAAATATCTCGCTTCTCTTTCTAAAATATCCGAGTCATCCGGGTGCTTTGTGGATAAGGAACGTATCCTTGAGCAAAGAAAACACACCCGTTTTGAATTTAATTTGCTTTTTACCGAAATATATAGTAAAATATACAGTTACTTATAGACTTTTACGATTAAATATGTTGATAATATTGAGATGTCTACAAATGGAATTGCTAATCAGAAAATGGCTCACCAGATATATGTCGTCCGATCAAGGTTTTGTATCCGCATTATTTCTGAGGGAATTACAATTGTAGGTTAATTACCAATACCCTTACTACACAAAATTCGTAAGGGTTTTTAGTAAAATAATGAGATAGAGTGGTATGAGGTAACATTGTAATGCTACATAACGTTTTTACATCATATAAGTGGTTGATTGGTTCAGTAGTCTTTCTAATACTTATCACTGTTGCGTTTGTTATTTGGCAACATTATGATTTGAAATCCTTCAATAAGAGGCACAGTATATCTGACGTGCCTGTTGAACAAAAGGTTATTTCCAAGAAAACTGAACCAAAAGTTAGTACACAACAGACAATTGACGCGTCTGCGGAAAACAAAGCACTTACCGTAGAACACCCGGCAACGGAATCAAACGTTCCCGATAAGGTTACAGATAATAATGAAGAAATACCAACAACGGTACGCTTTTCTCGCTACGGGTTTGGTCCATATCCTGAAGTTCCTAAGGAATGGAACTATCCCAATTTATGGGAAAATATAAGAGACAGAAATCATGAATTATTGCAACGCGTGTCAGTAAAAATGTGGAATGAAGGAAGACGTTGGTCAAGTATAGGTATGGAAGCAGATGGGTTAATTACTGTAGTTGAACCTGGGACTGTTATTGTTCAGTGGGAAACAGCTCGAGATGGTACAAGACGAATCTGGAGAGCTTTAGGGGATCCAAAAGATATATCCGCAGGAGTCTATACTAGCTTAAGTGATTTTCCATCTCATTTAAATATAGTCAATCGTGAAGATGTTGCGATTGACCCTTACGAATACTTAGGTATAGAAAAATAAGGAGGATTTTGATCAAAATCATGACCATTAAGATATTACCCGAGTAAGTTCCAGAGGGCGAAAGG
>CAZURU010000137.1:5661-11728 GCA_964623585.1 uncultured bacterium
ATATACCTTTCGCACCTCTGGTGCTTGGTCTTTTGTTGTCGGCACGTTTATTTCATGCTAATCTTAAGAATCTTGTAATCCTGCTTCATACAAGTAACCAAAACTTTACTCACCCTAAATATTATAACAATTTGCTATCTGCAAATGATTGTGGTATAATATAAGTTAGACTATCACTTTAGGGAAGGTGGAGATTGCTATGGCATATATAATATGTGAGCCGTGTATTGACGTAAAGGATACAGCTTGTGTTGATGTCTGTCCTGTTAATTGTATACACACCAGTGAAGGTGAAGTACAGTTATACATCGATCCGAACGTCTGTATTGACTGCGCTGCTTGTGTTCCTGCATGTCCTGTGGAAGCGATCTATATGCAAAGCGATGTCCCAAGTCAGTGGGAATCGTTTATAGATGTTAACAGCAAGTTTTTTGAGGACTTTGAATATCCTGAAACAGATGGGGATGGAGATGATGAAGAGGGACAAGGTAGAGGAAAAAAACAGGGTGTACCTGAGGAATTTGTGCAGCTGCCTGGTGCTGTGAGTTCTGCCCTACAAGCCCCCTTTAACGTTTTAGCGATGCTAAGCCAACCGATACTCGGAGCATTCTCTGCAAAATTCAAAGCGCAGTTAGAGGAAATGGTAGGAAATACATGGATATTCAGTTCCGCAGTCTCAACAGGCATTAATAGCCTCATAAATCTAATTCTATATCCACTTATACTTTTCTTCATCGATATGCAACGCGAGGACGTAACGCTTTTTTCATCTTCTGGTAATCTGATGATCTTTCTCGGTATAGCTATCGCTATCGCTGAAGGTATCTTCAGGTTTAGGCATGAACTTACAACAACACCCGATGAAACGCGATCACGTTACGGTGCATCATTCTATGGATGGTTTCCTTCCCTTGTCGCTACGCCGCTTCTCAAAGCCGTACGTACAATGATAACTTATGATCCTACTGCGCCTCGTGTTACCAATCCCGGTGCTGTTCAGACCGACGGTGAAATATACTCCGATGACATAAAGGAACGTTATCGACGTTACGGCATGATAAATCGTGTCTCTGAATTATCAGACCACTATCGCATTGAGATAGAGTTTCCACGATGGGTACCAAACTCTGCTGCCAAAGATTCGCACGACTTGCCTGACAGAATGCCACATTATGATTATGTAGTCTCAATTAGTTCCCCTTATGTACCAGATTCAGCGGTACCACCTGAGAGCATTGTTACAGTTCAAACACAATTGCCACGAGACCCAGAAAAATCAGATCGCTTCTTAGACCCGAGATTTGAGAAGGTCGTTGGACGTACAAGTTCATTTCCTGATGGTTTTAGAAACATCTTCCCGATACATGCACAGCCAGAAGATTTCCACGCTAAGTATCGAAATCGGATGCTTGAAATTATCGTGCCGAAAACAGGTACTTATGATGAACTCGGTATAGAACTTCCTGTCCATTATGCAAAACTTAAAGGATAGGGAACAGTTAATCTCTTGGGACAAAGAATATGTCTGGCATCCATTCACGCAGATGCAAGATTGGCTGGATGAAGTTCCAGTCATCATAGAACGTGGAGAAGGTGTCTACTTAATAGATATTGATGGCAATCGTTATCTTGATGGTATTGCATCTATGTGGACAAATGTTCACGGACATAATCATCCTGACCTAAACGCAGCACTTAAGAATCAGATTGATAAAATCTCTCATGCGACACTCCTCGGTTACAGTAATTTACCTGCTATAGAACTTGCTCAAAAACTTGTTGAGATTACACCTGTCGGTCTTAACAAGGTGTTCTATTCGGACAACGGTTCTACGGCTGTTGAAGTTGCTCTGAAAATGGCGTTTCAATACTGGCAGCACAAAGGAGAACCGCAACGTAATCTATTTGTCCATTTTGACAACGCCTATCACGGAGACACGATCGGTGCAATGAGTGTCGGTGGAATTGATACATTTCATAACACATTCAATTCGCTTCTATTTGATGCCGTGCAAGTCTCCACGCCGCAAGGTGCATCCGAGGCGAAGCGTAGAACTCTTTGGTTCAACGCTGTTGCGCGCGCCTTAGCAGAAAATGAAGGCAGAATAGCTGGTATTATCTTGGAACCCTTAATACAGGGAGCAGGTGGCATGCTAATCGCTCCCAAAGGTTTCCTGAATGGTCTCGCAGCTTTGGCAAAAAAGTGGAATACACTCCTAATCGTTGATGAGGTAATGACAGGTTTTGGACGGACAGGGAGAATGTGGGCATGTGAACATGAGAACATCTCACCAGATATTCTATGCACCGCAAAAGGACTCACAGCAGGATATCTACCACTCGCAGCTACGATAACGACGGATGAAATCTATAGTGCTTTCCTTGCAGATTATAGTGAACGTAAGACGTTTTTTCACGGACATACATACACAGGTAATCCGTTAGGTTGTGCTGTTGCCTTAGAGAATATAGCAATATTTGAGCGCGAAGAACTGATAGATAAACTCCAAACGACTATCGCACATTTCAAATATAGGCTTCAGGAATTCTATCAACTCAAGCATGTTAGTGATGTGAGAGTATGCGGGATGGCTGCAGGTATAGAAATCATGAAAGACGTTGACAACACGATATCTTACGCTTATGAAGAGAGAGTCGGTATCCACGTCTGCAAAGCTGCACTTAGGAAAGGTGTGTTACTCCGTCCGTTGGTCAACACCATTGTTCTGATGCCCCCCTTACAGATATCTGTTTCAGAATTAGATGCTCTGCTTGATATAACCTATAGCGCAATAGATGAAGTCACGTATAAGTAGGAATATCAGAAAAAGTAACTCGCTTTTTTGTGTTCAATTGGGTCGTGATATCCCTATACTTATACTATACCATATAAACCCAGTATACATAAGGGATTATTGCATTTTTTAAACATGTTTTTCAAGTCCAAAACGACTAATTCCGTTTCTATTTTGGCAAGATGGGAGTCGTTTGTGGGGTAGTGCAGAGCCGTTGATGTGGGCTGGGAAGTCTGCTGTGGATGAGCCACCGGGGATTTCGTAGTTAATCGCTTCTACTTGGTGTTCTCAAGTTCTTGGAGTGATTGCTCAATCTCGTCTTTTAGTTCTTGGTTTCCCGCTTGTTCTGCTAATTCCAAAGCCGTTTCAAAATCTAATTTCGCTTCCTTGATATGGCCAAAATCAACTTTTTCTTTCCCACGATTATGGTAGGTTTCGGTCATATCTGGTTTTATCCGGAGTGCTTCATTATAATCTGCAGAGGCCTCTTCATGATAGCCCAACGCGCGCTTCGCAAGTCCCCGATTTTTGTAAGCAATAGCATGATTTGGATTAAGTTCAATTGCCTTATTATATTCTGCAACTGCTGCTTCGTATTGTCCCAACTGTGCCTTCGCAAATCCAATGTTATTGTAAGCAGTAGGATGGTCCGATTTTCGTTCAATTACTTGATCAAAATCTACAATTGCATTCTCATATTTTCCAGACTCAAGTTTTGCATAGCCACGGTTGTTGTAAGCATCGACGTTACTTGAGTCCAACCTGAGGATATTATCGTAATCTGCAATTGCAGCCCTATATTGCCCTATTCGTATATTAGCAAGACCTCGCCTGAAATAGGCATTGATAAAATCTGGATTTATTTCAATTGTTTTATTGTAATCCGCAATTGCCCTCTTGTAATCCTTTTGTTCATCCATCATAGAACCACGAGTGAAATAAGCTATAGTGGCAATAACATCCTCAGGATCAAGTTGGATAACTTCATTAAGATCGGAAAGCGCGTCTTCAAAACATCCCAATTCGCCTCTTACAAGACTACGATTGAGGTAAGCTGGAGCAAACTCCGGTTCTAATTTGATAACTTTATTGAAGTCGGTAAGGGCATCCTCAAGTAGTTTCAATTGTTGTTTAGCAATGCCTCTACCATAGTATGCATTGGTATAATCGGGTTTTAGTTGAATTGCTTTGTCAAAGTCGACTAATGCAGCCTCAAATTGCTCTAATTGAAACTTCGTAATTCCTCTATTGTAGTAAACCTCTATATAATTCGGTTCCAACTTAACTGCTTTATCATAGTCCTGAATTGCTGCGTCAAATTTCTTCAGAAAAAACTTTGCATATCCACGACAGTGGTAGGTGATTGCTGCATTCGAATCCAATTGAATCGCCTTATTATAATCCTCAATTGCAAGGCCATGTTGACCTAACTTTCCTTTGGTATAACCGCGATAATGGTAGAACTGGGCAGAATCTGGATCTAGCAGAAGAGCCTGATCATAGTCCTCAATAGCATCTTGATATTGACCTATTTTACTTTTTACATTAGCACGATAATAGTAAGCTTCAACATAGTCAGGTTTTAGTTGTATCGCTTTACTATAGTCCTTAATAGCATCCTGAAATTGGTTAAGTTCACTCTTTACAATACCTCTATTGTGGTAAGCATCGGCGTTGTCAGGATTTAAACGTAATGCATTGTCATAGTCAACGACTGCAGGCTCAAAGTCACCAAGCTCACTCCTTGCCCAGCCCCGATTGTAGTAGGCATCCGTATAATTTGTATCCAAACGGATTGCCTCATTATAGTCAGAAATCGCATCTTCATACTGTCCAAACAAGGCTTTGGCAGCTCCTCGATTGTTGAAAACAACTGCATTATTGGGATTAAGTTGTATTGCCTTATTGTATGCGGACAGTCTTTCTTCCTCTTGATTGCTATCTGATAGAAGATTGCCTATGGAAAACCAAGCGTGGGCTGCTAATTCGTCGTCTATTCCTTCCGCAGTATCTGCGATAGAACGCCATTTATCAATTTTGTCAACTCTTTTAGATAGCTCCGGACCAATTAAAGTCTCTATGATTTGAATTAGTGTTTTTGTGTCCATTGTCCCCTTGACAAAATTCTGAAGGTAGCATCAGCAGCTCCTCCGTTTCTCAAATCAGGATTAACCTATTTGTAACTGATTGATGGGTGGGCAATAGGGAGGTTTAATTTTCAAAGTGGAATGACTTGCTGCATTAAACTCAAAACGAGATCAACTGAAATAAGTATTTTGGCAGATTATACAATTATAAGTGAATTATTTATATCTGTGCCCAGTTACACTGAGGAACGTTGCTATGCTTCCTCCGGGATATTAAGTTATACCGGATTGTTGTATACCAAGGTAATCCCTTAATGGATCTTTGAGATATTCCCTTAGTTTTTCCAACAAACTAATATGTTCCTCTGGTGTGATTTTACCTATTATGGTTCTGCCTCGTAATTGGTTTTGAGGTATTCTGCCTAGAAAACCGAGTCGAATCACACCATCTTTACCGTGCAAAGAGTCTCTCTGATCAAAACCCGCGACGAAATTTTGTCGTGAACTTAGACCACAAACGAGGAATTCATCATAATCTCGTGGTAACTTACGTAGGAGAATTATTGGGCGAGGTTTTATCACTTCCTCATAAGTGTGGTATGCCTTCTTATAATTTTGGTTTCGTTCATACAAAAAAATCAATTGTACATATATATCCTGAACGTTCTTAATCCCTTTATTCAGCAAATTCTCAAGCAAGTTAATTGCATCATCAATTTTATTTTCAATCTCATAAAGTCTTGCCAAGCAAAGATTATCCTTTGCATGTAACGGATTAGTAGCCAAATCAGTCCTTACTTTACTCAATAAATCAGAACGATCCCCAGGAGACATTTCTTTTAATCTTCCTTTTGCCCCAAGATTCCTCTGGAATAATAGACGAAACTCCCAAGACTCTACCAAAGGAAAATTAATTATGTCTCTCTCATTAGGAGATGCCATTATTCAAACTTTCCTTACTACATGCGAATCTACCGGCCGCGCGGCATCTTCATAACTATATATAAGTTCGGGACCACGTTCGGGGAGCTGCATCGCTGCTTCCCACATTGCATCGGCGTCTGCATGGTCTGGTTCTTCCACAACATGGCTATCTTCAGTGGTTTGTGCGGTATCTTCATAGCTATATGTAAGTTCGGGACCACGTTCGGGGAGCTGCATCGCTGCTTCCCACATTGCATCGGC
>CAZURU010000138.1:0-11668 GCA_964623585.1 uncultured bacterium
AAGAGTATAACATAAATACTCAAAATCTGATAAAACAAATGCGGAGTGTAGGGTAGATTGAAAATATGAAACATTTTTTGTTGACAAAAATCAGAAAGATTAGTAGAATAGAAAACGTTGTGTAAAGTATAAACTATTTGTAAATGAAATTCTGAAGGAAAAAGAACGTTACTTATGTTCTTTAGTATACAATCTTGGAATTTTCTTTTGAGTAGGAACAATGAATAACCGATATACGAACCATCATTTTATCCAAATAAACGCACCAGATGTCTACTGCCTGAGCAGAGATTGGTTTGGTGCCTTGTTCAATATTTCTATTTTAACACCGCTTTTTAGACCCCCCCCCCCCTGCAAACGTCACCGTTAAATATAACAACACATTACGACAAAACAACTTTAAGAGTTTTGGTAGTTCTACTGATGCTGCCTGCAAGCCTATTTTGGATCGTTGCGGGTTTTTGTTGTTACATTCGTCTTTGCATAATAAGTGACATAATAGGTGATAGTCAGGAGGGTGTTGGACAAAAGGGCATCAAAAATAATTCGATAAAATGAATGTCTAATGTATATGTCGTAAGATAAATGTAGGTAATGGTAGGCGTTATCCACACAACACGGAGGATGACGTTCAGAACCTATAGGTAATTAACCTCAAATAATTGGAGAATAATATAATGCGTTTTGAATTTATTAGCACGTTTCAAATCTTGATTGTAATAGCGGCTCTGCTATCTGTTTTTACATTCACTGTCAATGCTGACCTGAGTGATGAGACAATATCTGCCTACTATAGTTTTGAAGGAGAGGGTGAGACTGTCGTTGACGGTTCCCTAAGTGGTAATGATGGAACCATAGTCGGCAACGTCAATAGAGTAGATGGTGTTGTGGGGAAGGCGATTGTCTTAGAGACCGATTCTTGGATTGACCTGAACGGTCCCGAATTTATGAATCTTCCCAGTGACGGGTTCACAATAGCGACTTGGATCAATCATACAGGTTCAACTGCTCCTCAGACACTCCTTGATGCAATTGGCACAGACCATGCAAATGGACTATTCCACATGGAAATTCGCCCTGCTGGAGTCAGGTTTTTCCATAGAAACCATACGAGTACTACTGTCTTTAATATAAATCCTGGTCCAGTATTAGAGGCAAATAAGTGGGTTCATTTTGCAGGCACTTATGATACCGAAAGTGGTGAGATAAAGATTTATGTTGATGGTGAGGAAACCCACAATGCTCTTGGTGGTGGAGAACTTGCAACCAATTGGGGAGTTTCGGCAGGAATCGGACACCATAAGAATGATCGGTGGTTTAACGGAATGCTGGATGAATATTTCATCTTTGCACGCGCAGTGTCTGCAGAAGAAATACAGCAGATTATGGAAGGGGCATTTGCAACACCAGTTGAACCACAAGATAAACTCTCAACCACATGGGGAAATATTAAGTCCCGTTAATTTACACATACAGGAGTAGAAAATGTATATTGATATGCATAAGAAACTACCCATCTATCTAACCGTATTGATATTTTTGGGGACGGGTGTATTTTCAGTTCAGGCTGATTTAAATGACCCGACGCTGTCCGTTTACTATAGTTTTGATCAAGAAGGTAGTACGGTTAAAGATGGATCAAAAAACGGTAACGATGGGGAAGTTCAGGGAAATGCTAAATGGGAAAAAGGTGTCTATGGTAAAGCCATCGCTTTAGACACAGATATATGGATTGATATGAATGGTCCGGAATTTGAGAACGGTCCAGTAGACGGATTTACATTAGCAGTTTGGGTTAACCATACAGGTTCAGCAAACGCACAAACATTGCTTGATGCAATTGGTACTGCACATGCAAATGGTCTTTATCACATGGAAATTCGTCCTGGCGGATTCCGTTTTTTTCATCGAAACACAGAGGCGGATGTGTTTAATATCAATCCGGGTCCTGTAATTGATGCAGGTAAATGGGTCCATTTCGCAGGCACCTATGATAGTGATAGTGGAGATGCAATAACCTATATTGATGGTGAAGAAACCCATTCTGTTAAGGGAAGTGGAAAATTATCAGCTGAATGGGGCATGAGTGCAGGAATTGGACAACATAAAAATGATCGATGGTATCAAGGGTTGTTAGATGATTATTTCCTTTTTGCTCGGGCATTATCTGAAAGCGAAATCAATCAGTTAAAAGATGGCGAATTTCTGTCTGTAGACCCCCAAGATAAACTCACTACGACATGGGGTGACATTAAATCCCGTTAACAGAGTATTGGTAGGAGAGATCTCCGAATCGTGACCTACATATTTAGTTTGAACTGTCCAATAGATAGTTTGTCTTGATAAAGGCTTGAATTCAGTATAACTCTGGTTTCAAGCCTTATCTTTTACACTGAACCTCATATTCATAAATTATTTTAAAGTCTCCCAAGCAATATTCAACATTTTGTTTGCGTAATCCTGTCCAGCTGTTGGTAGAGGTAATGATTTATCCTCGTGTTTGTATTGATCAATTATCTCCTCAACGATGCCACACAATTCTGAAAATACTTCTTGTTCGTCATTACCGTGACATCCACCATAAAATAGACCAGGACAACTACCAACGTAACATTGGTCTTTATCAGACCATTCGACTATTTTTACATAACGGGTACTTGCTTTCATCTTCTTGCTTCCTCAATAGCTGTTTTAACAGCCTTTTCTTGATAATGTTTAGCATCCGATCCGAGTTTGCCAGATAGGATTACGAATTTAGACACCCTTGCATGAGTAAATTTCTTGTGGCTACCTTTACCACCGCGGTTTACAAATCCTGCGGCTTCAAGTTCTTTTACGAGTTCTCTAATCTTACGAGGCATATATCAAAAAGTTTGTATTCTGAGTTTGTCAAGTTATATTAATGGGACGGTGCTGCGTATCAACAAACGTGCCGTGCAACGTTTTCAGCTTCGGCAAATGGATTTTTAGCGGTTTTTTGTTTATTGGATTGACCTACTCTAAATATGCAATAATAACATCATTCCGGAAGATTGTCAAACTGTATTCAAGAAAGAACATGACGCTTCCCTCGAATTCCTCTGTTACAATCGGAACACAACCTTACCATTTCGGGTTATATTCCCAATTAGCACGTCGTTTACCGTAGCGAGTGCCATCTATCTCTGCTTGGTGACACACGAGACATCTATGAGAGTTAAGCACACCGTGCAATTCGTGTGCTAATTGGATTTCAGGTGTATTATGTATATGACAAGTGATACATGTGTAACTGCGATATACATTGTCCGCATAGAAGGCAATATTATCATCTTCTTTCTTTATATGATAGGCACGACGATTATCATCGTCCCTAATTGTCCTCCTAATATCTTGATCTCTATTCAGAAATCTTGCTGATTCAGATAATTGGGTATCGTGTTGCATGAATCTCCACCTAATTTCTTCTGGAATAGTTTCCGCTGTAAACAGATCTGACTGAACAGACGGTAGAACAAGATGAAACAGTAAGGGATCAGACAGATGGCATTTTGCACAATGGGTATCGTGGACATCCGTAAGCGGAAAGAACGCATCGTGGTCAAGTTTAGCTTGTCCGTGAAAGACGATACTTATCAATAGAATAGGGGCAAGAAATAGATGAAAACGGAGCAATATCTGACGAACCTTCTTTGCCGTAAGACTGACACCTATTCCTGTACCTAAATTTGACAATGCCAGGAGAAACGTCAACCATGAATGCCATGTAAGCGGTTGAAATGCGGAGTGAAACAGTACAAGGCACAAACCCATTGACGCCAATCGCTGGTGATATTTTAACCATAACTGCCGACTACCCCAACGTATCCAACGACTTCTGAGAAGATACAGACCTGCGACAAAAATTGCGATTGCACCGATGATACTGATAGTATGCCGTGCTGCGCCGAAACTCCCCATACCCCAGATACAACCAACTGAAATAATAAGAGCAACGATGGCACCATAGAAGATTTGAATGAACACCCTCATAATGTGTGCCAGTTTAGCATCTATAGCCACTAAAATCAAGTAAAATGAAACTCCTGAAGATTCAACAACTGATTGTGCCTCTTTGTAGCACATTCATCCTTCAATCCCGTAGGTTCGGTTTCGTAACCAACGGAGATTACCTAACGAGTAATCTGAATTGTCCCCAGGCCGGTAGGTTCGGTTTCCTAACCGAACCGGCTTTGTGCCAAACACCCATAAACACTTGCACAAAATGGTAGTATCTGTTAGAATACAGCAAGAATTGCTACGAGAAACCAAGGAATAACAACCTATGCCCAGAATCTTTGACAATATTGACCAACCGCTCCTTCAAGCACTACAACAAACCCTTGAAGCCTCTACCCATGCAGATTTTTGCGTGGGTTATTTTAACCTCAGAGGCTGGAGAAGACTCGCAAATTACATTGAAAATTGGTGCGGTGGAGATGAAGCATGCTGCCGTTTACTCGTCGGAATGTATCAAAACCCCGATGAAGAACTACGACATGCCATGCGTGTTATTAAAGAGACAGACAGATTAGACAATCAGACTGCCCTCCGCATCAAAAAGAAATTGGCAGAAGAATTTCGAGAACAATTAACCATCGGCATTCCTACACGCGAAGACGAAATAGGTCTACGCCAATTATTACACCAACTTCGTGATGAAAAGGTTAAGGTGAAACTGTTTCTGCAACATCCACTGCATGCCAAACTTTACCTACTACACAGACAAGACCCTATTTCCCCAATTGTGGGTTATCTTGGCAGTAGTAACCTAACACTCGCTGGACTTTCAAAACAGGGAGAGCTCAACATTGATGTGCTTGATGCTGACGCTTGCCAGAAATTAGATGCTTGGTTTGAGGATAGATGGAACGATAGGTGGTGCATAGATATATCTAAGGAATTAGCCGAAATCATTGATGAAAGTTGGGCACGCGAAGAACTGATACCGCCTTACCATATCTACATAAAAATGGCATATCACCTTTCCCATGAAGCACGCGCAGGCTTGAATGAATTTAGTATACCAAGCGATTTTGAGGACAAACTTTTTGACTTTCAGACTGCTGCTGTCAAAATCGCAGCACACCATCTAAACAAACGTGACGGTGTACTTATCGGTGATGTTGTCGGTCTGGGTAAAACACTTATGGGAACAGCACTTGCAAGGATAATGGAAGACAAGGATGATCTTGAAACACTTATCATCTGTCCAAAGAACCTTGTCAGTATGTGGGAGTTTTACCGTGAAGAATACCGTTTACGTGGAAAGGTTCTTTCAATTAGTCGAGTGCAAAACGATCTCCCGGATCTCAGACGTTATAGATTAGTTATGATTGATGAAAGCCACAATCTCAGAAACCGAGAAGGCAAACGTTATCGGGCAATTCAGGACTATATTCAACAAAATGAGAGTAAAGTGATTTTACTCACAGCAACACCGTATAACAAATCATTCCTTGATCTTTCAAATCAACTCCGCCTTTTTGTTGATGAAGCTGAAGACCTCGGCATACGTCCAGACCATTGCATCAATAAAATGGGTGAGCTAAAATTCCTTAGTGATTATCAATGCGGGACAAACACCCTTGCAGCGTTTGAAAAAAGCGAAGAAATTGACGATTGGCGAGAACTGATGCGCCGATATCTTGTCCGAAGAACACGCAGCTTCATCATGCAGAACTATGCCGAAGAAGAAGCCGACTCAAAAAGAAAATACCTACTGTTTCCAGATGGAACACGATCTTACTTTCCAACCCGCGCGCCTAAAACGGTTGCGTTTACAATTGACGACAAAAACCCAGATGATACTTATGCACAATTATATTCAGAAAAAGTAGTGAATATCATAAATAGACTGAACTTGGCACGTTATGGACTTGCAAATTACATTGATGAGGCACCAGCAGAACCACCTACCAAAGATGAAAAAGAACGACTACAAGACCTATCACGTGGTGGAAAACGGTTGATGGGATTTTGTAGAACTAATCTATTCAAACGGCTTGAAAGTAGTGGAAAAGCATTTTTACAGTCTGTTGATCGACACATTCTACGAAACTATATCTTTTTATATGCGATTGAAAACGGCGAACCGTTTCCAATCGGTGGACTTGATGCATCTATGCTTGATACACGATTTAGCGATGCAGACACCGATAATGTCAATCTTATTTCAGCTGCTTCAGATGATGAGGATGACGAATTAATTGATACAACCGATTCGCATTCCAATTTGTATACAATTGATAAGTACAAAGAACGCGCTGCTGCTATTTATCAAATCTATTTGACAAAGTACAGCTCGCGCTTTAAGTGGATCCGTTCTGATCTATTCTTGCCAATTCTAAAAGATCAACTTACTGAAGATGCAGAGGCACTCATTCAGATTTTACAACTATACGGTGAATGGGATGAGTCAAAAGATGCAAAACTTAACGCTCTTGAAGAACTATTAACGCAAACACATCCCGATACAAAGGTTTTAGTTTTCACCCAATTTGCGGATACTGTACATTATCTAAAAGCTGCATTAGATGAACGTGGTTTGACTCACTTAGCGGCAGCTACCGGTGACTCTGCTAATCCTACGCAGTTAGCAACCCGATTTAGTCCTATTAGCAATAACAAGAAAGGTGCTTTCAGAAAAGAAGATGAATTGCGCCTCCTCATCAGCACGGATGTTTTGAGTGAAGGTCAGAATCTACAAGACTGTGCAATTGTCGTAAACTACGATCTGCCGTGGGCAATTATACGTTTAGTCCAACGCGCAGGACGCGTTGACAGAATCGGTCAAACTGCTGAAGAAATACTGTGCTACTCCTTTTTACCCGCAGAAGGTGTTGAACGTATCATATATCTACGCGGACGCGTACGGGCACGTCTTCAAGAAAACGCTGAGGTTGTCGGAACAGACGAAGCTTTTTTTGAAGATGACGGTGAAAATGGTAACCGAGCAATCGTTGACTTGTATCATGAAAACGCTGGACTACTTGATGACGATATGGATAATGACGTAGACCTTGCATCTCATGCTTATCAGATATGGAAGAACGCTATTACCGAAAACCCCGATTTAGAGAAAATCATCACTAAACTTCCATCTGTTGTCTATTCAACAAAACACCATTCACCGACAGATAAGCAACCGGAAGGCACGTTGGTCTATATCCGAACCGGGGATGATAACGACGCGCTTGCATGGATAAACAAAAGTGGAGAGAGTGTGACAGAATCACAGTTCACTATTCTTCAAGCTGCAGCGTGTGAACCTGAGGCTGAAGCATTACAACCTTTGGAGGAACACCATCACCTTGTAGAGGAAGCAGCGAAACTCGTTGTTTCTGAGGGCAGATCAATTGGTGGGCAACTTGGACGATCAACGGGAGCGCGTTTCCGCACTTATGAACGCTTAAAAGATTATGTCTCTGAGGTAGAAGGGACACTCTTTGCAACGCCAGAACTTAAACAGGTCATAGAAAATATCTATCGTTACCCGCTACGTCCAGTGGCAAAGGATATTCTTAATCGACAACTTCGCTCTGGTATTTCCAACGAGAAACTTGCTGAATTAGTGATCGGTTTATGGGACGATGGACGACTCTGCATTGTTGAAGAAGAAATCCAAATGCAAGAACCCAAAATCGTGTGTTCATTAGGGCTTTCTTCCTAATAGAGGTATCTCATTACAACACATCGACCGGTTCCTGTCTTCCCCTATCTGTTTGATCAAAATCTGTATCAAAACTGATAAGCTGCAGATCATATTTCTTGGCGACAGCATATTGGTATGCATCATCAAAGTCAAGATTGAATTGTTGAGCAGGTTGTCCTAACGTCTTGTGCTCTTCTGGAGACAGTGAGAGGACACCGACACCGTTAATTACTATGTCTTCTAAAAATAAGACGAAAAGCGGAAAGTTTTTCAACCGGAACAGAATAATACCGATGGAATGAAGAGACAAATCCGTTATAAAAATTGTCCTCAAATCAATGGATTGTAAGAATAATCGAACTTCGTTTGTCCTATTCTGCCCTAACAGAGATTCCAGGAAAATGTTGGTGTCTACAAGATACACTTAATCTCTCCAATCCGATGCCTTCTTCTGAAGTTCAAGTGCTGTATACCGCCCTTTATATTCTATTAAACCACCAATCCACTCCAATTTCGGTTTCTTTTTTTCCTCTGAAACCTTTTTTGTTAACAAGGAATCAATAAATTTTAGCACTTCTGCGTAGTCCTTCGGTGAAAGATACTGAAGTTTCTCAATAATGGTAGTTTGCATGGTCATTTCCTCGTTAGGTTTTTACAATTGATTATAAAAGCATATTTAAAAGTATACCACACAACTTATGGAAATAAAAGAAAAGTTACTATATCAACGTGAGTTTGATAATAGGAATAGGGACTTCATTTTTCCTAAAATATCACTTGCATAGACCCGGTAGGTTCGGTTTCCTAACCAATTCAGAATACCAAACGCGTATCCTGACGGATCCTACTCAAAAACCTTTATAAACGCATTGGCACAAACCCGGTTCGGTTAGGAAACCGAACCTACCGGCCTGGGAAAATCTGATTTATCAAACTCACGTTATATCAAATAAACGAGTAGTTAAACCTTGCAATTCTTGTCTAAATCATGTATAATTGACATTAACATAATCCGTATTGCCAGAGGTTTAATATGAAAAAGCCTAAACTTGTCGTTGGTCATCTCACGAAGGACGAATTACTCGTCAAATCCGTTAAGACCTCAAAGTCCTTTGATTGGGTCATGTGGTTAGAGTCAGAAGAACTTGTTGAGTTTTTCACTGAACTATTCGAACTACTAACGCACATTTCAGATGGCAAAAAAGATGCTGAAACACTTTCTATTTTTCTCTCCGAATGGCGCGAAACCGCATTGATTAATACAGAACTAGATGTCTTAGCAGATATGGCAGTGGCAGAACAGGAATTGGACGCTGGCGGTGGCAGACCTTGGGAACAGATCAAAAAGGAAATTGGACTGTGAAATCGTACAAATTGACAATCGTGGCGATATCTATTAACCATGACTTACTATACCCTAATGTGTACGTTTTGAAAAGTCCTAACTCACTATAAACACCTATGCAATTTACCCTTCAA
Source organism: uncultured bacterium (assembly GCA_964623585.1). Classification (GTDB taxonomy): domain Bacteria; phylum Poribacteria; class WGA-4E; order WGA-4E; family WGA-3G; genus MSPOR6. The sequence continues at coordinate 9,152 of CAZURU010000138.1, forward strand.
GAAACACGCCAATACCTCAAAGAATCTGCTTTTGATGATCTCTTTACACAAGTTCTCGATTGGGATAATCATTCTCAAGCACTACCAGTTGTTGTAGATGAAACAGTATATAAACTCGCACCAGTTGCACAGAAACGCGGAGTAGCAATCTTTCATTGTCCAGCAACAACTGAAGGATGTATACCAGAACGGAAATTGAGAGAAAAGGTCCACAGAGAAGTGTCAAAAACTTTTCATGAGAACCTGATAATATACACAGACACGAAACAGACAAACCAAATATGGCAATGGGGAAGTAGAGATCGGGGCAAGACCATTAGACGACGTGAGGAATCTTATAATATTTTACAATTTGGTGAACCCCTAATCCAAAAACTGCGTGCCATTGCATTTAGTTTTGATGAAGAGGAACAAATTTCTATATTGGATGTGACCAAGAGGTTGAAAGCAGCATTTGATGTAGAAAAGGTTACCAAAAAGTTCTATGACCATTTCAAAAAGGAACACGATGCATTCCTCAAATTCCTCACAGGAATCCCCGACGAAGACATGCAAAAATGGTATGTCTCAGTCATGCTGAATCGCTTGATGTTTATCTATTTCATTCAGAAGAAAGGTTTTCTGAATAACGATATATACTACCTCCGAAACAAATTGACAGAGATACAAAGTGATGGTGCTGATAGGTATTACAAAGAATTTCTCTGTCCACTCTTTTTTGAAGGTTTTGCCAAACCTGAAAACGAACGAAGTCAAGAAATGAAACGCCTACTTGGCAAAGTCCCTTATCTTAACGGCGGCATCTTCCAAAAACATCAACTTGAAACACTACACGGTGAGGACATAGTAATACCTGATGCAGCCTTTGAGAAACTTTTTGCCTTCTTTGAACAATACGATTGGCACCTTGATGATCGGCCCCTCAAAAACGATAATGAGATTAACCCTGATGTTCTCGGTTATATCTTTGAAAAATACATTAACCAGAAACAGATGGGAGCATACTACACCAAAGAGGACATCACGGAGTACATCAGTAAAAACACCATCATTCCGTTCCTGTTTGATACGGCACACAAGGAATGTAAAATCGCATTTGAAGGTAACGCTTCCGTTTGGAGACAGCTGCAAGAAGACCCTGATAGGTATATCTACAAGGCAGTCAAGAAAGGTGTTAAATTACCTTTACCAGCGGAAATTGCTATCGGAATTGACGATGTTTCCCAACGCACCGAGTGGAATGCACTGGCACCAGAGAATTATGCTCTACCAACAGAAATTTGGCGCGAGGTAGTTGCACGCAGACAACGTCACGATACCGTCCGCACCAAACTCACAAACGGAGAGATTGACAACATCAACGACCTAATAACCTATAATCTGGATATCCGCCAATTCGCGCAGGATGTGATTGAAAATTGTGAGGGACCGGAACTGCTCCGTGCATTTTGGAAAGCCATCACTCAAGTGACAGTGCTTGACCCGACATGCGGTTCTGGCGCATTCCTCTTTGCCGCACTGAACATCCTTGAACCGCTCTACGAGGCGTGCCTTGACCGTATGCAAGTCTTCCTTGACGAGGTAGGAGCGATCTCCGAATCGCGACCAAATCAGGTAGGAGCGATCTCCGAATCGCGACCAGATCAGGTAGGAGCGATCTCCGAATCGAGACCCTCCCGTAAATACAAAGACTTCCGCGAAACCCTTGACCGTATCGACCAACATCCCAACCGAGAATATTTTGTGCTTAAATCTATCATTATCAACAATCTCTACGGTGTAGACATTATGGAGGAAGCGATAGAGATTTGCAAGCTGCGACTCTTTCTCAAAATGGTAGCACAGATTGAAGATGTGATACAGATTGAACCCTTACCCGACATTGACTTTAACATTCAGGCGGGCAATACCCTCGTCGGTTTTGCAACATACAACGAGATAGAAGAATCGATTTCTGGCAGGCTTGACTTTGACAATACAATGGAACGCATCAAAGAAAAGGCAGAGGACGTTAAGGTGTTGTTTGACAAGTTTCGAGAACAGCAAACAGAATTAGGTGGAGACGTGCTACCAGAAGACAAACTGAATTTGCAAAGTAGACTCAGCGTATTAGAAGATGAACTCAACGATTACCTTGCAAGAGATTACGGTATAGACCCGCACAAACACCCTGATTATCAGAACTGGTTAGATTCACACAAACCTTTCCACTGGTTTATCGCGTTTTACGGGATTCTGCAAGAAGGTGGGTTTGATGTGATTATCGGTAACCCGCCTTATGTGGAATACAAAGAGGTAAAGGAAGAATACACAATTAGGGGATATGAAACAGAAAGTTGTGACAACCTTTATGCGTTTGTCTTTGAGAGGATCTTCCGATTTCTGCGCCAAAACGGTTGGAAATCAATGATAATTCCACACTCAGCGTATTGTACCGATAGGATGTCCCCACTTCAAGGTATATTAGGACTTACGCAAATTCCATTTTCAAAGTTGGTGATCTTAGTTGTTGACATA
>CAZURU010000139.1:0-6110 GCA_964623585.1 uncultured bacterium
GGTGAGCCTGCATTATGCAAACAAGAAATTACCCGTTTAATTATTTAAACTTCATCCGAGTGCCATCTCTTATGAAAAAGGTGACAAAATACTTATATACTCCATACATTTCATTGACTCCACATTCCAGATATGTTAATCTATATATAGAGCAAAATACAGAGGAAGAATTTACACCTATAGAAGATATTAACAACAAAACCTTAGGTTTCAAATTAATACATAAGACCCTTTTAATGAAAAAAATCGCCAAAAATACAAATTTTACTGCAGTCTTGCTATTCACAACTACACTTTTGGTATACAATTTGGTGTGCATCAGCTATGCACTCCCTCCAGATGCAGACCTTCAAAGTGCCATTCAAAATGTCCGAAAGTTCACCAATCTCAAACCGAGATATTCACCTGACGACGTCATGGAATGTGCTACGGATAGTTTTGTAACGGTCGCGAAAAACTGGCAAAACATTCCATCAACACTACGACAAGAATTAAAACCGGTTTTTCTCCGTCCAGGACTTCCGGGTAGTTTCTTCGGTGATATAGTGCTTACAGAACACTTTAACACACCGCATTTCAAACTCCACTATACACGCAGAGGACCCCACGCGCCGCCGCTTGAAGACTTTCATCCCCGTAACGGAGTTCCTGATTATATTGATCTCTGTGCTGATGCGATGGAACGCGCCTATCATGTTCAAATTGATCTGATGGGGTTCAAGAAACCTTACATGGATTTTTGGGCAGCACAGAACGGTGGGGATCATAAAATGGATGTATACCTGTTTACATTCCCAGCACTCGGTATCACGACAGCAGATTGGTTTGAAGGACGGGTACTGTCCACAGCGTTGACAATCGCGCCCTATTTCATGATCAACTCCCGTATCTACGATTATGTCGGTAAATTAGAGGGGAGACGTTACCTTGAAACCACATGTGCACATGAATTCCTGCACGGGATTCAGTTTGCATATAACGCCTATATGCCGACCTGGTTCATGGAATCATCTGCTACGTGGATAGAGGTGATGACTTATGATGGCGGTGTCGTTGACGATGGAGACACGCTCCCTGATCCCGATGAACCTACCGAGACTAACTCCTATAACTATTACATCCATCAACTGCGCCGATGGTTTAATATACCCGATATTTCCCTTGAGAGTAGAATCGGTGACCATGAATACGGCTCAGTCATCTGGTCGCTCTATATGGCAGAAAGATTCGGCTATGACATCATACGTCAGTTTTATACCAATACGACAGATGGCAGTTATCGCGAATTCGGCAACTTTTATGATGTCTTTATAGACAACGGTACAACCCTTGCAGAAGCTTTCAAAACTTTTACTGTATGGAATTATTTTACATATACACGCGCGAATACGACCGTTGATATACAAGGGTATAGAAACGCTGAAAGGTTCCCACCTGTCGCAATCCACCCAAACGATGTTCACAGTCAATATCCGATTCGTACGCACTTCGATTCTGAGGCGATGCCAGAACACTTTTCTTGTCGATATATCGTATTCCGACCACAAGGCGTCATGCCAGAATTCGCAATCAAAGTTGATGGTGCTGACCTTGCCCCTTATGATATGAGTGCTCTGACAATTGAAGACAGAAACAATATCCAGAGCGAACTTAACAGGCTCAATAGTACGGGATTACGTGGGTGGGCTGCAAAATTCATTGTAAAGAAACAGAACGATAAAATTGAAATCAGAGAAGCCTTCACATATCATAAGTCACAGGAAGCACAAATCACATTCAATGATTTCGGTGGCGTGATTAAAGAAATCACACTCATTCTTATCAATATGCACGCTGATGTTGAACAGGTTGTAGTTCCGGGTGGCACTACTGGTGGTTCGGTGAGTTTTGTGGCTGGCGCCCCACCGAAAGGACAACTTGCAAACGTCCAAGTATCACAAGGCACTTCTGGTGCTTTGCTCAAGTGGACTGTTGATGACCCTGCGGGTATTCAGGAAGTCGCTATCGTGAGAAAACGATATGTCTTAAATAGTGAAACAGATGAACCGCAAACCTTCCAATCTGATGATGAGGTGATCTCCGCCGCTGATCGCAACGGAGATGGCATTGCGGAAGACGACATTACCGTTGTAGGACGCGTCACAATGACGCAAAACCCACAACAGTGGCAGTTTGAAGATAAAACGGTTTTTCAGGATGTTGAACCTCCAACAGAAGGGGAAGACCCGGTACACTATTACTATGCAGTTGTTCCGGTGGATGCTATGGGAATTATGGGGACACCGAGTATCGCTCCAGATAGTTTTTCACCAGTTATAGAAACAGCAAACCAAGCACCATCGTTTTTCATCAATACACAACAACACGGTACAGGTGAGTGGCATGTTGAGGTGACAAGTACACATGCACTGCAAAGTGCCCCGATGCTATCAGTAGAAGCACCGAATAGGGATACCTATAATATCACCTTATCCCAGGTGTCTCCAACAAAATGGCGTGGGACTCTACAGACAAACGGATTCCCTGCTACCGGGATGTACTTATATAAGATTTCTGGAAAGGACCTCTCAGGTAAAACCGGTAACAGAATCTGGCAAGGACAATCTTTCAGTTATCTACAGAACATTAGGAATCGCAAAGTAGTAGTTGCCCCGAATCCAATTCGTCCAGCTTTTGGGAACCAACACCTTTCATTTTACCCAAAAGGTCTAAAAGTTGAAATCTATGATGTAACGGGAAACCTAATTAAAGTAATAGAGAATGCGTCGAATTGGGATTGCACCAATCAAAATGGTGAAAAGGTCTGTACCGGACTATACTTCTACATGGCAAGCGATGGAAACGGATACCGAAGTGCAGGTAAATTCTCTATAGTCAAATAGACCAGGATTTACAGGATTATTAGGATTTACAGGATTAGCAGAATGAAACAAGATTCCCAGGTTGTAGCACATTCTGTTAGGTTGTGCCGTTCTCTGTTACATTTCTAACAGTCAATAATGAGATATAAATTAATAGAATCCGTAGGAACAATATGTTTATAAAAGCAAAATCATCTTTCTTAGCTTTCGTTTTAATACTACTTTTCGTAAGTTGTGGTGAAGAAGGACTAATTGAACCGCACGGTGAAACGAAAATACCGCCCCCGATCTCAACAGGAACTCTCCAAGCCATTGATTTCCCAACAGATACCGGTTCGTCGTGGACATATTTAAATGCTGATACTGAACAAGAGGTTACACTACGTATAGAGGGTACACGCGATATTAGCGGGACAACCCACCGTCAAATGACGATTAGTGAATTGACCCCCTCTCCTCCTGATGATTTTCCTTTTGAATCAATTGATCATCTGTCTGCCAACGCATATTACTTCAGGTTTGACACGGAGTTTTTTGATGGATTTCCGTTTCCTATTCTGGCTACCTACTTCACAAAAACACCGCAAGCGTTGACAGAATCAGCATTTGATGTTATTCTACCACTTGACAACCCGTTGTTTCATCAGAAACATTTTCCGGCTCGTAAGTTATGGGATTTTCCATTAGAAGTCGGTAAACAGTGGGTTGTTTTTGAAAAGGACATCGGTATCCCTGTCTCTGCCACACGTTTTGTTGCTGAAAAGGATGTGCCGATTACCGTACCCGCAGGCAGTTTTGATACCTTCGTTGTCTACGAAGAGGTCGTATACAGTGAGGGTGAGGATTCAACGATAAGATTGATCAGTCCCCCCGCGGTCTATTGGGTTGCGCCATCCGTAGGAGTGGTTAAGTATAGATTCAGTCGCTACCGTGCTACAGACACTTTTCAGTCACAGACTTTTGAACTAACCCGTCTCCACCTTCCTGGTCCTTTCACCGATTGAGTGATACGATAGAAATCATGAAATCTCTTGCACATCGCAATATTCCAATTACAATCATCGGCGGAGGTATTCACGGTATCTCTATTGCGTTGCGACTGATGCGCGACATGCCACAGATAGTCAGACACATTGTCATTTTAGACAAACATGTGCAACCCCTCACTGAATGGAGAAACAAAACCGAACGGCAAGGTATGACATTTCTCCGTTCCCCCGCAGTACATCATATCACACCTGATTCCTTAGGGATAGTTGACTATGCACAGCAGCATGACCGGACTGATGCGTTAGCACCCCCATACAACCAACCCTCTACTGAGATATTTTGGGATTATTGTCTGGAAGCTGTAAAGGAGATACAAGCTTATCCAATATATCACCAATTCAATGTGTCAAAATTACGGTGGGACAAAGGAACAGGAAGGTTTCCGTTCCGTCTTATCTCTGACAATAATAAGGGCTTCCGCAGTAGTTGTGTTATACTTGCTATTGGCTCAGAGGATTGCGTCTATGTACCTGATGCGTATAGAGATTGGCAACGTCGTGCCCCTAATCGGATCCTACATTCATCCCAGTTCTCTGTGAATACATATCAGAGATTAGAAAAAACCGGTAAGATCGTAATTGTAGGGGGTGGGTTGACTGCCGGAACACTTGCCCGGAGTTTGAGTGAACGTGGACACAATGTCGTTTTAGTCGCAAGAAAGCAGTTGAAAACGGAACAGTTTGACTTCCCACCAATCTGGTTAGGACCAAAAGCACTAACAGAATTTGCGGGAGAATCAGATTTCCAGAGACGATACCAGATTATTCAGGAGAACAGAGGTGAGGGTAGCATAACACCAGATGTAATGGAATCGCTTGAGAATAGTGAAAACATCAGGATCTTACCTGAAACACTTATTCGCAATATAGACATGGATAAACATCTAATAGTAGACACGACCTATGATGTTATTACGAATGTGTCTCAAATAATACTTGCAACTGGGTATAGATTCGACGTACGGGGTTACGGATTTCTTCAAGCGTTAATCGAACAACACTCAATTCCGCTTTTGTGTGGTTTACCAATTCTTGATACGAACTTAGAATTCCTACCGGTCGAGAATCTGTTCGGTTCAGGGACAGTTGCCCAACTTCAAATTGGTCCTGCATCAGGAAACATTGCAGGTGCGAGTCTTGCCTATCAGCGTTTCCGTGATAAGGTTTTGTCGAATGTGCCGAAGAATTACACAAACGGATCGGTAGGGCTGTAGATTCATATCAAGAATTGCTGGATAGATGGAATCTTCCACTCTTCCACTCTTCCACTCTTCCACTCCCTAAATCCTCATCTCGTTAAGGCATAAGCGACAACATTCATCCCTTGCTCAAATGCCCAAATACGTTGCTCTTCACCATCGGGAAAACATCTTCTTCCTTCCCATGCACAGTTGAGGTCGTTTGGACAGAAGTAGACCATGACTTTGTCGTCCTTATCCAAGATAGCTTTGTCATAAGCATGATTTGTAACCCGTTTGTCTCCACCCAAATATTCGTTGTGTGGGTAAAGTGTATGATAAATAGGGTGAGTCAGATCAAGTCGTTCGAATTTTTTATCTGGAAAAATCCGCTTTATCAATCGTTCAAGCTGCGGATAGAAATAGGGCCAAGTGAAATCACAATCTTCCACGTGTAAGAATCCGCCGCGATCAAAATACTCCCTTAACTTTCTGACTTGTTGATCCGTAATTCGCATACCTCCCGGAACTCTACCGTGTCCAGTCATGTAGAGGAATGGATAGGAAAACAACCAAGGATCGTCAATTTCAACATACTGTGGATGTTGACGCAGATCAACATTTATTGCAGTATTTGCATCAAGTATTTGCGTAAACTTTAGGTCTGACTGCCAGCGGTAGGTGCTGACAAGATTGGTATACCAATCTCCTCCGGGATATTTGAGTCGGACGAAAGTAAATTTTTCACCTGTTGGTTCCATGCCGGGATGGTGGTGTTCAATTATTTCACGCCTTCCGGTGCGTGGATTATAGTTCCAATGATAATCTTTTGTTGAATCATAGGGTATATACTCACGAAAACTTGATCCTTGTGCGCTCGCTGACCGAATTAAACCTCCGCCAGCCGTAGCAGCTGTTGCAAGTCCTACAGAACCTTTTATAAATGCACGACGTGATAAAGGACGATTGGATATTTTTCTCTGTTTTCTGTTTCTATTAATTGACATGCTTCTGTCCTCCTA
>CAZURU010000139.1:6210-11588 GCA_964623585.1 uncultured bacterium
CTAATACGCCTGACCTAACAATTCAAAAGTCACGCTTTGCGCTTCGCCACCTTGTTTTTTGAATGCGTTTCTCGTGGCAGCAATAGCGCGAATTCTATGATTTGCAATACCCAGTTCCCTGAGTGCCTTCGCTGCTGCTTCTGCGCGTTGTGTTGCCAGAACCTTATTCGCTGTAGCGTCCCCTTCCGCGCGGGTGTGTCCAACAACTCGAAGATAGTATTGCGGGAACGACTTAAGTTTGGATGCAATGTCGGTGAGAGCACGTTTACTACCGGGAAGAATACGAGCATTCCCCCTGCCGAATTGAATCGGCTCAATCTTCATCGCTGCAACAGGTGCAAGATTATTCCAGTTTGTATCTGAGAGTGGATTGAGTGCTTTATCTTCACGGACTTTTTCCTCTATCACATTTGAAGTATCTACAAGGATACCTTCTAACCCCTCAGTGGCACTACTACTGAGCACACCGGGATGGAAATCGTCTGTATTTAATGCCCGTAAAATTCCTTCATAGTATAACTGTCCATAGTTTCCCGCTAACGGATCGGTTGGCAGGGATTTGGTTTTGACGAGAACTTGCATTATTTTCTGTATCATTGTGTCAAGTTTCTCCGCTTCTTTCGCCGCTGAACCCGTGATAATACCGAAATGTGCATAATTCTCAACGGTGTTACGCCATTCAATCCCTTTTACAAGTTTACTCGCTTCATTCTGATTTAGCGTGTCTCCATACTGCTTTGCGTCTTGCTGAATTAATGCCAGTAATCCATCTGGTTGGTTTGTATAATCGTAGTTTGCCCGGAGATAGGCTTGCAGGACCTGGGTAACAAGTTTGGTTTGTGTGTTTAGAAATTCCCGTTGAACTACTAATACATCAACGATATATCCTTTTATTTTTGAACTATCCAACAGCAATTGGACTCCATCAATTGCAAGTGCTTTTGTTACATAAGGTTCCCAAAGGACGTAGGCGTACGGGTCGTCTGGATCGGCAGATTTTAGTTTATTGTATACATCTTCTGCTCCATTTTCGTCCGATTTCCAATTTGTTGGTAGACTTGGCAGGCTCATCGTGTTAATCATAATACGTGCAAGTGTTTCACTCGGTGAGTCTGGTGTGAGTATTATCTTAGCCGCCGGATTGCTCAAATTTGGAATAGCCGCAACACCCCGTTTATGTGCTACCATTGCATCAGCACCTTTAGATTCGTCTATGACCAGAACAATTGAACCCGGATAGTCACCAACAACATTACCCGCTTTAAGGTATGCATCTATTGTAAAAACCGCCATCTGTACTTTACCACTTTTGAGTTCACGGACTCTCTTGACATAGTCTGCTTTGTCATCAATAAACGTAAGTTTAATGGCTTGACGATCAAGTAGGTTCTTGACAGCGTCAGAACGTAAAATAGCATATCCTGGAAAAGAGTCGTGTGCGATTTTTATTTCGTGGTCATAATTACGCGTGCTGGTATCTTGAACGAGTTTATCGCGTCTACCACTAAGCCGTGGTTCAACGAGAAATTTATAGGCAAGACCGATTACGCCGATAATAATCAGCCAACTTGCTACCATAATGACTCTACTTTTTGTTTTTGCTTCCATGTTTAATGTCTTCCCATGCGTCTAAAAATGATATAACCAGCAACTAAGACGACAAGCCCGATAAGTATCCACGGTGTGTTACCGCCTCTGTCACTCCCTTGTAAAGGGTGTTGTGTTGGTTGTTGCGGTTGTGTCGGTGTATTCGTTTGTTTCGGTACTGTAGCAGTTGTTTCAATCGCTATTGCTTCGTTACTTGCAGGTGTTGTAATCCGTTGAATAAGGTCTAACGCGATTTCAGGTGTAAGTGGTGCAATATCGTCAAAAGCACTAACATTATCAGCAGTGCCACCGACATCAGTAGCAGTTCCACCTGTTTCAGCGAGTATCTGTGTGACAGCAGCAACGAGTTCTCCTGGGTTATCTGCTCTTCGATAACTATCCGCTTCCTGTGCTAACTGGTGTTCTGTCTTCATATCAACTCCGATAACATCAACCCGAAGTTGCCTATTCAAAACCTCGGGTGTGTATTGTGCGACTTTTTCAGCATCTTGTGCTTCCCCATCCGTTACAATCAACAAGCGATAGTTCCCGTAGTTATACTGTTTCTCACGTTGTTCAAGTAGACGGTTTGCGCCGATACGGATATATCTCCCAAGCGGTGTATCGCCTTCTGGTTCGGGACGATTGATAGCTTCGATCAACCTATTGGTGTCTTTTGGTCCCAGTGGATACACCCATTCATTTGGCACATTGCGTCCAGAGAAAACAAGCACACCTATATTTGTGCCATCAGGAATTTTTGCCAACACCTCTTGGAGTGCTTCCTTTGCAGCGTCCATCTTAGACTTGGTCTCATCTCCTCGGAATTTGTTCTTCATAGAACCGGACGCATCAAGGATTACGATAATATTATCCGTATGAACGCCCTCATCTGCTCTACACATGTCTGCTATACACAAGTTTATGATGAGTAGCGTAATTAGGAATAAAACATAAGACACGTTTGAAAGTTTCACAAGTCCCCCTATTTAAAGCCCCTATTTCAAAACTTAGGAAGCAAGAGTTGTTCAAAAGTCAAAGTCGGATGCAGCAACTGCTTCAGCAGAGACTTTAATTAGTGCAAATTCTACACGTCGGTTTACTGATGCTTCTTCAAGGCTTGAAGGTTTAGGTATAATAGGTTCTTTAATACCTACGCCAATAGGAACAATCTGCTCCGTATCAATTCGTGCGTTCTTACTACGTGCATAATCAATGATTGCCTGTTTCACTGCTTCCCCGCGCTGTTCAGAAAGTTTGAGTGCTGCTCGCATCACTTGATAAGGACTGTCAACATCGGTTCCATCGTCAAACGTTTTTTGTTCTATAAGGCGAATTAATTCTGCAGTGTTTTCAAGACTCAGCGGTTTACCTTGCATAAAGTATTTATAGTTTCCCGTTGTACCTGTACGTTTCAACACGCCTTTGTTAATGCCGACATTAACCAACACACGCAGTGTTCGCGTAGGGTCGCTGTGTCCTTTTATAGCAATTGCCGCGTTTCCGTACTTTGCAGCGAGTTCAAGGACTCTATCAAATTCTTCACGGTATTGCGTTCCACTAAATGTTTCTACATTCGCGTCAAATTGAATAGTAAAGGAGAGGAGTGTTTTTTCGTCAAGGGCAGCGTCCTCATTAAATGATTCAATTTCTGCGCGGACGGCCTCCTTTTTAAAACGGGTCTGTTTTAACTGTGTTGGTGCAGCAACAGTTGTAGCAAGGATACTCTTAAACGTAGCGGAGTTGAAGTTTAAATCAGATGGTAGAAGTGCATAACTTTGACTTGCAAAACCCCAATTAACCGCCATATCCAAACCCGCCTTATTGAAACCTTCAAAACCTGTGATGGTATTCTTTGGATCGTTGAAGAATGCGACGTTCCCGGGTTGTCCCACGAAAGTGCAATCCGCGATTAGGCCGTGTGCATCCTCCTCAAGTGTTGGCAGCACATCTTTGCCGTAGATATTCTGCATCATGGAGAGTAGTCTTGTATATTCCGTTGATCCACTTCTCTGATGTGTTTTTTTAAGTGCGACAACCTCTTCAGTACCTTTTAGATAACCTGCAAAGAATTTCTCAATTAGCGGTTTATAGAGGTCATAGAAATCCTTACGGCATGCGTATACATCAGCAATAGAACGTGAGAGTGTTGCGGTACTAACGACAACGTGTGCCCCCTTAACTGTTCCTTCTGCCCCCGTTCCGGTATTTTCTGGTCCTCCTGTTAATCCGATCATATCAGGTGTGATGACGAAACATCCTGCGATAGAGTTGTCATTTCTGAATTTTTCTGCTGGCCCTTTTGCGCCTGTCAATTCGTCAACCCAAACTATTTGCACATTTGTTTTGGAAAGGCGTGCGGTATTTAACATATCGTATAGCATACCGACATGAGGTCCGCCTTTCTGAATAGCGATCTTTTTGCCGCTGATGTCAGAAATTTTTCGTATATTTGATCTTCCCACGAAATGGTCTCCAGCAGACCATGTAAGTTGTCCAAATACAACGGGTTTTGTGCGTGAATCGCGTCCTATCACTTCACTTGCTTGTGCGATCATTCTAAACGTTCCCCGTAAAATTGGTGTTTTGCCGCTAAGATAGTCTCGAACTTGTTGCTGGAAGTTATCTCCCGGAACTAATTTTAGGTTCAATCCCTGTTTTGCCATGATTGTACCTGTCTGTGTTGTCAATCCACCGTTTGCGTGGAATAGAGCCGATTCGCCGCCCCACGTAATATATGGTATGACTAAGGGTGATGTAGATGTAACATCACGAATTGCAACTTGTCCAACTTCATCTGCGAAACGTTGTTGTGCATGTGCCGAAAACACAAGACACAGCAGCACGAAGCAAGATACGCTTATTGTAAACATAAGTGGCAGTTTTTTACGCATTGTCCAATTACTCCAATTACATGGAGTGGCAGATGTCTTGGTAGAAAGTAAAGCTATATTTCTTTTCATTTTATTATCCTTTATTGAGATTCTCTGCAGTTGTTCTTATCATCTTCCGTGCATGTTATCATACAAATCATTAAATTACCAGTAAATTGATTTAAGGTGAGTTTTGCTGATAATTATACATATAGAATAGCACTATTAGGACTTACGCAAATATGGGTTTTTCTGATTAGAATTTCGCTTTTTCAAGGATATTATCCTCGATTTCCTTCTATTTTTAAGGATTTACCCCCCTTTGTCCCCCGCAAGCGAGGGGAATGCGTAAGTCCTAACTATCTTTATTCCTGCTCATTAGTAGATTGCACAGGAGGGGGTTCACTAAAATCTTCACCTTTCGCTTCCGCGGCAAGTCGACGGTTGTTCCAATTTATCCACAAATGCCGTTCTTCAGCCTTTCCTTCAGCTTTTCCTTCAGCTTTTCCTTCAGCTTTTCCTTCAGCTTTTCCTTCAGCCTTTCCTTCAGCAATGCCCTCGGCTCTTGCTTTCTTAACCTTGTTTTGAAGACGCTCTTTATAAATTTGTGCAAGAAACATAAAAAAATCTACTCCTTGAAATAAAATGATGGTGAAGCCTACTGCCACAGCCATAAAAGCTGCGAGTTGTATAACAACAACCTGTGCAGTTTCCATCAAATGTCTTGCCTTCGCTGCTTCATAACGAATTAAAAAGATTGTATAAACAATCACCTCAATTGAAAATATCTTTAGGGCAGTATCAACCCAAATTCGACGTACACTCAGTATGTCAACTCTATCGTCCTTTTGCATTAAACTTAATACTCCTTTGTGATTCAATTTTAGCACATTCATTGAGAAGATGCAATAAATCCTT
>CAZURU010000140.1:0-11575 GCA_964623585.1 uncultured bacterium
ATAATGATGCTAAAATATTCTATCACGAAATCAATCGTGGTAAAGGTGCGACGCTTAGAACAGGTTTTGAACATATAACTGGGGACATCACACTGATTCAAGATGCGGATTTGGAATATGACCCACAAGACTACCCAAAACTACTCGAACCGATTCTAAATGAAACTGCAGATGTCGTGTATGGGTCGCGTTTTATGGAAGGTAGACAGGAAGGTCTATTAAGAAGTTACATCGCAAATAGATTCCTAACCTTTCTCTCAAATCTTGTCAACGGAACAAAAATCACTGACATGGAAACCTGCTACAAGGTGATTAAATCGGATATATTGAAAGACATATCACTCACTTCAGATAGGTTCGGTTTTGAACCAGAAATTACTGCAAAATTAGCAAAACGAAAGTGTAAGATTGTTGACGTGCCGATCAGTTACCGAGGCAGAGACTATCATGAAGGAAAAACTGTGAGCTGGAAAGATGGTGTGGCTGCCATTTTCCATATTTTCAGGTTCCGTTTTTTTTCCTAATTGGACCCTCAATTTCAATAATAATAGGACTTACGTAAATGTGGTTTTTTCTGTTTAGAATTTCGCTTTTACAATGATTTTATCCTCGATTATTTGGATTTTCTGCTATTTTTATGGGTTTACCCCCCTTTATCCCCCCGCAAGCGAGGGTACTGCATAAGTCCTGAATAAATACAATAACTAACGGATCTGTAGTAAATGCGTAATCTACGAAATCTACTAAGTGAGGTAGACAGTTTACTCAATAATGACATCACTCTTGATTCGGAGGCGGATATTACACAACCTGAAGTGGAGAATGATGAGCTCTTAAATGAATTAGAGAAGTATTTCCAATACGATGAATTTCGTGAAGGACAACGGAAGATAATTGAAACTATCCTCAATGGTGAAGATGTATTTGCTGTATATCCAACCGGACACGGTAAATCTCTATGTTACCAACTACCAGCACTGATGTTACCGGGTATAACCGTAGTTGTTTCACCCTTAATATCCTTAATGAAAGATCAAGTTGATACTTTAAGGCAACAAGGCATAAAGCAAGTTTCTCTCATCAATAGTATGCAGTCTTGGGAAGAGAATCGTAAGGAAATGAACCGTATCCAGAATGGGGACGTCAAGCTCATATACGTTTCACCAGAAAGACTTCGCAGTAGAAGGTTCTTAGACCTATTAAACACTTCTCTTATTTCACTGTTTGTGATTGATGAAGCACACTGTATTTCTCAATGGGGACACGACTTCCGTCCAGCATATCTGTCAATATGTAACGCAATTGACACACTGTTCCCAAAGTCTATTGCGTTATTCACAGCGACAGCAACCCCTGACATTCGGGATGATGTGGTACGGGTCCTGAAAATCACAAAACCGAAGGTACTGGTTGGAGGGATTGAACGTCACAATTTAAGGCTCAAAGTTAATGCGATTGAAGGAAAAGACAAGGAGGAACAGAAATACGAACTCCTTAAACAGTATATATCTTCATTTGCAGGTAAAGGTATCATATATGCAGGGCGTCGTAGAGAAACGGAAGAGATAGCAGACTTCCTTCAGAAACAAGGATGTTCCGCTGATTATTACCATGCTGGCAGAGATGGGGCTGAACGTAAGCATATACAGGAAGCATTCTTTGACGATAGCACAAACGGATTAGACATCGTCGCGGCAACGAATGCATTCGGTATGGGAATAGATAAAGCAGATATCCGACATATTATCCATTGGACAATGACAGGAACATTGGAGGAATACTGTCAAGAAATTGGACGCGCTGGAAGAGATGGAAAACCATCTGAGTGCATACTGTTTTATATGCATAAGGATACTGAGTTACATGAATGGTTTATTAAAGAAAGTGCTCCCGATAAATCATCGCTGCTCAGACTCCTACAAGGACTTGAAAACATGAATGGCACCGGAGAGTATCGTTTGATTGCAATGGAGGAATTAGCATGGAGATTAGGATTTAAGGATACAAAACTACAGGTCGGTCTTTCATATTTAGAGAAGTTAGGATTTATAAAAAGATGGAATAATCTACCATCACGAGTATCGGTTGCATTTCGTTCACAACCTAAAGATACCAATCTTGAGCAGTCAAAACTCTATTCACAACTTAGACAGCAACGTGTGACTGATATATTGCGCTTTTGTCAAACGCTTGAGCTCAGTCCAAAGTCTGTAATGGAACAACTCTCTGAACTGCAGAATGAAGGACATCTTCAGTATTGGGGTAAGGATGAACTCATGCTAATTGAGATACAACAAGATAGTGAGTTCTTTGCGTCAATATCTGATGCACAGATGGGACTCGGGGACTATGTAAAACATAGAAAAAACAGAATCGATAAAATGGTCTACTATGCAACTTCTGATGGGTGTCGGATGAAAACTATTCGAGAGTATTTCGGAGAGGAGGTGTCGGAGGATTACAAATGCAACAACTGTGATAGGTGCTGATAATTTGAAAAAGTGTGGGATATGTTGCATATATACACCCAATTGGTTTCTTAGGATCAGATATTGCAAAGTGCTTCCTGGAAAACTGTATGCAGTGGAACCCCGTTCCGTTCAGCGATGTTTTTACAATCTTCATACTCAGGGACTGTTTTTATTGGGGAACTGTTTAGGTAACCCCGTTTTGCACGGATCGGTCCCCATTGTGTGTCAATTTCAACAATTTCACGCTTGAGGATAACACGATCAGCAGTGTAATATCTAACACCGAAAGTGGTAGTTTCTGTGAGAAGGGTATGCATCAACTTCTGTCTGTTTTCTGTTGAACAGAGAACGTTGATTTGGATTGCTGGTCGCCCCTTCTTCATCAAAAGTGGGACAAAGAAAACGTCTAATGCACCATTATCAAATAGTCTCTCCATGACATAACCCGAAACTTCAGGTGACATATCATCTACATTTGTTTCTATTATGTCTATGGTGTCATTGGTTTCGCGTGAAATGGAGAGTTCGCCTATACATATACGTAGTAGGTTCGGCTGCATTTCAAGGTCTCTTGAACCAGCACCGTATCCTACATTTAACATCGTCATGTTTGGCATAACGCCAAAGTTATCAGCAAGTGTTGTGATGATCGCTGCCCCTGTCGGGGTAACTAATTCTTTAGGAATATCTGTCTGACGAATGGGTACTTCTTGTAAGAGTTCCATTGTGCCAGGGACAGGCACAGGCATCACACCGTGGGAACATTCTACAAAACCGTGACCGAGAGATAGTGGAGATGCGTAAATCTTTTCTGCACCGAGCTTGTTCAGTCCGATTACTGATCCGACTATGTCAACTATAGAATCTATGCCACTCACTTCATGAAGGTGCACATTGTTTTTTTCTTTATTGTGGACTTTAGCCTCTGCTTCAGCAAGTCTGTCAAAAATGTTCTTTGATTTTTCACGAATGGTAGAGTCTAATTCACTTGAATCAATGAGATTGAATATATCGGTAAGGTGTCTGCTTGAAACATGTGAATGTTTGTGATGATTGCTTTCTTGGATTTGCTCAGGAACTTCAACTTTAGCTTGTGTTCCAGATATACCTTGTTTCTCTTTCTTATAAAAATCAAGATTGAATTCTTCATCTAATTTGAGCTTCGATAATTCTGTTTTGATATAATCTGGATCGATTCCCGTGTCAACAAGAGCACCAAGAACCATATCACCACTAATACCTGAGAAACAGTCAAAGTAAACAATTTTCAATTGGGAATAGTCCTTTACAGGTAAGGTTGAGATTGAACCGATTACTCAAGTCGATCGGTTACACATCATCAGCAGTAGATCAATCATTTTCTATCTGGTGCTGATGCGAAAACAATCGTCATTTTTGGAATAGTTCTAGGAGCAATTCTTTCGGTTCGTTCCTTCTAAGTTTGTTGAGTGCCTCTACTTCGATTTGTCGGACGCGTTCACGACTAATTTGAAGTTTCGTTCCAATTTCAGCGAGTGTGTATTCTGTGCCATCAATTAGTCCGTATCGTAGAACAATCACATGGGTCTCGCGGGGATTGAGCGTTCTATTCAGTACTTCTTCTAACGCCTCAATTTTGGAGTAGTTAACTAATTCTGTTTCAGGTGTAATCTGCGCGTGATCCGGTATGATTTCGCGGAATGACACCTCAGGGGATGCTTCATTTATTGGTGCATCTAATGAAATCGGGTCTCTTGTTGCTTGTAAGATTTCATCAACCTTTTTTTCAGATAGCTTAACTTCTTCAGCGATTTCTTTTGTAGTGGGTTCACGACCAAGTTTGATAGTAAGATTAGACTGCACCTGTTTTATCAACCGACGTGTCTCGCCAATATAACATGGGACACGTATGATCTGTCCTTGTTGGTCTATTGCACGTTTTATTGACTGCATCACCCACCACGTTGCATAAGTGCTGAAGCGGAAACGTAACGTGTGGTCGAATTTTTCAACTGCTTTCATTAGACCGATACTGCCTTCCTGCATTAGATCAAGGAAGGTGAGGGCAGTCCTATTAAAATGATGCTGTTTTGCTATGCTTGCAACTAATCTTAAATTCGCTTCAACAATTTTCATTTTTGTGCCATGTGCAAGTTCATCAGCTTCGGTTAGTTTGGATAGAAGGTTCTTGAGATGACCTAATTCTGTCTGTATTGTTTCCAATAGTGGATGAAGTGTGTTTGGACTACGTTCCTTGTCTGACGTATTGACAATACTTGAATACGTAATCTCATCTAAGTAATCCGCAGGTAATTTAGCTAACAGTTGGTTGATTTCATACAGCGTGATGTTGAACGTCTCAAGTAAACGCAGTTCTTCATGTTTGTCAATAGGTTCGGCATTTAGAATAGACTCGTATTCAGAACTTTTATCACTCGTAATATCCTTTTCAATCTCGGATTTAGGCGGCTGTTCATGTTTTTTTACTAATGTCTCTAAGTTAGTACGAACAGTTTGATTTGCGAATGAACGGAATGAGCGACCGCGTTCAGGACTCCAATTTTCTATAGCACTTATAATTCCAATGTAACCAGTTTGCAGAAAATCATGACACGGGATATCGGCATATTCAGGTTTGGTAAGGTATTCCTTGAGGATGTGCACATTTCCCATTAAGAGTTTCGTTTTCGTTTTGTCTAATTTCTGCTGTTTTTTATTCAATCTATTTAAGATGCTCTCTATAGATTCTAAATGCGATGATATTTGATCAATGATTAGTCCGTGATCTTTTTGAAATGGATTTACTTTGTGCCCTGGTGTTTTACGGTTTTTTGTTGGATAATCTAGTGCGTTCAACACCCACATTGGTAACTGTTTAAAGTTTGATGTAAAGGCTTGGACACCCTCTTGGTATGATGCAAAGAGTTCTCTTTCTTGTTCAGGTTCCAATAACGGGGTCTTGGCAATTGTCTGCAAGTAAGCAAATGTTTCATCTTTGATAGGAGCATTATTTTCCGCCTTTTTCTCTTCAGATGAAAACATATCAAACTCTACTGAATCTATTGGGGTATAATCTTTCATTTTAAATTTCCTTATCTCAATGCTAATTTAAGTTAAATTGCATAATCAATGATATTCGATCAAAAAAAACTAAACATATTTAGTGAATTACACATCAAACGTCAAATTGTTGCGTAATTACGGTAGAATATTGATATATTTTGAGGTAAAATACGTCTAATCAATATGTCTGTTTCAAATTGTTTCTATCACTTCTCAATATAAAGGAGACATTCTATGCAAGAAGAACTTCAATCTGATGTAATCAAAAGAATCTTAGCTGGTGAATCACTTGCAAATGAAAACCTATCCGATATTGACCTATCAAACCAATCACTTGTCGGAGCAGATTTATCCACTACAGATTTGAGCAATGCAAATCTAAACAGTGCTGATCTGACTGATGCTAATCTGAACGATGCTAATCTTACTGGTGCAGATTTATCTAACGCAACCCTATTAAGGACCTATTTAGTCGGTGCCAATCTAACTGAGACAATACTTGAGAATGCAAATTTGTTCGGTGCATTCCTGAGCGGGAGTCTGCTTTCTGGTACTAATTTCCGTAATGCTGACCTGCGAAGAGCTACTTTAGGATGTCCAAAGTGTATACCCACAGCACCGTTTGGTAATCTTACAACATTTGAAAATGCTAACCTTGAAGAGGCAATTTTTGGCGAAATCAAATTAGAAGGTGTAGTGTTACTTGGTGCAAATTTCAAGGATGCATATCTATATGAGGTAGACCTAACTGAAGCCATTTACAGAGAATCAGACCTTGAGGGTGCAATTACAAAACAAGGATTAAACTAGACCTCAAGTGCTATATTGTAGGTCGGGTAGAGCGAAGTGAAATCCGACATGTATTGATTGTGTCTATCCTGTCGCCAGTTAATATTTTAATGACGCTTCGCTCAACCCGACCTACGAAATACTGCTACATAGTCATTTAAAGATGGTATTAGTTGTAATCTTACAAGCGTAATTCAGTAAAAGCTGCTAAACCGTAATATCTGTTGAAAACTTGATGTTATTATGTGTTATAACGGTCTACAGTATAATGAGACGAATCTAAGTAAAAATAGTTTACAAAACAGATTTTTTTCAATAAGATCGTTAAATTGTCAATCGCCGTTATGTAACAGGTATTATAACACAAGACGGGTTATTTGTCAAGTGACTATTAACAATATCGGAACTTATTCAAAAATCTGTTGTTCACACATTTTCTGATAAAGTCCGCCTTTTTCAACTAAGTCAGCATGTGTTCCACTTTCAACGATACTACCATCTTTCAGTACAATAATCGTATCCGCACGTTGAACGGTTGAGAGTCTATGTGCGATTATAAAGCAGGTTCTCCCATGCATCAAATCCGTTAGCGACTTCTGAATAACTGTTTCAGATTGTGAATCCAGAGCAGAAGTCGCTTCATCCAATATTAGGATTGGTGCATCTTTCAAAAATGCGCGTGCAATTGATATCCTTTGTTGTTCGCCACCAGAGAGATTCCCGCCTGATTCACCAATTTGTTCATTGTACCTATCTGTCATGGACATAATGAAATCGTGCGCGTTCGCTTTTTTAGCGGCATCTGCAATAGCATTCAAGCTCGCATCCGGTGTGCCGTAGGCGATATTCTCTTGTACTGTCCCATCAAACAGAAACGTATCTTGTGGGACAAGGGCAATATTCTGTCTTAGCGATTCAAGCGTAACTGTTTCAATTGGAATGTCGTCAATTAGTATTGTGCCAGAACTTACAGTATAGAATCTTTGCAGCAGATGCAATAGTGTTGTCTTACCACTACCGCTTGGACCGACAAATGCAATTACCTGACTGGGATCAGCCTTAAAACTCACATTTTTCACTACTAAGTCTTCCTTATAGGCGAAATTCACATCTCGGAATTCTACCACCCCATTAATATTAGATAATTCCGTTTCTTTCTCTGAAGTCCTATCCTGTTCCCTTTCAATCTTCATCAGTTCAAAGATACGTTCACCAGATGCTAAACTCTGCTGTAGTACTGTATTCACACTGCCAATAATTTTGACAGGTTTATACATTAAAGCTACCATCACGATATAACTTGCGAACCAACCGATTGATAATGCCCCATTTATAACTTGCCAACATCCCAAGCCAAAGACCATAGCAGTGCCTATTGCCCCCATCCATTCAATCAGTGGTGGCAGCAGAACTGCAAAACGGGAACGTCGAATTGCCATACGGTATTGTGATGTTGTGATGTCTTCAAATCGTTTCCTCTCAAAATCTTCCGCAGTAAAACTCTTTATAATAGTGATACCAGATAAGGTCTCTTTAAGCTGTGAATAAATGTCAGAGCTTTTCTGTTGAATCTCCTCGCTTGCTTTTCGAACCCTACCGCCAATACGATAAATAGAGTATGCAACCAAGGGTAGCACAAGAATTGAGAGGAGAGTCATCAGAATGCTCTTATACAGCATCACAGACACAAAAATGATAACCTGAATTACAGCACGCAAAATTGACGCAGTAGCTGTAACAGCCTGCTGCATACCTCGGACATCATCAGTAACCCGTGTCATGATATCGCCACTGTGCTGTCGCGAAATTTTCCGAAGTGATGTAGAAATGATTCTATCGTATAGGTCATTTCGTAGCCTTAAACTTACCTTATTGCCAACTCTGTCCATCAGAAAATCACTAATATAGACAAAGACTCCTTTTACTAAGACGATAGCAAGCACACCGAGTAAGATCCAGAAATAGAATCGGAACGCATCACCCGTTCCCGTTAGTGTGATTTCAATACCTTGAAACAGATGTTCATGCTGGAAAATAGTGATGCTTTTGTTGTCGCCTGAATTCTTGAAGTTTTCAAGTTCCTTTAGGGAGTCAAGGGTATCTGCTAAGAGTTGAATCCTGGCAAGTTCACAGATTGATACGACTAATGCACAACCCATAGCAATAATGATTGAGATTCTGAAGGATTTCAGATATAGCAGAAACTGATGTAGGACTTTTTTCTCTGGCAAGGATATCGCTCCAGATAGGCGTTGTAAAACTTTTTTCATAGTATGTTTTTAGGTAACGGCACACGGAGTGTGCCTACTACTTTGCAGGTAACGGCACACGGATGAAGTTTAAATAATTTAATTCGGTAATTGTCTGTTCACCTGATGCAGGTTCACACCCCCGCTGGCGAGGTTTCCTAACCTCGCCAAATTACTCAAAGTCTTACTTTAACTTCATGAGCGTGCCTACTACTTTGCATGAATGAAAACTAATCCGAAAAACGTTAGATGAATATAAGAGA
Organism: uncultured bacterium; assembly: GCA_964623585.1. Classification (GTDB taxonomy): domain Bacteria; phylum Poribacteria; class WGA-4E; order WGA-4E; family WGA-3G; genus MSPOR6. The sequence goes on from CAZURU010000140.1 coordinate 8,815, forward strand.
GCGGTGGAATGCTGTTAATCTACATTCCAAAAATAAATTTATACTGGATTTATTATAGCAGATTAACTTTTTTTCCGCTTGCTGAAAATTGTCTGAATCTCGGATTATCGCGCCAGTTACATAGATGGGCACGGATTGCGCGGACTATTGACTTGGACATACAAGGATGTATGGCAAGGATGTATTCGTAGGATAAGCATTTTCGCTCATGTAAAAAGTTGATGTAAAGATTTTTTGAATCGTGTATACTTTAGCGTATGGATTTTCCAATAATAGACCTAATTGATGAAGAACAAGCGACTGTTTGGTTGCTGAAACACTTTCACCCGGAAGGCTTACACTGTCCTCATTGTGATGCGGACGTGAAGGAGGCACGTCATTTCGGCAGGACTCGGAAGAGTCGTCTGCAAATTTATCGGTGTCTTTCGTGTGATGGTGTGTATAACCTCTATAGTGGTACAGTTTTTCAACAGACCCAGTGGACACCTCCACAGGTAATTTTGTTGTTGCGGGGTATCTGCCAAGGTGTTTCAAGTGCACAACTGGGGCGTGAACTCGGTGTAAGTCGTCAAACTGTGACATCTATGCGGCGTGTGCTTCAGTCCAATGCTGAGGTGAATCAGTCGGGTTCATCTTTGCTGGATGCTTTCGTAGAAACGGATGATATGTTCCCAAAACGCAAATGAAAAAGGTGAACCCTATCGGGATCCTGAGGATCCACCCCGGCGACGTGGCAACAAGCGTAGGGGCCACGGCACCTAATGCCAATGATCGTCCACCGGTCGTTGGCACCCTGGGGCGTGAGAGTGGAGAGGTGCGATTGCATGTGGTACACCACACCGATAAAGTAACTCGCACGGATCATGTGCATCAGTTCACACAGTCTGATGCTACCGTTTATACAGATTCCTGGCGTGGCAATAACGCCCTTGATCGCTGCCATGAGGTTGTCTGTCATAAAATAGTGAGAGAACTTTTATCATTCTTTCTCTATCCCCGCTGGTAGTGTATACCCATATTTAACAAGTTCGGTTAAGATAGTATTCCATGTCAACTTTAAACCATCTTCAATATTGAAATCGGGTAACAGAGAGCTGAGTTCTAGTAGATATGCTCCCTCTGGAGAAGTAGGAAATTCGTTGTAAAGCCAGTCTTTTGTTAGCATTAATACTGCGCGTTGTTCCTCTGGGGACTTTAAAGTGAGCATATTGATCATCTTGGGAAAAGCCCGATTTTTTGTGTTTTGTGTTCTTTCATGCGACACTTCACGCTCTTCTCGTTCCAGAAGTATTTCTTTCATTAATGTTTCAAATTCCGTTTTTTCTGCTGCGGATTCTTCTGAGGAGTTGTTGTGTTCTCGCGCTGTGTGTTCATCGGGTGGAACAGTCCCGACATCATTGGGGGAACTTTCAACTGCAATGTCCGTGTTTTCCTGGGTGTTTATTTCCGTGTTTCTGTTTGTCGGAGTGAGGACAGAATCCTTCTTTGACACCCCCACGGCATCTTCCCGTATGAAAGGTTTCTGCGGAGAAACTCCCGGTGTTGTGATAGGCAGTTGCTTTTCCACAATTATAGTAGGGGTTGCGTTTTTTTTCTGTGCAGGGTAAAAGTATCCGAAATACCACACTGCAACCATACTGAGTAATAAAGAAAAAAGAGAGATAAAAACAATAAATTTTTTCATTTTAAGCCTCCATCTAAAACTAATACAACAAGAGGTTTCTACACTTTTACGGTTTGTCGTAAAAACAAAAAATATGTAGACGTCTTCGTAGGTTAGAGGTCCTAACAGAACCTGTCGCAATACCAAGTAATTCAATCCTAAATGAGGGAATGTTAACCAAGTATTGATGCAAGAGTTAGCAAAATACCCGGTAAATGCTGGCTGCATTTCCTTAACGGCACACGGAGTGTGCCTACTACTATGCATTAAAGAAAACCCATCGGATGGATTAGGTCATTCAAAATACTGACTAAGAGTTTAGTCCTCAGTAAATATAGCTTCATAAGATTCTCCTTTCCTTAGAAGGAAATGTTAAAAATTGGTGCCTTATTCATTCTTGTTCTGTTGATTGTTACGGCGAGAAGGCTGCTGTTTTTCTTCAAGAAAACGTTGGACCTCTGCTGCGAGTCCAGGATCCTTGTCTTTGAGACGTTGCAGTCCGCGCATCCTGCCGTGCCGTTCGATCATTTCAAAGGCACGAACAAGCTGTTCAGGTGTTACTTCTGTTTTGTCGCCTTTGAGGTGTGCTGCAAGTTCTTTCGCCAAAAAGTCATTTGTGGCACTCACAGCGTCCTCACGCATTATGCTTTCTGCCCAATCCATGAAAGCGTCAAATTCCTTCTGTGCAGCGGCATGTCGACGTTGAAATTCTGCCCGTGCTGCTTCAGCCTCTGTCAGCTGATTTTGCGGAGGATGTGTCTCCTGCGGAGGGGAGTTCCGGGAACCAAGGCATCTCTTTGGTTTCAATGATCTGTTTTTCTTTTGGGATGACAGTGCCTTTATCTTTAGAAGCTTCGTCGCGTGGCGGAACCAGTTGACGTTCTAAATAAATTGGCGTATACTTTGGCTCACCTGCATTAATCCAACTCAGGTGTGATCTAGCTAATGGATCCGCAGGCCAAAGTGTTAGGTGTTTTCTGTAATAGAGCCAAGCAGTTTTCACATCACCGAGACGCTCGTATACCAATCCAATAGCTCTAAATCCAAGCGTCGGATCCAATTTGTTCCCTTTTATGAGGTGTTCTAATGCGCCCTCTG
>CAZURU010000141.1:0-11519 GCA_964623585.1 uncultured bacterium
AATCCTTGAAAAAGCGAAATTCTAAACAAGGACACCCAAATTTGCGTAAGTCCTGTAAATTACAGCACACCAATTTATAGGTGTCTTTGTACATTATAGCTTAATACTGTTTTTTAATCAAGTCTTTTCGGATGGTGTGCGTAAATATTATGAAGAGACGGTACGCTGTGAGTGACTACTGCTATTAAAGAGACAGCACTTATTAAGAGATGGCACGCGGAGCGTGCCTACTACTATGCAGAATATGATTTACCGATTATCTTGTATCTCGTCAATTTTCAGATCAGGAATAGGTTTTCCTTCAGTGTCAGTAATGCGGAAGTAGAAACCCCAACTCAACTCTTCATTACAGATTTTGACAAGGACACTGTTTTTCCCAGCCTTGAGCGTAACGGGTATGGTTTCATTATCAACTTGCGCCCAACGATATTCTGGGAATGCATATACCTCTTTGCCGTTGAGCCATACTTTGCTCTGGTCGTCACTGCCGAAACGGAACTGTACCTCCCTTTCGTCAGGGGACTCTATTGTTACCCATGCATAAGAGACGAGCCAATCCTTATTCCGACCGAAGTCAATAAAACCGTTGAAGTTTTCATCTGGTGATCTTTGCCATTTTACCTTAGTTTCTTCACCATCGACAACACCATCATATTCCGCTGTTAGATCAATTTCTGTAGCGTCTTCTGTAATATAAGCGGTGTCATATCCGATGCCGCTGGTGTTATCAAAAGGGCCTAACACTAACCACTGCTTTTCATGGATAATTCCGGTCTTTAGCATCTCCTCCATGGCTTTGTCTTGCATGTCGTTTTTGCTGTAGTATTCAACCATACCGAGAACAGCATTCAGATGGAATGCTGGTTCGGGGGGTGTGGCACTGAGCAGTTCATCTTCGGACTTGTATGTCAGGTCATCGAATGGCATACCTTCATCGTCGGTTATTCGGAAATAGAACCCCCATTCTTGTGTTGAATTGCATACTTTCACAAGTATTGTATTTTCTCCCTGCTTCAGTTTTATAGGGAAGTTGTATCGGTCAATTTGTTCAGCACTGGTTCTGTCGTGTTTATATTCCTGTTTTCCGTTAAACCATACTGTGCCTTGATCATCACTATCAAAGCGGATAGTAACGTCCCGTTCTTCAGGGGAAACAACGATTGCCCAAAAATATGCTGCACTGCCATTGGTCGGGTCAATAAAATTGTAATGTCCATCTAAAGACCTATATTCTGATTTTTTCCAACTGATGAGTCCATCTTTCCCGTAGTATTTTGCTGTCGGGTCAATCTGCGTTGTTTCCTCAGGAATAAACGCATTTACATGTGCTCTGGAATCTATATTGTGAAAGGATTCAAGGACAAGCCATCGGTTTTCAGGCACAAACCCCCCTTTCATGACATAACTTTCTGCTGTTTCCTGCATGCCTTTGTCACTATAGAATTGTGCAACCATGCGGTGTCCGTTTGCCCATTTACTAAACTCTGATTTTGGAATTGTGTCAATAAGATTATCAAGAAATTGTCTGTACTGTTCATCGTCTTTAAGCTTATCGCCGGCATCAAGAACACTTTTCCAAACGTAATCAGTTGTAGATGGTGAGGTTGTAGTGCTAAACGCATATCCGTAGAACTTGAGCGCGTCATCATATAGTTTGTTAGCAATACATGCCCGTCCAACTGTTGAAGGATAGTGATAACTAACGTAGGAATAACCTTGTAGTGCGCGTTTTGCGAATTTTAGTGCCACTTCTGGATAGAGTTCTTTATCAAGGAGTTCATTCGCAAAATTACGGTGAGTATATGCGCTTGTTGTCTTGTTCATCTCTTTTTCACGAATTTGTATCCATCGATCGTAAGCAAGATCTGATTTTTCAGAATTCTCTATTTTCTTATAGGTTTCTGCTAACATCTGATGTATAAAGGCGCGACTCTGCATAATCGGTTTGAATTCTTCAAGGACAGCGATGCGTTTTTCCTCTTGTCCCTCCTCACTATAGAGACCTGCGATAGCACGGACTGCTGATTCGTGGTTGCTCTGTGAGAGCGGCGCATCCAATGCTTGCCGGTAGAGTTGTTCGGCATCGGATTCCCTGTCCGATTTCATATAGGACTTTGCTAATAGGTCGTAATGACTGTATGTAGTCGGTTTAAGTTCAAGAGCCTTTTCGTAAGCAGCTATTGACTTTTCTATATTCTCATTCTCTGTTGACTCAAATATTGGGCGTGTATACGTTTCAATTTTGGTGTCACCGACCAACTTTCCATGATTTTTGTTAGGTGAAGAATCGGTAATAACACCTTCAGTTTCTTCATCAAATTTCCAATATCCGACCAAACCGGGTTCATTTCCGTTAAGTTGTCTGTTCATGTCTGCGCGAATTTGTTCTTTCTCGCGTGCGATGTTCCAGATACGCACCTCATCAATTTGCCCAACGTAAGTTTTTTGCAATTTTGGATCACTCCAATGCATCCAACCAAACCTGAACGGTAGTTTACTCTTATGTATACTTTCTGCGCCACGATAATTTCTTTTGCCAACCTCATTACCATCAATAAATAGTTTAATATAATCCTTTTTAACATCAATAACAGCTGCAATGTGGTGCCATCTGTTAAGTTCAATGGTATTAGTTGGCGAAGAGATCGACACAAAGTCCTTACCTTGTGGTGCCGATGTAAGTCTAATTTTTCCACCCTCTACTATTTGTATCAGGAAACTTCGTTTATGTGGGTCTTGTGCTTGCTCATCAGTCTTTAATATAATCCGTGTGTATTCATTTGGGTATCCAGTAGCGTTAATCCAGACAGACACCGTCATCTGTTCAGTGATGTTGTTTAGCGTTTCGCTGTCGGCAATTGTGACGTAACTCCTATCTCCGGTCAGCGTCAGTGCGGTGTTTTCAAATACCGCACCTGTTTCGCGTCTTTCTATCGGCAATTTTGCATACATGTCGCCTAATTTTTTGTGCCATTCCGCTTTATCAGGTTTGTGTATTGTCAGTTGTTCATACTGAGCGATGGCTTCTTTAGGTTTTTCTGCCGATTCATAATTCTGTGCAAGTTTCAAACGGAGATTTGTATCATCAGGATTTTTCTCAACTTTAGCGAGTTGTTCAGGTATCCATTTTTCAAAGAGTTTTCCCTCTTTAGCGATTTTACGAATTTCGGATTGTGCATTCACTCTGCCTCCACTTGGCACTGAACGATACGCCTCAACAGCATCTTCGTAACGCTTCATTGCATGATAGTTCTTTGCTAGCAATTCATACAGTGTATCTTTCATGTAAGTGCTACCGTATCTGTTACTATCCTCAATTGCTAATTTCGTAAGTTTTATGGCTGCATCGTGCAGCTTATTTTCATAACAGAAGGTGGCGAGTCCGGCAAAATAATACAATTCCAGACTGCTGCTGGTGCTTCTTGTCTCAACTGCCTTTTCGGCTTTTTTAATTATCTCATTGAATGCCTCAGTCTGTTTGTCTTTTTCAAAGGCAACTGCTGCATAGTAGAAGTTGAAGATATTATCTGATTGTGCTTTACTTAACTTTTGATATGCCTCACCCGCTTTCTTATAGTCTTCTTCATCCCAATAGATGTTTGCCAGGACTGAAAGAGATGAAACATCATCAGGGTTCTCCTCAAGTTTACTTTCATAACGGGTTTTCAGTTCACTCAGTTTGTTCTGATCCTTAAATGCATTGATCAAAGTCTCTCGTGAAGAATCGGCCTTTGACTCAACTGACACACCTACTGATTGGTAGCTTATTGATCTAACGGATGTATCTTTACTTGCTTCATTTTCATAGGTTTCCAGCACTTTATCGGTATCTCCGAGTTTTACTTGGATTCTGAGGATGCTATCTGATATGTTACCTTGCTCATAAGTGCTTGATGTCATATTCTGTGCTTTCTTATAGGCTTCAATAGCTTTCTGTGATTCACCATTATTGTTAAGGTTTTCTGCCCATAATTTTTGCATTTCAAGAGTGATAGTGCCCTCTTCTTCAGCCTTCTGAAGTTTCTCATCTAAAATCCCTTGCATACGATATAGATTTATGATTTGCCGTTCTGTGTTTCGTCGCTCATATTCGGAAGTCGAAAATTGAATAGTATTTCTGTATGCTTTTTCAACGTTTGGCATGTCGTCTTTAAGAAAATAGAGTTGTGCCATCTGGAGGTAAGTTTGCCTATCTCCTGGTGCAAGTTCAGTCGCTTTCTCATAAGTAGCGATAGCGTCATCTATCATATTGTTATTTGCGTAATATTTTGCGAGTCTGATGTGATGGACGCTACTATTGGGATCGGCTTCAATGTATTTCAACGTAAGTTGAAGTGCCTCATCTTTTTTCCCGGCATCTTGCAGGCTGTTAACTATTCCGTCTTGATATTTTGTGTTTTCTGGGTCAGCATCAATCAATTCAGTCCATGTTTCAGAAGCTTTATCGTGCTGGTTATTTTGTGAATATAATGAAGCGAGTTGTGCACGAGATTCGAAGTCTTCTGGCATCTCTTTTCTGATCTTTTCGTATACGCTAATTGCCTTGTTAACCTGATTACGTTGTGCGAACTCTTGTGCCATTGCTCGCTGCATGCTTACGCTCATCTCTTGTAAGTTTTCTGTAATCTGTTCCTGTGTATTTAACTCACCCCGTTGCTGTTTGATCTGCATTATCCTATCTTGTGAATAATCGCGGTCATACGAAGATGCAGCGAGGTCGTTGATTATCTCAGTAAAGATAGCTTCTGCATCATCCCACATTTTATGCGTCATGTATGTTGATCCGAGACTTCTCTTCTGATAGAGGCTTCTTACACTACCTCTCATTGTCTGTAAAGTGCCCATTTTGCGAAATGCGTTCTGCGCTTTTTCTGTCTCATCTCTTTTTGCATAAGCTTCAGCTAGTTTCTTGTAACATTCTTGAAGTTCCCATGAATTGTCGTTTTCAAGTTTTTCAGCTACTGCTTCCAAAATACGAAATTGAAGTTTATATCCGCCAGCTTCTTCAGACGATTTAGCGAGATTGTAGAGCCACTGTGTATTCACAGTCTCTAGTGATGAATCGATGATCTGATTGACATGTTGACTTGCGCCTTCAGTGTTTTCTGCTTTTAGTTTTAAATTTGCAGCGAGATACAGCAGCTTCGTATCTTCAGGAGATTCTGCAAGTTTAGCGTCATATTCAGCTATAAAACTATCTAATCCATCATCCTCTTGATAGAGTTCAGCAAGTTTCAGGACATAAGCAATGTCTGGATTAGTTGAATCATCATCTTCAACAGTTTCAACCTGTTCTCGTAAGTATTGTATAGCATTCTCGCGCTGATCTGCTTCTTCAAGATACTTGGCAATTTTCAATACAAACTTCGACTGATCTAATGCTGTTTTCTCTTTTTCATGCATTTCGGTTAAGTATTGAATTGCTTGATCTACATCTCCAGCAGCGACATAAGCATCGGCTAAGTCTTGATGTATATAGTCCCAACTGGGATGTACCTTGATAATCTTCTTGAATATTTCTATTGCGTCATCGTATTTTTCTTCCTTTAAACATCTACGTCCAACATTTACGGTCATATCGCTGCCGGCATATTTTCCGACAGGATCAATCATATCTTTTGCAAGTGTAATAAGTTCATCAAATCTATCTGCAGCGACGAAAGCATCAATCGCTTTTTTGTAATTGTATCCGAGTGCGCTCGAATCATTTTTAAGAAGCGTGAGATATTCGGGTACAACATCAACAGTCTTTCCGTTTCGTTCCATCATCTGTATGTAACGCAGCCGAACCATATCGTCTTTAGGCTGTAATTTCAGTACAGTTTTAAACGCTTCCGCTGCTTTGTTATATTTGTTCGTTCCCTCATAATACATTGCTAATCTGAGTTGTGCTTGAAGCGATTCGGGGTTTTTCTCGGCATCAGCGATGAACTTATTTTCACGTTCTTTTATACTATTGGAACGGTTCGCAAGACTTGTTGCCTGCTGGAAATAGTGTGAATACATCATTCGTCCGGATCTGTCTGGACGGTTTGCGAAACGGAGTGCGCGTTCGGCGAGAAGTGAAGCGTCCTGTCCTCTACCCAGACTATTCAGATGCTGTCCCAATTGAATTAAGAATGTAGCGTTCCGTTGCACCATTGCCAATGACATCGCTTTTTTTGCTGTAGCGATAGCATACTGCGTAAACCCTGCGTCGCGAAGTTTCTGTGAGTATTGATAGAGTTCTGTTGCACCTGTCGGTGAGCTCAGCAGTTTTGACATTAACTCACGTATCGCAATCGTATCTCCAGTATGAATGGCAAGTTGCAGCAACAGGTCTTGATATTGCTTTCGATTTCTGGGTTCCGTTGCGGCAAGATTCTCAAGCAGTTCCGTTGCATCTTTATGTTTCGCTGTCTGGATAGAAGCTAGAGCGGTGTTGAGTTTCAGTGTCAGATCATCGGGGAATTCTTGTTGTAGGACTGTTAGCACCTGTTGTGCTTCATCCTGTTTTTCGTCCCACCAGTAGCAATAACTGAGTGCCAATGCGGGGAAGATCCGATTTCTGCCTTCAGTTGTTTCAAATTCGGTCTGTAATTTCGTAAGCAACACCTGTTGTTGATTCCGCAGCCAGAATTCTCGGAAGATAGATTGTAGATAACTGAGACGATCACTATTGAAATAAGCTGTTGGAGCAGGATAGTTGGTTTGAATCGGTCTATAACCGCCATAATAATAGGTCGTTTGTGCCAGTGCAGCAACCCGTCGTGGATTAATCTTCGTGGGTTTTGTGCGTTCACAAAATGTCCAGAAAAGTTCTACTGCTTTTTCCAAGTGCCCTTTTTTGATATATTCGGTTGTGAGGCTTGAAAACAGTCGTCTATATTCATTCTGCTTTTTCTGTGGTGGTGTGGGTAAGTCGACAAGTATCCTCTCAGCGACATCGAATTTATCAATTAGATCATAAGCGGCGACCAGTTCAAAACCTGTGTTAATATCGGTTACAGTTATATCTTCAATCTCGCTCAATAGTTTTTTCGCATCCTCTTTTTTGTCTTTACGGTAGAGTATCTGTGCATATTCAGCTATGTAAGCAAGTCGTGATTTGTCGTCTATCCCTGGCATTTCCTCAAGTGATTTCTTCAGCATTTCATAATCGGGGTTTTCTTCCATGATACGATGTAATCTAAGGGGTTGGTATGTAGAATCATTTGGTGATATTTCAACTAATCTGTCAATAGTCTCTTTTGCTTTGTCCTCAAATTGGACCAGCGTATATAGTTTCACTAGGATTTCAAGTGTCTTAACATCCGTAGGATTTGCCTCAGCCTTGTCTTCAAAATGTTTGATGAGTTCGGGTAGGTTCCCTTGCGTTTGTGCGATAGTGGTTAATTGAACAAGTGCGCCGGATTGTGCTTCCTCAAAATCCTTCGGCATCCATGGCATACTTGCTCCCGCAAAATTCGGTCTGCTCTGAATAGTACCAACGCTGCCACGTGTTATTTCAAATTTGTTTCGTTCAATGCCAGGTATTGAAGAGGTAAGGAAGATTGATGGTTGCGATGACTTCCTATTTGTATTACTTCCAATTGGTTCGGACATCTCAAGGATTCGGTGGAAATATGTCTGTGCTCGGTCAGGTTCATTCATCCCAACTAACATCACTCCCAATCGATATAGTGGTAGGTGTGCGTCCGTTCCACTGATTTTCTCTGATGCGCGGTCAAGCACAAGAAATGCCTCTTCTGATAGTCCGTGTCGTAACAACAACGCGGCAAGTTTAATTTCCGCCTCAAGTGTCTGGTTTTTTGCATGAAGTAGTTTTGTCCAAGCTTGAATTGCTTCCTGTTCCCGTCCCGCATCAAACAGTAGTTCACCGAGTCTGCGTTGATGTGCATAGTCAGGGTCAACCTTGACGAGTCTTTGTTGATATGTAAGTGCGTCTTGCAGGTCCCCAAGTTCCATGCTAATTTGAACGAGGTTTATTAAGAGTTCTGCGTTTTCGCGTTGTCTGTTTAATGCTTGTGCTAATTGGAAGCGAGCACTTGGCAGGTCACCCTCAAGTCTATGGAGTTCTGCAAGTGCGAGAACAGGTCCTACACCAACAGTGCTTGACTTCGCCATCTGCTTAAGTCTCTCTTCAAATTCACCGCGTCTGCCGAGGTCGTAATACACCTCTGAGAGTGGTTTGACAAAGTTGAGTTTGTCGTTAATATTATTGCTCAATTCCCAACAACGCCAATACTGTGCGAGTGATTGCTGTAGTTTCCCCGCAAGTTTATAGCTTGCAGCCAAATCACTGCGGATGTCTATCGCTTCTGGACGCAAACGTACTGCCTGTTTCAAACTATCAATAGCAGTTTCATATTCACCAGATTGCTTTGCAACTTGTGCAAGCAATTGGTGTCCTTCAGGATTGCGTGGACTATGTGCAATGACCTGTTTTGCTGCAGTCGTCGCCGCCTCAAAGTCCAGCACATTCAGATATGACTTTGCAATGTTTGCGTGATATTCCCGAGCATTTGCGCTATCCAATTCAATCAGCTGCATATAGACAGCATTAGAATCATCTCGTCTACCTTGTCTGTGGTATACTTCCGCCAGCCAACGGTTGACGCCGATATCGTTAGGTTGTTGTTCCTTAGCTTTTAGGAGGACTTCAAGTGCATAGGTGACATTTCCTAACCGCAGATACATTTTGGCAAGTTGTTTGTGAAGGGTGAAGACATTATCCTGAGACGATCCTGTTTTTTCGAGTTGTGTTTCAAGTTCTTCTATTTTTTCGTGTAGCGTCCCTTGTCGTCGGTAGAGTTCAATCCTCTTGTCATCCATCTTTTCAGCGAAGAATGCATTAGGTGCAAGTTGCATCGCCTTCGTGAATTCTTTAAGGGCATCTTCATATTCACTGTTCTCCAAGAGTTGTTTTGCCAATGCTTCACGATAGCGATATTCATCAGGCATTAACTCAACTGCTTTTCGGGTTGCAGTAGCTGCTTCAGTTTTAAATTTCTTTGCATTGAGTAGTTCAGCCAACTGGTTATAATTCTGTGCAGTATTCAACTCACCAGCAACCATGCGATTCCACGTTTCAAGAGCCTTTTCACGATCACCTTGACGGAAATAGAAATCACCGAAATACTCAATGAAATCGAGGTTTTTTGGTGCAAGGGAGATTGCTTTTTCATATTGTTCAACAGCATCTTCAATCCATTCGTGTCCCGCATATATTTCGGCAAGAATGAGGTGTGTGCTTGGATTCTTCGGATCCCGTTCAATCATTTTCTGATATACGGACTTCGCCTTTTCCTGATTTCCAATTTGCAGATACAGTTCACCGAGTTCACGGTAGATACCGAAATCATCGGGGTCCTGTTCACTAAGCACTTCGTATTCGGTTGCTGCAAGCTCATATTTTTCTGCGGTGCGGAGAGAAGCGATAAGATTGAGACGCAGGTTTGCGTCAGTCGGTGCAAGTTCTAATCCTTTCCGATAGGTTTTCATTCCTGCTTCAATCTGTTGATTTTCAATATAGGCTGCTGCCAGTAGTCCGATAAGTTCCGGTTCATTCGGCGTTGCTTCCAGTTTCATCTGATAGTATTCTATGAGTCCTTCCCAATTACTGTCGGCTGCAAAGATACCGATGATACGGTGTTGTAGGTCTTTGCGTAGCCAGTTTCCGGGAGCAGTTAGAGAGAGTGCCTCGTCATATTGTTGTATTGCTTTCTCAAAGTCACCTTTCGCTTCGTGTATATTACCGATTTCCCTACGGCTCAAACAGACGCGATAGGGTTCATCCTTTTTCAACTGAATAATTGCTTCGTGTTGTCCGATTGCTTGTTCAAAGAGTTCCTGTTCACGGAATAGGTCAGCAAGTTCAATCCGTGCGAATATGTCGTCAGGGTCAAGTTCAGATATTTTTTTCCATGCTTCAATTGCTTCTTCAACTTTATCCCGACTAAAATATGCGTTTCCGAGTGCTTTATATATTGCCGTTAATTCTTCGGGGGGAACATTCTGTGCTTGTTCAGACAACGATGCCGCCTTCATCAACTCTTGAATTGCCTCTTCGTGTTGACGTAGTGTAGCATACATCTGTCCCAATGCGACGTGTGGATAGTATTTGTTGGGTGCAAGTTCAACAGCGCGTTGAAATGTGGAGAGTGCTTCACTGTCTTTCCCGAGTCTTTTGTAGATGTGTCCTAATATAAGTTGGAGGTTAGCATCGTTTGGTTTTGCTTGTACTTCAGCTTGATAATCGCTGACCAATGCCTCTAATCCAGCATTTTCCAAGTAAAACTGGTAGATACGGTCAAATGTACTACCTTCTTTTGGCTTCCGTGCCAGCATGAGCTTGTATCGTTGGATGATTTGCTCATCACTGGTTACATCTTGTGCAAAAGTGAATGGCGTAATAAAGAAAGTTAAAACAGAGAGACAAAACAGAGAAACGGCAAATAATATTTTTTCACGTCTGAACATTCATTATCCTCCGAGTTGAAATAGTGACATCCTTAAACAAATTAACACCAAATGAGATAGGCTTGGGTACTCAGTTAGATTCCAAGGTGTAGAAATGTGTGGTTCATTTGTTAAACTTGTGCTTTTTTTCTAATAAGGTCAACTGTTCAATTTCATCTTCATCTGTGGGGAGAAATTTCCCGACGTTTTTCTTTTTTGATTTCCGATCTTTAAAGGTCGTATCCACTTCGTGCAATGAAAGTTCTTTTTGAATTTTAGACATTTCCCGAGACGACTTGTCCAGTCTGGCAGAAGCCATTTTTATGTATGCATCGCTTCTATCAATTCCTATATACTTATGTCCCAAAAGTTTCGACGCAACTGCAGTGGTACCGCTGCCAATATAAGGATCTAATACAACTCCTTGTGATTCTGTCTCCAAAATTGATATAATTACACGAGCAGGTAACCAAAGAGGAAAAGGAGCAGGATGTGAGTTCTTTTTACCACTTTCAGGCACACCACGCCATATAGATGTCAACTTTGCATCTTTAGATTCTAATTCCTTACCAATCAGGTGATCTCCGATTGGCTTATACAACCAATAGATACGTTCTTCCACTTGCCAAAACCTCCAACCACGAATGTTTCCCGCAATCATCCTGTCCCAAATGATTTCTTGTTTTACTGTCCATTTTGTTTTGCGCAGCCAATCCATAGGATGATACATGTTCCCTCTATCCCATCGTATTTTATGATTGTAGAAAAACGATCCTCCAGGTGCAGTTACACGGTAAATCTCATCAAGAACTTTCACTTGGTTTTGCTGATATTCTGGTTCAGGCATGACATCTTTATATACATCATAAACCACATTTTTTACAAGCCAACCTTTGTTCTTTTCTTGCTTATTATATGGTGGTGAAGTAATGCCTACATTCACGACATTATCATCTATCTTGTGCAATACGTCCAAGGTGTTGCCTTCAATCAGTTTTCCTTTGCCAAGTGTCTCCTCCGTAATCTGCTTGTTGTTAAGCGAATTATCATTAAGAAGATGTTGATCAACAATTTTCATT
>CAZURU010000142.1:0-11451 GCA_964623585.1 uncultured bacterium
AGGGTGGAAGGATGGAAGAGGGGAAGGATGGAAGAGGGGAAGGATGGAAGAGGGGGGAAGATTGGTAGAGGGGAAGGATGGAAGAGGGGGAAGGATGGAAGAGGGGGAAGGATGGAAGAGTGGAAGGGTGGAAGGGTGGATTCTGCCATTAATCAGGTGTTTCTATTTGGGTATTGTGATTTGATGGTGGGTAATACCATTTCTATTAATTATTCTCTCATTACCGACTGTTTAGAATGAAGCGGTGAACGGCACAATCTAACAGAATGTGGCAGAATACGCGTTCGGTATTCTGCATTAAAGAGAGGCACAATCTAACAGAATGTGCTATAAGCATGGTATTGGATATCGCTAAATTTGATGGTTATGGGGCAACAGTGCGTTGCCCCTTTTGCTTAGATGAAGGATTTATTCAGTTTTGTCTTCTGCGTCTTCGTCCAATTCAACATCGACTGGAAGAACTTCTACTTCTACCTCTGTATCCCCTGTAATGATAAATCGTGGCACGATGAGTGCTGTACCCGTAATAGGTGTATCAGATGGGATGTCTTCCATCATATCCCCTTCAATGATCATATCAGTTTCTTCAACAACTATCTCACCATCATCAGGCAATTCAACATTTTCGCCTGGTGGTTCTTCGTCGTTGGGAGATAATTCACTATTCTCATCGGCAACTGTTCCGTCCGCTGGTGATTGTAGATTCTCAGACAAAGTATCGAAAAACCGTGCAAAGAATTTTTCAAGGAGTTTTTCAAGTTCACCTTGCATTGGTTCTTCTTTAGTTGCTAGTGTTACAAGAACTAACCCTTTGTCAAATTGTGCATTTTTGAGTTGTGTAATAAAACCGTTTAATGAGGTAGGTGAAGGTGGGAATTGTGAACTAAATGGATTATGGCCGAATTCGGTTACTGCAGACATTGAGAGTTTGGCGGGGCCTGTCACGAAGTTTTCTGGAATTTCAAGCTCCACTTCCCTATTCATTGAACGCGTTTCTCCTGCTGCAGTCCAGTGTGGCAGCATTTCAAGAACAAATGTTGCGACTTCCCCCTGTTTGACTTCGCCAACAACATGAATGTCTGTAATTTCAGCGTGAAGAATATGTGGAATATCTATCAATGAGATATTAACTTCATCTATAGTTGCTCTTCCAGCTCCGTTAATGAGTTTATTTGTAAACGGTTCAATGATTGAATCTATGTTTGCTAATACAGATTTATGTGGGTCGGGTGCGATTGTTCGGAAAGAGGCTGTATAGACGTTATCGGTTTCTTTGAAACTAATTACAACATTTCCCTCAACTGTTCCATGATTGACTTCCATCCGTATTGCATCTAATGTAGTTGCAGCTACGATTGGTATAAATGATTCTTGTCCGTATGCGACTTTATGTCTTTTCTTGATAGGTTCTGTACTGTTAATAGGTTGATATATGACATTAACAGGGATCATAGCTGGTGGTGGTCCAAGTTCACCAACAATACCTGGTCTAAGGTCTTTCGTTATAGTGCCTATAGGGTTTCCGTATGCGGATGATGATTTATATGATATACGGGTGTTTGGTACTATTCCATCTACAACGGCTCTATAAACAGGCAGTGATACTTGTCCATCAAGGAACATGTCATGTCCAAATGCGACGAATTTGTCCCCGTAGACTTGTGTTACTGTTCCGAATCCTACGGAATTAACGACATCTCCCGTTACTGTTGCGACTCCGATCATGTCTCCAGCTGAAAGGTTATGGGATGCGTTTAGAGGTGGAGCTGCTGGTGCACCTCCAATTTTGGAATAGAACTGGATAGAATCGAATCGTGTGCCACTGAGGTGTGAAGACAGTTGTTCAAGTCTGTTATTATCAATTCCTGTGATAGTGAACGGGGTTTTGACCTGTGTATAAGTTGCGTTTACAACGGCACTTGGTGCAGCTGCAGGGTTTAAGAATTCACCAAATGTGGTATGCTCAAGGGTAGCCTCCATTGCATCGATTGGGGTTACCCAAAAACGGTGTGGTGTTGCTGCCCATGCTTCACCATAAGACAATGCCCCGAATACTTTACCTGGTGGACCTACAGGACTTCCAGACATCCCTTGAGCAGTTCCTCCCATTGCTTGAATTGCTTCATCTGTTAGCACACACTCATATAATGGGAAATCGAATCCTGTAGGTTGTACTCTTCGGAATTCTGCATCAAAAATAACTTTACTTGTTCCTTCGATTACAGTGATGACTTGTACGGGTGTTTTTGTTGCGAGTCTGCGAACTTCATCTTCATACATGCTATCCAGATTAACTTCCTCGACTAAAGGTGCTGCATTAATGTCATCAGTTATTCCACTTAGAGTAGGATTGTTGATATTTTCCTGATCTTGTTCTGTAGAACAACTAAATTGTAAAAGGACCGCAATTGCGATACCTGTTAAAACAAAAAAACGTTTCACAATATATTCTCCTAATTTTAGATTGATTATTCAGTAGTTAGATGGTTTTTAGGTTATTTTTTGGTTATTTTGGTTACCAGGCAACCCAACCTCCATCAACTGCGATTGTTTGACCTGTTATCCAGTTTGCTGCATCAGACGCTAAGAAGAGAACAGCGCCGACGATTTCATCTACTTCACCGACGCGTCCCATTGGTATGCGGCTGACGACATCATCATAGAACTCTTTTCTTTGTAATAACACATTTGCGAGTGGTGTCCGTGTAAATGCAGGAGCAACTGCATTTACAGTAACGTTGTGTGGTGCCCATTCAACTGCGAGACCTTTGGTTAGTAGGACGACACCTCCCTTGCTACCTGAGTATGCTGTCCTGAGTGGCCCCCCGACTAATCCCATGGTTGAGGAGATATTGATAATTTTACCATTTTCTCGTTCAATCATCGGTTTAACGAGTGTTTGTGTTAGAAAGAAAAGACCTTTTAGATTTAGATCGTAGATTGCATCCCAATCTTCTTCAGTGAGTTCTAATGCAGGTTTTGGACGATTTGTACCAGCATTGTTGACAAGTATATCAACTCTGCCCCACACATCGATAGCTGACTTTGCTCCATCAGCGACTGAATCCATATCACTCACATCAAATACTAAAGGTTCTGCTTCACCTCCGGCTGCTCGTATCTCATTTGCGACATCATCTAAGTCTGAACGTGTACGACTGTTGAGGATAACCTTTGCCCCCATCTGTGAAGCTGCGATTGCGATACCTTTGCCAATGCCTTTACCGGAACCCGTGATTAGCATGACTTTGTTATTTAACTCAAATCCTGGAAATGCCATATTGTCCTCCAAATATTTATGAGGTTGAATTATTATTAATCGCTAACTTCAGTGTATTTTCTAACAGCATAGCACGGGTTAGCGGTCCAACGCCTCCTGGTACTGGCGTAATATAGCCAGCAACTTCTTTTACTTCATCAAATTTCACATCTCCTACAAGTTTACCATTGACGTTATTGATTCCAACATCAATAACTGTAACGTTCTGCTTTACCATTTCCGCCGTAATGAATTCAGGTTTGCCTACTGCTGCTATGAGTATATCTGAATTTTTTGTGATATCCGCAAGGTTCTTGGTTTTTGAATGACAGTAGGTAACAGTGGCATTGCGGTTTAACAGCATTATACCTAGCGGTTTTCCAACGAGATGACTTCTCCCGACACAAACTGCATGCTTTCCTTGAATAGGTACATTTGTCGATTCAATGAGTCTAATAATTCCAGTTGGTGTGCATGGTGTGACTGATTCGTGATTTATAAATAGATTTCCCAAGTTGAGTGGTGTTAGGCCGTCAACATCCTTATGTGGTGCGATTGAATCAACAACTTTATTTGGGTTGATGTGTTCGGGTAACGGCATTTGTACTAAGATTGCATGTATACCTTGATGAGAGTTTAGTTTTTCGATTTTATGTATGAGTGTCTTCTGTGAACTGTCATCGGGAAGATGATGCAATTCAGAATGTATATGTACTTTTGCACAGTCTCTCTGCTTGTGTTTGATGTATAGCGAAGAGGCGGGATCATTCCCTACTTGGATGACAGCGAGTCCTGGTGTAAAAGTAAGTTCTTTAAGTTTCTTGCGTATTTGACTTCGTATTTTCTGTGCAAGTCGGGTACCGTTCAGGACTTCAGCTGGCAAATGTCTTTTCCTCCAAGTTATGCGTCTGTAAATATTCTGTCACCTTTTTTAATTGAGAAGGCACTCGGAGAGTGCCTTCTACTATTCAAGAGCTTATGAAATCCCAAAATTGACACTTATAGTGAGAATAACTTCACATACTCAGTCAGAATATAGGGTGTGTAAAGTTATTGTCAAGTAAGAAAAAGTACCGCTGACTCCTTGCTCCAGATGAAGATTAAAAAATAAATTAGGTAATTCCATAACTATTCTCGGCAGAATACGCGTTTAGTATTCTGCCCAATTTACCCATTCAATTATAGAAACAATATCTTTGCCAAAATAGACATTCTATTAGACAAGGCAGATACACATAGTATACCTGCTTGTGTAAAATAGTCTCAAGACTTAAGAACAGTAAATCTTAAAACTGTAAGTATAGACCGTATTATCCTCCGCGTTAGAGTGCGGATAGATATAGGCAGTGAAGGTATAAACGCCTGAAGCATCCGAGGGCATTGAGAAAGTATGGTGCGGCTCTACCTCAATGTCATCCCCTGATGACTTCGTCGGATCCCCTAACTCATTCCCCAACCCCGCATCATCAGGACCCGCAAGATACCAATGTATCTTTGCGTACCCTTTGTCAGATGGCATGACTAACCGTGCCGAAACAGAGTCCCCTGGTGCTGTATCAACCATCTCTTCACCATCTATTTTAATGTAACTACTATTCATAGAAGACAAACCTGGGGTCTCATCCCATTCATCCGCTTCAGAACGTAGAAAATCATGCGCGTAAGCGTATGCAAGCTCTTGATGTGGTGGATACAATCCCCTATCAACATAATACTGCAGGTCGTCGCCGCCAGTGATACTGTCAGTGGCAGTGCAATGATAGAAGTGACCTATTAAAGGCTTGAGATGTTTCGGATCACCTTTCCATTTATCTTTCTGTTCGTATCTTTTAGACACTGAACCATCCCATTTTTTATTACCGGAATTAGGGTAACTCTTCTGTTTGGTCCATGCGACAAGATCCATATTCCAAAATCCGTTATAACTATTGTTAGGTGCGGTACCTTTAATTTTACCCGTTGCCTTAAACGCTGTTCCATCGGATTGTAGGAATTCGTTATCATCGTGTTCTGCTATAATACGTGCATAGGGGTATAAGTTCGCTGTACCGTCTGTCAAGTCACTCTCTTGCGGTTCTCTTCCGTTCTCCTCTTTTTCACTGTCCACACAACGTTTCCCTACGAACGTGTCTCTTATCGTCGCCTTCTTGTAATCCGCGTGTAGTGGTGTTGTGCAAAGTGTCAATGACAACCCTATATAAAGGGTGGTAAAAAGTATGCGAAAAAACATTATATATCTCCTTTATATTTTTTTATGGACGAGTGAGTCCTAAGAACTGATAGGGGTCAATACCCGCTTCTTCGTATGAGATGAGTTGAATATCTGCGGGGACATCGGCCTCGTAGAGGCTATCATCTTCACCCCTGCTAAACTTAGCCTTTGCGATAGCACTGAGTCTATCTACAGATGCGGGACATCCTGATATGCCTGCAAGATATTTGCTACCTTCATAGTCCTCCCATTCGGCATAGATAATACTGGGGATACTTGGATAGACCTTGCCGTTATCAGGGTCCAAGTAACCGCCAAGGACATCTACACCTTGTGAGAGGAGTTTTATGTGCACTCTTTTGAGGAGTTCATGGTCGGGGTCAACACAGTTCCCCCAGATTTCTTCCGGCGTTTCAGTCCAACTGGGGGGTAGTGGTGGATAGGGTCCGAAACCGTGTGGAGAAACCGGAACAGGTGCCGGTTTTGTCGTTTTGTCTGCTGTAACATCATGCGTTTTGGACCTAAATATGTTTTCCGTTGTTTCTTGTGTTGCCAATTGTTTTGCTGTGAATTCTGGAGACGCAGGGTGATGCTTCTGCTGTGCAGTCTGCTTCATTTCCAATGCTTGTGCAGCTTGTAACTCCTGTTGCATCTGGTGCATCTCCCGTTTATGATTGACAACAAAAAGCACGGTCGCCCCTACGATAAGAATTAGGAAGAGGGCGGCTCCCCAATAATAAATCGGACGAATCATAAATCATCTCCTTTGTCTGCCTTGTCTTGCTGAAAGTCTTTTCATATTTCACTTATGTTTTTGTGATTTAATCGTCACTGAATACCTATATTCTAACGTGAGTTTGATAATTAAATGCAATATGCGTTGTAGGTCGGGTTGAGGCACGAAACCCGACAGGTATTGCTATATAATCGGTCAAGATGTTGGGTTTCGTTCCTCAACCCAACCTACGTAGTTATTTGTTCTGATTTATCAAACTTACGTTATTCTATTATTTTATTCTATTTATAGTCAAACTGAGGTATTCTCGATTAGTAATGATATTATTTTATAGGATTAAACAGTTTTTGTCTACTTAAATTACTCGTGTATTATGAGTGGTGAATTATTCGTTCTTTAACCGATTCTGACGATCTTGTAGAAACTTTATCAAAGTATCCTTATTCTGAAATCCGAGATTTCCAGCTTCGTCAATGATGGTTTGTGCTTGCACTCCGTTTTTATTTATGAGTTTTTCGGATTTTCTATAGTATTTCAGTGCTAAATCGTTCTCTCCATTTTCTTGGTGCATGACAGCTAAGAAGACGTGTGCGGCTGCGAATCTTGGTGAGTTTGGTCGTTTTTTGATGAATTCCTCAAAGGCGTAACGTGCATTAGAAAATCTTTTGTCTTCAAAATGAACTCTTCCGATTCGAAATTGTGCTCTATCGGCAAAACTGTCCTTATATCCGCCAGAAAGATATAACTCTCGTTCGGGGTATGCACTTGTTTTTTGGTATGCTTTTAATGCTTCATCGAATTTTTTTAGTTTCTCATATATTTCTGCGATATGGAAAGTAGCCATCATAGCTTCTAGTGTATTTGGATGATGTTTAATCACATCGTTAAATGCTTGAAGTGCAGTATTCGGTTTTGCGAGTATGTCAGCAGATATAATGCCGATGCGATATCGTGCTTCTGCAGCGTAAACAGATGCTGGATTATCTTTTATAACAGTCTTGTATGCGTCCACTGCTTTTGCATAATCATGCAGTTCGCGTTCATAGATAGCAGCGATTTGTAGTTGTGTGCTGGTTTTTTTTGCTGTATCAAAGTTCGTATCATTCATTCTGACCTGTAAGTTTTGAATTGCAGCATGATATTCTAATGATCGGAGTTGTGATGATATCCGTTTGGCATATTCTGAATCTGGTGCAATGACAATCAGGTTTCGTGCATAAGAGAGTGCATTTAGATATTGATTGTTTTCGATTGCCTTTTGCGTTTTTTCATATTCGTGTTTTGGAATTATCTTGGTTATTGTATTGATTCTTGTCTGTATGAGTTGACTGACTTGAGTGACAGTTTTATCATACATTTCAATTTGTCCGAGGTCAACAGGATCGAGTGTTGGCAGGTATACTTTTAGGAATACTTGGAACGCTCTGCGTGCGTCGGTATAGTTCTGGAGTTTTTCATGGCAGACACCAGACCAATAGAATAGTGCATGTGTAATCCAGAAGTTTGGATATCGTTCTTTTATGGTGCGGTAAACTGTGAGTGCTTTTTCAAATTTATCGTCTTGTCGATGTATATTTGCTATATGGAAGAGAGCTTCAGCAGCGAAGTTACTTGTAGGATATTTATCTGCTACTTTTTTATATGCTTCAACTGCTAGTTCTGTTTGATGTAGGACTGTGTGTCGTATATGTGCTATTCTCCATTGTGCTTCTGGTGCCATTTTGTGGTTTGGATGCTTCTTCAGGAGAGTTTGATATGTATCAATCGCGATTTCAGGTTGATTGAGTTGCGATTGTGATCTGTATAGTTCTGCGATCTGAAATAGTGCGACTGCTTCAATTGATGTTCTCTTATACTTTTGTACAATTTCTTTCTGAATCATTAGATCTTGTAAAGCTTTCTGAATATCTCGGATCTTTTGAGAGCTGATTTTGTGTACAAAGTTGGTTTCGTCTGTCACCTGGAGCAGCGTGTTAAGGTTCAGAATTGCTTTTTCATGTTTCCCCATCCTTGTGTATACATCTCCGATTTTGATATATGCGAGAAATATCTCAGCGATGGGTAATCCATCGTTCTGTAACTTAAGTATATTCTTGTAAGCATTGAGTGCCTTCTGGTATTGTTGTGTATAATTGTAATATATGTCTCCGAGTTGATAATAACACCAGCTGTGTGTTTCAATTCCCTTTGCTACCTGCAAGAGTTTTTTTAATTCAGATGCAGCTTCTGAATATTTTTTCTGTTGGACTAAAATGGTGATATTCTTCTGTTGAGCAACTGCTTGAAATAGAGCAGTGCACAACAGCAGAAGTATACAAGATGTCCAAAGTAATGCGTTTCTAATGTATCTATATTTTTTCACAGAGATTCCTGCTTAATGTATGAATGTATTGTGAATTAGATGATTACAGTTTTGTGCTGACACCTTTTAGGTGTTTGTTGGCAATTACTGCCCAATCAGTGCCTTTTGCTTGGTCTTTGACGCGATTGAGTTGGCTCACAGTATTCCATTCATCTGAATGTCGTAGATTCTTATTTCGAATGACGTCTTCCATGCTGCGTTGTATACCTTGATGATGGTACTGTTCAATTCGTGCATCGGCTGATTCTGTCTGATTAACCTCGAAAGTCGGTTTGTTTTCAAATGGATTACCGACGATCAGTGTTATAGCGACAGCAGCTACAGCGAGTAGTCCAACGGTTGCGCGTTTCTGTATTTGTAGAATCAATCCAAGTTTTGAGATGAAATCTGCAAATCGTGATTGAATTGAGGGTTTTTGGATCGGTTCTTCAGCCAGACGTCTGTATAACTTTGAATTAAGGTCTGTGGGGACAATTGCATTTGGTGTAATTTCTGCTTCAGCAGTATCAACCAATTGAAGTACATGCTTTAGTGCGTTAACTTGACGAATGCAATGGTTGCATGTTGCCAGATGATGTTTATAATCAGCAGAATCTGTATCGTCTAATTCACTGGTGACATAATCTATAATGTATGCTTCAGATATATTACACTTGGTCATGAATTTACCTCCTACATATCTATGCTATATATTTTGGTTACATATCTTTTCTAAATTTCATTGTTTTCCCATAAAGGTTGAAGTAGTGTCTGTAATTTTTTGATTGCTCTATGTAGGTGTATTTTTACAGTTCCTTCAGCCATACCGAGTGCATCTGCGACTTCCTTTATCTGCAAGCCTTCGTATCGTGATAGCATAAAGACTTCCTTCTGTTTTGCCGAGAGTTCATCTACTGCGGCTCGTATGATTTCTCCACGTTCTTTATCTTCAAGCTGTTTTTCTGGGTTGCTTGAGATGTCAGTTGCGACTAATCTTTTTTCGATAACGTTTTCATCTTCAAACGTAAAGACGGGATTTCTTGATTTTGAACGGTGGTAATCAATTGAGAGATTTGAAGCGATCGTATATAACCAGGTAGAGAATTTTGCTTTTGGTTCCCAGGAACCTAATGCGCGATATGCTTTGAAAAAGACTTCAAGTGTCAATTCTTCAGCATCTTCATAATTTCTGACAGAACGTAGGAGATAACTGAATATTCTACGTTCATATCGTTTCATTAACTCGTCAAAAGCCTTCTGAATGCCTGATTTGAACTGAGTTACGAGCATTTCATCTTCAATCATTTTGTCCATATTAATTGCCAGACTTTCGTTCAGTATTTAACAACTTATCATTTTTAACGTGTATGACATTTATTTTGTTTACAGTAATATTAGATATTAGGAAAATATTGTGATGCATTTATGAATTGCTGAATATTAAGAGGATATTTATACCATTTCAATTATTTTTTCTCTCATTACCGACTGTTTAGAGATGAAGCGGTGAACGGCACAATCTAACAGAATGTGCTACAGTAAAGAGGCATTTTCATTTAGAAATGGTATTATTTTAATTTTTGTAGATTTTTGAAGAGAAATGCGTTAAAATGATGATATATGAATGATTAGATATCAGAATGTGAGGTACTTTAGAATGGAAAATGTGAACAGAGACCTTGGGTCATCGCCAATTGTTGTTCCAGCATCAGAAACGGTTGCGCGTATGACGACTGCAGCAGAGAATTTATTGGATGGTTTACCTTCGGATTTACGAGAAAAAGCATGCCAACCTTTTGATGGTAATGAGCGTTTTCGTTGGCACTATATTCCTATTGAGATGTGGGATAGACAAGGTGTATCGTTGAAAGAGTTAAACAGTCAGCAACAAGAACTTGCTTTTGCGCTCATGGCAAGTGGTTTAAGTGCAAATGGCTATGAAAAAGCACGAGCGATAATTAATTTAGAGTCGATACTTGGAGAGATTGAAAAAAATGAGGGTGAAGGCAGACTTGAACGCAATCCGGAATTCTACTTTTTTACTATATTTGGCGATCCAACAGGTAATAGTGCCTGGGGTTGGCGTGCGGAAGGACATCATGTCTCCTTAAACTTCACCGTAGTCAATAGAGAGTTAATCTCTCCTAATCCTTTTTTCTTTGGATCGAATCCTGCGGAGGTACGTCATGGTGAGAAGAAAGGGTTACGGGTTCTTTTTGCTGAAGAGGACTTGGCAAGACAACTTTTAGCAAGTTTCACGCCTTACCAAAAGACACATGCAGTGATTAACACTGAAGCACCACCCGATATTCTGACACGAAATGCACCTAAAGTTGAGTTTGATACCGTTGAGGGAATAGCACTTGAAACGATGCAGACGTATCAACGTGAACTTCTGATACAGTTAATTCATGAATATATTGATAGGTTACCTGATGAGGTTGCCCAGATTGAACGTCGGAAACTCCGTGAAAGTAGCCTAAATGATATTCACTTTGCATGGGCGGGTGGTGAGGAGCGCGGAATGCCGCATTACTACAGGCTGCATAGTCCATTCTTCTTTGTTGAATATGATAATACGCAAAACAGTGCGAATCACATTCATTCGGTTTGGCGACATATTGCGGATGATTTTGGTGCTGATCTGCTTCGTTTGCATTATCACAAGACAGACCATCATGATCACTAATTGCAATTGAAAGAAATAACCTCCAGTGATGGAGGTTATTTCTTTAGTGTCCTCAAAGACGCCAATTTTGTGTTTTCCCTGGCCGGTAGGTGCGATTTCCTAATCAATGCAGAATACCAAACGCGTATTCTGACAGATCCATCGTGAATACCATTATGAACAGGACTTACGCAAATGTGGGTTTTTCTGTTTAGAATTTCGCTTTTTCAAGGAT
>CAZURU010000143.1:0-11419 GCA_964623585.1 uncultured bacterium
GTAAAGAAGGGCATGAACCAAATCGTTTCTCAGCAGAATACGATAGCTACCTTGAAAGTGTGATCGCGCATCCACAGATGTTAGAACTTGCACGGAAAGTGCTTGGGGAAGACATACGATATGACCACTGCGTCAGTCTAAATCGTCCTGGAGGAAATGGTGGTATCCACTGGCATAGTCACGGTTATTCAGAGGATGACCCCCGTTACGGATACATCCGTATTTTCTTCTATGTGAACGGATTTGAAGCAGATGACGGAGGTTTGAAAGCGGTACCCGGGAGTCATCTATACCGAGACCCCAAAATTCATGCTGCAACAGATGAAGCATTACGAGAAGGTTGGTTAAACGGAAAAAATCATCCTAAAACGGGTGAACCATTGGAAATTCAAACGTTATCCGTACCAGAAGGAACGGTCGTATTGATGTGGACGCATGCGGCACATGCAGTAACGCCAAGGAAACAGCATAGTGATACCAGATGGACTGTTGTTTATGGATACTATAAACCGGGTAAAGACCCCGGCAAAAGGTGGATTACACCAGAATTCTTGAAAAAAACATTCAAAGGAGAAGAAGACTTGATGTCATTATACTAAACATGCCACAAAACAAACCAAACATTCTCTTACTCATCAACGATGAACACAGACCTGATATCCTACCCATTGAAGGCGATACCGCTATCCGAACACCGACACTGTCTCGGTTTATGAACGAAGGGACATACTTCCGAAACGCCTATACACCATCACCTGTCTGTGTACCAGCAAGACAGAGTTTTCTTTCAGGTCTATATCCCCGCAACAGTGGTTGTCTAAACTTTGGTGACCCGATGCCGACAGAAATCCGGACAATCCCTGGACATCTCGGCAACTACGGCTATTATTCGTGCTGTGCAGGTAAAATGCATTTCGTTGGAAAAGATGTCATGCACGGCTGGTACGAACGGATAGGACGCGATATCATCGGAAATAATGGATATCCGTATCCGTCTGTTAAAGATGAACACACCGCGCAGTTTGAACGAGAACCCGGAACAGGTATGAAACGGGATAAGACAGCACAAGAAATTCGAGATGCACAACCCGGTATAGGACATTGGATGCTACACGATCAATACAATGTAGACGGTGCCGTTCTATTCCTTGAAGAGTATTTCGTCAATGCTTCGTATGACAGACCGAAAGCCAGTCCGCTTTGCATGGCAGTCAGTCTAATAGCACCGCATTATCCGTATCAGTGTCCCCTTGATCTTTTTAATTACTACATGCAGCGGGTTGAACCCATAATTGAAGAACCGAACGAAAACTTCGGATACGCCGACTTCTTTAGGGTAAAGGTAGGTAAGGATGTTACTTACAGACAAGCGCATCGCGCCACTGCAGCATATTACGGTATGATTGAGTGGATGGATGCACAGTTTGGTCGTGTGATTGAGAAATTAGAACACCTCAATGTGCTTGATGATTTTATTGTCGTGTTTCTGTCCGACCACGGTGAGATGCTCGGTACGAAAGGGTTGTGGGAAAAACAGAGTTATTTCGAAGCGTCCGCACGTGTCCCACTTTCAATATGGTATCCAAATAGGTTTGGACGAGAACCGCAAGTCGTTAAACAGAACGTTTCTTTAGTAGATCTGTTCCCAACTTTGTGTGAGTTAGCGGATATTCCTGTCCCCGATGAACTTGACGGGAAATCTCTTGTGCCACTTATTGAAGGGAACATAGGAGATTGGCATGATACAGTATATAGTGAACTCTGGCGTGCACAGAACGGACCTTCTGTTATGGTAAAAGAGGGTGATCTCAAGTATTTCCGTTTTGATAACGACAGAGGCTGGCAACCACAACTATTTGACTTATCTAATGACCCAGACGAATGTAACAACTTAATAGACAATCCTGATTATGCTGATGTCCTTTCAAGACTCAAAGCGAAAGTCGATGCTTTGCCACCACCACGTAGAAAAGATAAAAATAACGCGCTTATTGACCCACACCGTCCAATTGTTAATCACGATTAGCATTTTTAAATTTAAAGATCATTTAGATCAATTAGCACAACATCTTCTGCTTCTGCCTTTTGTCTGAGTGAGTCTGTAAACCCGCCAGCAGAAAACAGCACATATCTTGGATTCTGTTTCCAGTGATCGGGTAGTTTTGCAGAATGTTCAATCAGACGGTTTAAGACGTTTTCGCCAACAGGTGTTCCCCACCATTTACACTCACCAATCCAGTGACTATCGTCTATGTTCTCTGTCAATAGGTCAATTTCAGACCCCGATCCCCAGTGTGCACCAATCCGTTTTGGTGCGATTTTTAGTTTCTCATGCCAATACCTTGTGACATATTGATGGCAAACGTCTTCAAATAGGGGTCCCATGTAATCAGATAGATGGGGTTCAATCATCTCCCGATATACCAGATCAGCATTTCCAGATTCAATCAGACTTCTATTCGGTAGAATAAACCGAAACCAGAAATTAAGGTAGTTATCAGCAATCTTGTATAGTCCCTTTCTGCTTTTCTGTGGTGCTCGTTCTGTGATGGATGTAATTCTCTCCACCATACCTAAATCTCTGAGCACACTTATATATTTATTAGTCTTCGTCTGCTCCAATTGCACCCGTTGTGAAATCTCGTTGAGCTGCGTCGAACCGTTGGCAATTGCATGCAGTATACTTGCATAAGTCCTTGGTTCCCTGAGTTCCATGCGTAATAGAAAGTTTGCTTCATCAAATAGATATCCTTGCGGGGTGAGTAATTCATCTTTTACAAGGTGTTCAATCGTTTTATTAGATGTTTGTTGTGTATTTGACGAAAGTTGATCTGCAAAGCGATTAAGATATGCTGGAATCCCTCCGAGTATGCCATAGATGATTAACTTTTCTTTTGATGAATAGTCGGAAAAAAAACGTCCACTATCCCGATACGTCAATGGCATCAACTGCAATTGTCCGGTACGTCTGCCGTATAGGGGAGATCGTTCTGCTAACACTTCCCGTTCCATAAAACTCACCTGTGAACCACACAGAATTAGGAAAAGGTTGCTGTTTTTCCCGTGTAAATCCCAAAAACGTTGTATGAGCGAAGGAAGTGCTGCATTGTCTTCACATAGATACTGAAATTCATCAAGTACCAAGATTAATCTCTCTTGTTCTGATTTTTGAGCGAAATAGATCAGCGCAGTTTCCCAGTCATTGAAGGTGATATTTTGCAGAAGTGGATCATCAATCACTTGTCGTGCTACCTGTTTCAGTTGTTGAAGGTGATCATGTTCCTTTTGCTGACTCGCAAGGAAATAGGTAGTGTGCTTGTTTTTACAAAACTGCAATAATAGTTCAGTCTTGCCAATTCGACGTCTACCGTATAGCACAAAGAATTCTGCTTTTCCTGAACGATACATATCTTCTAACGATTCTAATTCTTGCTCTCGGTTTATGAACATAACTCCTCACCATACATCCAAATTATTATACTTTAGATTATTATACTCTAAAGTATATAATAATTCAAGTCGTGATATTTTCTTTGCATATATTACACTTATATGGTAAATTACTTGACAAACAGAATCCAGCGATTTTTAAAACAGTAATGCACATAACACGCTGAGGAGGAGATGTTCCGCAATGTTTAGGCAGTGCAATGAAAAAAAGATATATCCGTTATTACCGTTTGGCAAAGGTTTAGTTTGTGTCTTAACAGTTCTGTTGTTGTTCACAACAACACAATTAGGGGTTGCTAAGAAGATTGATTTTGACCAAGATATTCGACCGATATTGTCGGATAAATGTTACGCATGTCACGGTCCAGATCCAGCAGTACGTCAAGCGGACCTACGTCTTGACACGAAGGAGGGAGCGTTTTCGGAACCAAGCGGTTATCCGATAATTGTCCCAGGCGAACCTGAGAACAGCGAACTCGTTTTACGCATCACACACGAAAATGTTGATAGGCGGATGCCACCAGAGACTTCCCATAGACAACCGACACAAGAACAGATTGATACGCTTATTCAGTGGATTAAGGAGGGGGCAGAATGGAAAGAACACTGGGCATATAGTCCTCCGCAAAAAGTTGAACCACCAGCGGTTGAGAATACAGATTGGATCCGTAATCCAATAGATCAATTTATACTGAGCAGATTGGAGAAGGAAGCACTTGCACCATCGCAAGAAGCAGATAGACGGACACTCATACGCAGGTTACACTTTGACTTGACAGGATTACTTCCAACATCTGGTGAAGTTGAACAATTTGTTAGAGATGATAGTCCGAAAGCCTATGACCAATTGATCAATCGGTTGCTGTCAAAACCGCAATTCGGTGAACGACTGGCGATATATTGGCTCGATTTAGTAAGATACGCAGATACAAGCGGTTACCATTCTGATGAAAACGTTAGCGTTTGGCCCTATAGAGACTATGTGATAAAAGCGTTCAATGACAATATGCCGTTTGATCAGTTCACATTAGAGAATCTTGCAGGAGACCTACTCCCGAATGCAACCGCGGAACAAAAAGTCGCTTCAGGTTACAATAGACTCAATCAGACGACAGCGGAAGGTGGAGCACAAGCAAAGGAATATCTTGCAATCTATGCAGCTGATAGAGTACGAACAACTGCTTCTGTTTGGTTGGGGGCTACACTCGGTTGCGCACAGTGTCACGACCATAAATTTGATCCTTTTACCGCAAAAGATTTCTACAGTTTTGCTGCATTCTTTGCAGATATTCAAGGACCCGGTGTCTATGGAGGCGGTAGCAAATGGGATCCTGTCGTCATGCTACCATCAGCAGAACAGCTGACTGAAATGCAGGAAATTGATGATGAATTAACGAGACTACGAAAAGTATTTGCGTTGACATCTCCAGGACTACAAGCTGAACAAAAGCAGTGGGAAGACGAGATCAACACACTTCTCGCTTCAACTGAACCAGCAGATTATCCATGGGTAGACGATGCTCAAACCAACGGTGGAAAGAATCAAGGTACTTGGAAATTCGTCGGTAAGAATGAGGCACCCGTCTATAGTAAGAAGTTCTCACGTATTCAAACAGCAGCACCAGACCAACTCGTTCAACATGCGTTTGACAATGCTAACCGCAAGTTTACGTTATCTGAAGGCGATAAACTCTTCGCTTACGTTTGGTTAGACCCTGAGAATCCTCCTCAGACAATTATGCTGCAGTGGAACGATGGTAACTGGGAACATCGGGCATTCTGGGGTGAAGATAAGATTACTTACGGAGAAATCGGCAACGATACACCCGCACATAGACCGATGGGAGACCTACCAGAACTCGGTAAATGGGTACGTCTTGAAGTTGAACCAACCGTTGTTGGCTTAAAAGCAGGAAGTGTACTAAAGGGAATGGCGTTCACACAGTTCGGTGGTAAAGCCTATTGGGACATTGCAGGATTCACAACGACCGTCGGTTTTGTCACCAAAAATTCCCACGACAATGCCGTGATAAATGCCATACAAGTTGATCCTTATGTCAGAACGACAGACCAACGAAAACGGATTAGTGATTATTATAGACAGATCGCGCCAGCATTGGATGGTATACGCAATGAGATTTCAACACTGGAAAAACGGAAGAATGAGATTAGAACAAAGAGTCCATATTCTCTGACGACCGTTTCTGTGCAACCACGCACAACACGTGTTCTACCAAGAGGAAACTGGTTGGACGATTCCGGGGAAATCGTTGACCCAATGATTCCTAAATTTATGGGTGAAATCGGTATTAAGAACCGTCGTCCAACACGACTTGACCTTGCAAAATGGGTGGTATCAAGAAACAATCCGCTGACTGCACGCACTTTTGTAAATCGGCTTTGGGCACTCTATTTTGGGACCGGTATTTCCCGTGTTTTAGATGATCTGGGTTCCCAAGGTGAACCGCCAATGCATTCAGAACTCCTCGACTGGTTAGCCGTTGAATTTATGGATAGCGGTTGGAACGTCAAACACATGGTTAAACTCATCGTGACTTCTAACGCTTACAAGCAATCGTCAAGAGCGAACGAGGCATTGCGCGAAAAAGACCCTTACAATCGACTCATCGCGCGGCAGTCACACTGGCGACTTGATGCTGAAATTGTGCGGGACAACGCACTGTTACTGAGCGGTCTACTTGTGCAGAAAATCGGAGGTCCGAGTGTTAGACCTTACCAACCGGTTGGCTATTACTCGAACCTAAACTTCCCGAAACGGAAATATGTGCATGATTCCGGTGAAAGTCAGTATCGTAGAGGACTTTATACCCATTGGCAGAGAACTTTCTTGCATCCCAGCATGATGGCGTTTGATGCTCCCAGTAGACAGGAGTGTACTGCCGAAAGATCCACTTCAAATACACCGATGCAGGCACTCACACTCCTAAATGATCCGACTTATGTTGAGACAGCGCGAGTGTTTGCACAACGTATCATCAAAGAGGGTGGACAAACACCTGAAGAGCGTATCAAGTGGGGATACAATCAAGCACTGTCACGCCTGCCAAAACCTAGAGAATTAGAAATCATGACTGCATTATTTGAGAAACATAAGACCGAGTATGCCAGTGATCCAGAGACAGCGAAAAAGTTGGTTGCAATGGGTGAAGCACCAATGGCGAAAGGTGTTGAACCAACCAAACACGCTGCATGGACATCAGTAGCACGCGTTATTCTAAACTTACATGAGACTATCACGAGATATTAGTCGAGGAGAATATATGAAATCGATTAACTGGAAATTAGTTTTATACCCCATTACGTTTGTCTTGTCTATTTTAATCGGATTTTGGGGCGTAACAGGAACATATTTATATCACGAATTTGTTAGATATAACGCCTTACGCAAAGCAGATATAATGTGGGTACCCTACCAAAAACCGTTGACAACTCAACTTTTCTACGCAGCAGAATTTCTTGTTGCATTTATTATTCCTTGCGGTTTGGTATGGTTGGTTTATTTCTTGATAACTCGTCGCTTGACAACAAGACCACGTGTAAGGAAATTATCACATAGTAAAGAAAATACGACATCATAGGTAAATGTGTCTTGAAATATTTGTTCTATTTTCTGGCAATACTACTCATCCTATTTGGTATTGGTAGTGGAGTCTATTTTGAATTTACAGATAACAGTGAAGATGCACCAAACTGGAGAAAAGGGTTCTTCAGATTAACATTGGTGCTATCGTTCATTGTCGGCGTTACCTGCGGGCTCTTTTTTAGCAGCTTGGCTAAGATTGGGAAACTTGCCGATGAAGATGATGGAGATCCACCACCAAGAGGTTTCACTAATCCAAAATTAGCATTTATTTATTTTGGAGTTATATTCTTCGGATTCGTCTGGTTAGGATATGCCATCATTCAGTGGCCTCTCTACTATATCTTTATGTTTGTGATGAAAGGATTCACGAGTTAATTTTTGGTTGTATATACTATAGGAGGTATTAGGTTTGATAAATAGTATAAATGAAGAAACTAAACTTCGTCTTACGAGACGCACTTTTTTAGGTAAAACAGTTCGTGGCGTTGGGTCGCTTGCACTTGCATCCCTCCTCACACCAACAATCTTAGACGCTTCTCCAAAGATTGCACGATGGCAGGGAATTATTTCCGAACCCCATGTTGCACCGAAAGCAAAACGGATTATACATCTCTGTATGGCAGGAGGCCCTTCTCATTTAGAGACACTGGATTACAAACCGAAACTGGCAGAAATGCACGGCAAACCGATGCCGCAAACATTTACGAAAGGACAACCGATCGCACAGCTGCAGGGACAAGCCAATTCACTAAAATGTCTTGGACCGACACATGAATTTAAGAAATTCGGGGAATCCGGTCAACAAATGAGCACTGCGTTTCCACACATCGGCAGTCTTGCAGATGATATCTGTATCGTACGCTCTTTACGGACAGAACAGATAAATCACGATCCAGCACATACCTTCATGAATACGGGAACTGCAATCTCAGGTAGACCGAGTATGGGGTCTTGGTTGCTCTACGGACTCGGGAGTGAAAACGAAAATCTACCCGGATATGTTGTCCTTATCTCTTCTGGCGGCGGACAGGACCAACCGATAGCAACACGGCAATGGCACAGCGGATTCCTACCCGGACAATTCCAAGGTGTTCAATTCCACTCAAAAGGGGACCCCGTTCACTATGTATCAAACCCTGGTGGCGTCAGTCCAGACCAGCAGCAGGATGTTGTTGGTGCCGTTCAGTCTTTGAATAGTCTATTAGATGAAACGGTTGACGATCCCTCAATCGCTACACGGATAAATCAATATGAGATGGCATTTCGTATGCAGACGAGTGTTCCTGAATTGACCGATATTTCCAAAGAACCTCAGAACGTCCTTGATATGTATGGCGCAAAACCGGGTGATGGTTCGTATGCGTCAAACTGTCTGCTTGCACGGAGGTTAGCAGAACGCGGTGTGCGTTTTATTCAACTCTACCATCGTGGATGGGATCATCACGGGGGTATCCAAAATGCTATTAAGACGACCTCGGGTTATGTTGATAAAGCAACAGCCGCACTCGTTAACGATCTGAAACAACGCGGTATGTTAGACGAAACTTTAGTCATCTGGGGTGGCGAATTTGGCAGGACACCTATGGCACAAGGCAGCGGACGTGACCACCACATTAAAGGATTCTCAATGTGGATGGCGGGTGGTGGCGTCAAAGGGGGTATTAGCTACGGCAATACGGATGAACTAGGGTACAATGCTGTTGAGAACATTGTCCATGTACATGACTTCCACGCTACGATGCTGCATCTATTCGGTATTGACCACGAGAAACTGACGTATCGTTTCCAAGGACGCGATTTCCGACTGACAGATGTTCACGGACATGTCGTCCACGACATCTTATCATAGTGGGAACTTCGTACCGTAAATCTGTATATGAAGACCAAACCGCTTGAACTTCAGTTCTATACGAAACCTGATTGTCCGCTTTGTGATGAAGCAAAATCGGAACTGAAGACCATTACATCCAAGTTAACATTTCTTGTTATAGATGAAATAGATATATCAAGAAATATCGATCTTTTTACAAAATACAAACTCCTGATTCCTGTGCTTGAAATGTATGGGAAGCAGCTTTTTGTACATCGTGTTAATTCAGAAAAGTTGTTGTGGCAGTTGAGGTGGTACCGACTACGTAGGTATTTCAGCAGGAACTAAGAGTGGACTAATATATGACGCATCCTAAACATATCGTTGCTGTCTCTGGACTGATAAGTCATCCGAACAGCGATGTTTTACTCATACGCAGTCCAAGACGGGGGTGGGAATGTCCGGGTGGTCAGGTTGAAGAAGGTGAAAACCTGATTGAAGCATTACAACGTGAAATCAAAGAAGAGTCAGGTGTCAACGCATCAATTGGGTCACTCGTTGGAATCTATTCAAACATCAGTAGTCCACAGAAACTGATGTTCGGTTTTTTGTGTGATTATGTTAGCGGTGAATTAGCCGCGAGTGACGAAAGTTTAGAGACCAGATGGGTTACCCGTCATTCAGTCTTGCAATATGTTTCTCATTCAGTGATCTATGATCGTATAACAGATCTGCTGAGATTTTCAGGACGTGTCATCTATCGCGTTTACACCACTAATCCGTATCAAATTTGTGAAGAGTATTTTTTGTGTAGTGGAAGTCCGCAGTTATAGATGGGAGTGAAATCAACAGTACGGACAATATAGATAACAATCTATTTTTCATCGGTTAGGACTCCTTTAGTGTTGATCTAAATGGTTATACATATCCTATTTTACCAAACAGAATTAGCATCAAAATTGAATGATTTTTCGGAGATAACCAGTGTTTACATCCCACAGATGGACACTATAATAACCAGCAGTTGCGATAGTCTTTCCATCTGGATTTATTTCCAAGTAAGTGAATGGAGTTGGACCATAGATATATCGTCCGAACCGGTCCCGACGTAGTGGATTATTCTCCAGATACCCTGTGAGTGTTTGGATTTCTTTTCCTGTTTTCACCTCCCACAGGCCGAGTTCAAGACCTTTTCTATACGCTCCCAATACGATCATCTTTCCATCAGGACTAAACGCAGAGCTTACTTTTAAAAAAGAACCAGCATCTGTGAATGCTTGCAGGCGTTTTCCCGTGTGCACATCCCACAGAGAAATGTGGGAATCATATTCGCGTGCGATCATCTTACCATCCGGACTAAAAGTTAATAAACTTCCAATGCCCCTGGTCTGTCCTGTGAATGTTTGCAAAAGTTTTCCTGTGTTTGCATCCCATAGAATAACGGTATTGCCACTACCCTTACCTGCAATAGTTTTTCCATCCGGACTAAATGCCACGTCCTGAACATGATAATCATAACCCTTATGACCAGTGAATGTGCGTATGCGCTTACCTGTGTCCGCATCCAGCAGATAGACCTTATGGGAAGAACCGCCACATACAATAGTTTTTCCATCTGGACTAAATGCTACATCCCAAGCCTGAAATTTGAATGTTCGTAGGTTTTTTCCAGTGTGCACGTCCCACATACGAATAGACTGATCCTGACCACCCGCGACACTTGCCAAAGTCTCTCCGTCCGGACGAAATGCTATGTTGAAGACTTTATGTATATGTCCTGCACATTGAGCAAGTTCCTTACCAGTCTGTGCGTCGTAGAGCCAAATACCGTTGCCAGTAGCTACAGCAAGTATGGTGCCATCTGGTGAATATGCTATATCCTGGATCCTATGTTTCTTCGTATTCCCTCTGTCTTCATCCTGTAAACGCGCTTGCTGCGGTTCCTGCTGTGGATCATCCAGCGGACCCTCCATTGAACCTGGTGGTAAACCGCAGTTCATCAATGGGAGTGAAATCAACAGTGCTAACAGTATTGAAATCAAGCTATTTTTCATCGGTTAGGACTCCTTTTCTGTAGTTCTAAATGCCTATTTTACAAATGGCCAGGAATATTTTATACCTATCCAAATTGCTTCTTACTTATTCTACGCTCTTTCAATTTACATGTCAACTTTTTTCAGAGGGTGTGTAAAGTTTTTGCACAGAAGATTCAGGAGCATATCCACCTCCTCCGCGCTTTCCGCGATCATATACCTGTAGCACATTCTGTTAGATTGTGCTTCTTCCTCCGACCCCCTTCATACCTCACTTCCCCTCTCCCCCACCCAATACATTTTGATACATCTAATGCAGAATACCAAACGCGTATTCTGCCACATTCATCCTTGATTGTGCTTTCTTCCACCCATACAACCCACTAACCTTCCCCTCTTCCACCCATCCCTCTTCCAACCTTCCACCCATCCCCTCTTCCATTCTTCCACCCATCCCCTCTTCCATTCTTCCACCCATCCCCTCTTCCATTCTTCCACCCATCCCCTCTTCCATTCTTCCAC
>CAZURU010000144.1:0-2128 GCA_964623585.1 uncultured bacterium
TAAAAATAATTCAAATTGGTATTATTACCTCGCCTAATTGTTTCACCCGATCTATCAAAGAACAGCGGGTCAGCATTCCATCTGCTTCCAATCTCAAAGCCACCACCAAGTCGTAGTCCGTCGATTGGATTTATGCCACTGGTATTCACTGGTCTATATAGCTCTCTATTATCTTCTTTTTGGATTCCAAAAAGCGCATATAATCGCAGTAATGGGTATTGCTAATACTAACCCAAGTGTTCCTGCTAATAACCGCACAATCTCTGCGGAGATGACAACATTGCTGAGTAATTGTACCGGTGGAGATTTAAATAGATCAAGGTCAGGTGCACCGACTGTTAGCACTAATAACAACTCAGCACCGAGATATGCAAAAACTAGCGTATTGACCATCGTCCCAAGTATATCAGTGCCAACATTTAGACCAGAAGCAATGAGTCGCCATGTCGGCATGTTTGGATTTGCCCGACGAATCTCTTCCATACTGGATGCTACCTCTATTGCCCCGTCAACTGCTACACCTAAGACACCCATCAACATTCCAGCTAACAGTACTTGGACAAAGTCAAATGGGGGAGTCCGGGTTGCTTCTACTATATCCGCAGAATTTGCATTCTCTAAACCTGTGAAATGTAAGTGTTGTTGGGCATATAAGACTATCACACCAGAGACAAGGATACCTCCCATCGTTCCCAATACTGCGGAGTAAGTCTTACGACTTGGTCCGATCACAAACACCAATGAAACAAACGCAACTACCCCAGAAGTTAAGGTCACAACGACTATTGCATTCATCCCATCTGAGATTAAGGGAAGCATGAAAAAATATATAACTGCTCCTGAAATCAACATCGCACATACAGTCCTGATACCCTCGCTCCTACCAACGACAATTATTAAGAGAAACATCCCTCCTACGAACCAAATAAGGTATTTATCCCGTGCATATTCTTGCACAAGGTTGCCAATACTGATGATTTCAGTGTCACCACCTACACGACATAATATCAGATCTCCAGGTTCTGCTGGTATGCTCAACAATGGCATACTATGATTGACTATATTTCGAAATATCAAGTGCTTCCCTTTATAAATACCCCCAAGTATTTCAACTTCAATCACATGATGTTCCTTTTCAGAATCATACACATCAAGTTTATTCTGACCATCTGGAGATGTGCGAATACTGTAGGACTGTTTGTACGTTTTATCCTCTATAAACCAGCGGCTGTCTTTCCAAGGTTTAATGGAAATGTTCACATCATCCGACAATGAATATTCTATATTCCCAAATGCTGCTCGTAATGCTGAGGGCACTCGTTTATTATCTAAGGCTGCCGCGTGCGTTGCGTCAATAGAAAAGAGATAATCTGCACTTGTCTCAAGCACTCTAATCACTTTACCTTTGACGTATTCAGACTTCTCAATGAGTTCACCCTGTTCATCATGTGCTTCAATAACGGTCGCAGTATTCCCTTGAATACGATAGTAAATGAATGTAGTTCCAACCAATATAAATAGCATCGCGATTGGAATTGCCATCCGGCTTGAAAACACCCTTGTTCCAGTATGTTCAGAATCGCTACCAAATATTTCTTCTAATTCTTCCTCTGTTGGAATATCCTCATGAATGTCCGATCTTTTTACTTCTGTATACTTTGTAAGGAAACCTGCTATCACAGCTGCAATGGGTACAGTCAACACTAAACCAATTGTTCCAATCACCGCTTGGATTATGGCGACAGTTGTTGTTTCTTCATTGACCAACCGCAGAAACGGATATAACATACCGCTCTCTGGAAATTCAATTCTTGGCATTAACATCGTAATCATGTGAGCACCAAGGTATGCAAAAATAAGGGTGTCTGCCATAGTACCCATAATATCCCGTCCGACGTTGAGTCCTGCGCGGATTGATTGTCGGACACTTATGTTTGGGTTTACCTGCTTGACTTCATGCACACTTGATGAGATGGACATGCTAACATCCATCATCGCACCAACAGCTCCTAAGATTATTCCAGCGGAGAGAATTCCAGCGAAATTCCAATGGGTTGCCCCAGAGTCTGGGTACCATAAATTTAAACCGAGTTCAAGATATCCGAATTCTTTTGCTAATCCTGTCAAA
>CAZURU010000144.1:2138-11383 GCA_964623585.1 uncultured bacterium
ATACCCCGACTGCCGTTAAACCACCCAGTGTGCCAAGAACACCGGAAATTACCTTATAACTGAATCCTGTGATGAGTAGGAAAGTGGCTAATGTAAGAAATGCTGCAATAAGTAGCGCAACTACAATGGGGTTATATCCCTTAACTGTCAAGGGTACCAATAGGTAGAAAACAGAAAAACCTGATACAAATAGGGTGAGTATTGCACGCACACCTTTCATGCCAGCGACTAAAATCATCAGGATTCCTAATGTGCCTGCAAGATAGAGTAGAAATGGTGTTCTGAAGTATTCGCGCATAATGACTGAGCCGATCTGAGGATTAGTCGGGTCGCGAATCGGAATGTCAAGAAACAGGACATCACCTTTGTGTATGATGCGGTCACTGAATGCACGACCGATCCATATATTGTCTACATTGACCGTTTCATCGCGAAACTGTCCAGAGATTATACGAAAGGTCAATATCTGATCGGCTTCATCGCTTGTATCTATGTGGATTACGCGTCCTAAGCATACCTCAACTTGCAACTCACCTTGTTTCGTTGTTGCTGCAAAACGATATAGTTTAACGTGCAAAAAAAACACACTATGAAGGATGAGAAGTATCCCTGCAAGTTTTATGTATGATTCTCTTATTCTCAATTTGACACCTGATGATTCTATTTGTAGTATATGAGGTGTTTCTTCTTAAGTCATGCATGTGTGCAATAAATGTGCCATTGTAAAAAATGACAAACTGTGGATGATGATTAGGTGATTACAGGTACTCCTGAGATCTCATTTGCACATGGATGTGCAGCGCGTAATATCTTGCACAGATTTGTGCAATTAGGTTAATAATTAGAGATGTTTATGTATGTTTTCAGCTACGTTTCTTGGGATTCCCTTCACAGATAGGAGTTGGTCTAAGCTTGCTTGGCGGATTGCATCAATTGATCCAAATTTTTGCAGCAGTACCTGTTTTCTAATTGGACCTACATTTGGTATTTCATCAAGCACCGAGACACTGAGAGCCTTTTTCCGTAACTTTCTATGGTAGGTAATGGCGAATCTATGTGCTTCATCGCGCAGTCGTTGAATTAAGTGTAGTGTCGGATTATCTTCCCGCAGCACAATCGGGTCTGTTTTTCCAGGTACAAATATTTCCTCAATCCGTTTTGCTAATGCAATAAGGGGTATATCTGTAGGGACAGGGTCTAATTCCGCTTCATGGAAGGTTTGCAATGCTGCTTGTGCGGCACTCATTTGTCCTTTTCCGCCATCAATAAGGATGAGATCGGGTAATTTGTTGAACTTCTGATCTCCAGTTTCTGCCCGGCGAAATCGTCTTGTGATAACTTCTTGCATCATGGCAAAGTCATTCTGTCCGACAACTTCTTTGATCCGAAATTGTCTGTATTCGCTGGAGTTAGGTTTTCCATTGTCCAATACCACCATTGAACCGACAGCATATCTATCACCAAGGTTTGAAATGTCGTAAGCTTCAATTCGTCTCAAAGGTTGATTGATATTGAGAAGTTCCTGTAACTCAACAAGTGCGGGATTAACATCACTACTAAATACCACACTCTGTTCGCGTTGTATCAAGAGAGCTTCTGCATTTTTCATTGCTAAAGTTTGTAGTCTTTTAAGTCTGCCAGCTTTTGGCACATGTAATGATACTTGATTGCCCCGTTTTTCACTGAGCCAACTCTCAATTAATGTTTTCGATTCTATAGACATAGGTAAGGATATAGTCTTTGGAATTAAGACTGCGTTTTGGTAATACTGTGACACGAATGCATTTAAGGCTGTGGGGATTGAATCTGGGTGCACATCGTTTAGGTAATAGTGTTCTCGGTCAAGCAATTTTCCATCGCGTATGTGCAATACTTGAACACATGCTATCTCTCCAAGTCGACTTTCCAATTCGTGTTGGAATGCGGTCGAAATCCCGATTACATCTTCATCTACAGTAACTACATTATCAAGGCACTGTTGTGTTGTGATCGTCTGCTGAACGTCCTTAAGCAGATCACGGTATTTTGCTGCAGTTTCAAAATCTAATGCTTCCGCAGCACCTTCCATCTGCTGTTGTATCTTTTTGACGACCCCTTTTGTATTACCCCCTAAGAATTGACATACTTCGGTAACGATTTTTCTATACGCCTGAACGCTAATCTTGTTAGCACAAGGTGCAGGGCACCTACCAATATGATAGTCAAGACATTCACGATACTTGTTGTTAGTTTCCTTAAGCGGTAATGTGCATGTACGAATAGGGTAAAGTTTAGTCAACTGTTTCATGACCAGTCTTGTAGAACGCACCTTTACAAATGGACCGAAAAACCGTGTGCCGTCACTCTCAGATTTACGTGTAATCATTATTCGAGGAAAAGGTTCATTTATCGTTACACGTAGAAATGGATACCGTTTATCATCTTTGAGTTTAACATTGTATCTCGGTTGATGTGCTTTAATCAGATTGTTTTCAAGGATGAGTGCCTCAATCTCCGTATTCGTAACAATACAGTCGACCTCTGTTACATACCGCATTAATTGTATAGTTAGGGGGCTTTCAGTATTGCTGCCATGAAAATACGAACGCACACGACTACGAAGTTTAACCGCCTTACCTATGTAGATAATTGTACCATCGGATGCCTTCATCAGGTAGACACCAGGTGTGTTAGGTAGAGATTGCCAAAGCTGGGGTTGGTTTTCGTTCATTGCTGTATTCTCAGAATCTAACCTTCGTATAGATTGCTTTTATAGCTAACTGACATGCAATTGAACCTAACTGGAACAGAGCATTTAAGGAATTGAATATAGTCATGTCCCATTTATCGTTTTTGCGGACATACTGCTCAATCTTAACTTCGTCTTGAGAAACCAAGATATATTCTTGCAATGATTCAATCGTCTGATATGCCAGAAATTTCTCATTCTTGTCATAATGTTCAGTTGAAGGGGATAATACTTCAAAAATGACTGTTGGATTGAGAAGCGTATCAACATGATCATCCTCAAAAAGCGGTTCATCGCATACAACGACTACATCTGGATAGGTATATGTGAGTTTCTTAGGAATTCTTACTCGCATATCATTTATAAATACTTCACAGTGGCTACTCTTTAGTTGGATATAAAGTTCACCGAATATATTACCTGAAATGTGACAGTGATGTCGACTTGCACCGGGCATTGCGATTATCAGTCCATCCCGTAACTCGCTTTTGAATTCGGCTTTACGTTCTTTTAGCAGATATTCTTCTGGAGTAAAGAGTGTTTTTGCTGCGCGCATGGTCATTTTATCCTCCAAATTTACGGTTTACGGCAACTGGCGTGTGCCTACTACTATTAAGACTTTTTATGAACGGATCTGTAAATGTTTCTTCCTTCATTAATATACTTTCTTTCGAAATTTGTTGTGATATGTCTGTAATCACTATTCGAAAGTGTAGCTGGTTCTAATTGTGTATAGTGTGCAAGACGTTCCTGAATTTCATCGAAGTATTCGGCAGAATCCGTTGCAATATATAACTTTCCGATGTCAGGTTTGAGTGTTCGGATAATTGCCTCAAGAAATTCATTATTTCGAAAAATCCGACGTTTCTGCTGTCTCGCTTTTGGCCACGGATCAGGAAAATAGATATGATATGCCTGTACGGTTTCATCCTGGACATATCGTGAAATAAAGAAATTTGCATCTGTCCATACAAGTCGGACATTTTGAAACATACCACTATCTTTACTTATGCTGTTGTGATGTAAATACTTTACGAATCGGTCTCGTGTTATCAGAACATACTTTTGTGCTCGTTCAACACCGATAAAATTCTTATGTGGATTCTCTTTTGATGCTTCAAGTAGAAATCGTCCCTTACCAAATCCTATCTCAATTTCAATGGGTTGTGTATTACCAAAAACCTGTTTCCAATCAATTGGGGCATTGCGGTCATTTAACACGAAAGAATCATCGTCTACTACATCCATTACTTTAGAATGAGATGTTGTATTTTGGTAGTAGACTTCATTGTATTGGGGTTCTTCCTTCATTTGCTTTTCTTAACAAATCTGTGTAGATGTGACTCTATTAGGTTGTCTTCTGGTTTATACCCTAACACCTTTTCGGCACCACTAATGTCAAGGTAACTCTGCTGATATGCACCAGCATTTGCAGAACGACCATAAGTGATAAGATATTGCACAGGTCCATCATAGTCTACAGCGAGACTAAAAAGTTGCACACAATCTCGCGGTGTTAGTAGTGTGCTACAGTGTCGTATACTTTTGGGTTCTGATGTGCCGTTGTAACTTCCGATGCGAATACTGATAAAACACATCCCGTAGGCATCCACTAGGTATCGTCCAGCTATTTCAGCCATACCCTTCATAGCCCCGTACCAACCATCCGGTCTAAACTGCCCACCTGTAGAAAACCGTGGTGGAGATTGTAATCGTTCATTCCAACCTGATACATGGTTTGTACTTGCATAGACAATCTTTTTTATGCCACACTCACGTGCAATATCAAAGATATTCATTGATACGTCGATATCATTGAGTTCACCTTTTACTTTGTTCGGTGAATTTTGTCGTAGATAAGCGAGATGTACTAATACGTCTTGTTCGTGACATAACGACTTCATCACCTCGTGATCTCTTATATCTGCCTGTTCTACATGTGAAGTTGAACCCTTAATTGGATTTATATCCATCAAGGTCAGGATGTATGTATTCTGTTTTTCCCATGCCTTCCAGAGCGTAGAACCGACTGTTCCCGCAGCTC
Source organism: uncultured bacterium (assembly GCA_964623585.1). Lineage (GTDB taxonomy): Bacteria > Poribacteria > WGA-4E > WGA-4E > WGA-3G > MSPOR6. Next base: position 6,911 of record CAZURU010000144.1, read on the forward strand.
CGGTGACCAAAACTCTCTGTTTCATTACTTCAATTTACTCAGTTGCCAATTCATCTAATATTTTCTGTCTAACCGCTTGTGGGTCACTGACAGGTTGCACATAGAACCTATCAATAGCTTGACCGCCTAGACCTGAACATTTGCACATCTCAACGTTTAGCTCCAATTTTGCTAATATTCCACTCAGATAATGCAAATAACCGATCTTCTCTTCCCCTGTTACAACAATCTCTGTGTAATTTCTGGCAGTTTCAACAGTCACATCGTCTACCCGCCATGTATCTGATGGATTTACATAACGTTTTTCAAAGATCCTTTCAAGTGTTTCACTTCCTGACAAAAGACTACGTATGTCTAAGTCTAACTCACGTTTTAGTTCTTCATCTAACGGGAGTGGTTCTTCAGTGTGATGCGGTGGTTGATGTACAACCCGGTAAATCTCTAATTCTACGTTTGAATCCTGTTTTGTATAAACCCGTGCGTCCCGGACGTCGATGTTATTTGCATAGAAAAGACCACTCACTGTATGTAGTTTTCCGATACGACTATCACTACAGAGATGTAATTCTGTGAATCCTGGTCTGTCAACATATTGTAGAATTGCTGCACTTGCTGTTTTTTCTTTTCCATTAGAACTTTCATTTGAACTGGCGGATTCGGCTTGTGAAAACATCTTGATATGTGTTGATATATCTTCAGGTGCTACACTGATACGATAGGTAACAGGCATCTGTTGTAGGAAAATCTGAAACTCTTCAGGCTGTGCGTAAGCACCCCACTGTGTTTCTTCCTCCCCTACATAACGCACACGAACGACTTCATACAATCGTTTAAGATTATGTTTTACAAGATTACTAAAATTCTGTGAACCGTTTGCTTTTGAATCGCAATATGTCAAGAGATAGAGCGAAGTCAAACGGTCAATAGTATTTACTTTTTCACAAAACTCAGAAATAGTATTCTCATCCCATTGGTGATATCGAGCCAGAGCGATCATTGAAAGGTGTTCTTCAATTAGGAAACAGATTTCATCTGTCTGTTGTGAATTAAATCCGAATTGTGGTGCAATGCGTTTAGCTTTTTCTGCTCCTGTCTGTGGATGTGTTGGATCCGGTTTGTCGATATCGTGTAAAAAAAGTGCCATGTAGAGTATTGCTGGGTCTGATAGTGAACGAAATGCAGTGCTTAATTCCTCTAATTCTGAGTTCACAGAAGGTGTTGTGGGTTGTGTGGTACGAGGCCCTCCAAATAGACTACTCGATTCCGTTCTTCGTATTTCATCCAGATGTCCAATTGCGGAGAGTGTGTGTTTTCCTACGGTATAGGGATCAAGGCTGCGTTCGCTTCGTGTCATCATAGCATTTTCAAATCTCTTTCCCCCTTCACCGAGACGTACTAAGATGCCGAGTCTATGCAATCGTGTTAGTGTTTTCTCAACATTTCCTGGTGTGTTTATAAGCTCGGCAAACCGGACTCTGAAGCGATCCCAATCAAAAGCGTCAACATAAGCGAAGATGAAAGTAGCAAGGGATGGGTCTATCTCAAAATCATACTGCTGAAAGTAACTAAAGAGTTTAAAAAGCTCATCCGTATCCAGTTCACCGAAATTGTTATCAATACAGTAAAGGACATCTGTTCTTACACCGAGGACATCTGATACAGGGATACCGTTTGCCAGGAATTTACGTATCAACATTTCAGCTTTAAAATGGAGGTATTTAGCCTTTGCATAGAAATCTGCCATTAAAGCGTATCGACATTCTTTCGATTGATTTTGATAACCGAGGGATTGTGCTATCTTTGTTTGTAGTGTATCGTCCTGTTCAGGATGATAGGATAGTGTATCATGCTGCGTATTTGCATAGACGTGCAGTAGATTCCGGACTTTAAACATAAAATCTAATGCAGGTTTTAACTGTTCATCATCATAGCGTTCATATAATTCAGGAATTGAGGTAAAATTCGATAAACCACACATCCAGAGTGCATATTGTATAGTTCTTAAACCCCCACGACCTGTTTTCAAGTCAGGTTGATTTAAGTATATGGTATCTTCAGAAACTTTGAATGCATCCGCCTTTGCCTGGAGTAAGTCAAGCACGAGCGAAATGTCAGATTTTTCAGATTGAACAGTCTTTCGGAACTGTTCTGTTAAAGTCGTATCTCCGACGATAAACCGCATATCGATGAGAGCGGTCATGTCCTGATAATTCCATTTGTCAATATCAGTTATCGGACGGTAGATGAAACTAAACTCAAAACCGGGTATTATGATATGTAGGCTATCAAAAAAGTCATAGAACCATCTTATAAGTTCAAGTGTGCCTTCATCATATACATCTTCAAGGTCAACAGATGATGTATAAACGACATCTACGTCTGAATAATAACAGAGTTCATTTCTGCCATAACTTCCGACTGCATAGACAGCGAGATCAGGAGTCCATTCATCTGGAACATCAGTCATGAGATCATCGTAGTCTATACCGGGTATTTTTAAAAGTTCTTCAACCTGTTTAGTATATTCAGTCTGTATCTGATATACAGCGATTTCGTAGACCTTTTGAATGGCAACATCCCAAATCCTTGTATGTACATCACAAGACATAAACCCACTATCACCCCGCAGGATTTGGCTTTTAAGTCGTTCGCGCTCGGATTTGATGAAATCACCTAACTGTTTACCTAATACTTGCTGAGAGATACTAAGATTCGGTATGAATTCAGTGATACGGTTTTCTATATCTATAGACATGGATTACTCATTTGTTCTTTCTTTGTCTATGGAACAAAGGTAGTATAAACTATCCGTGTGCCATCCACATATAACTCTAACTAAAATGCAACGTTTGACTTCTTTCATTATACAATGATTGTATAGAAATGACAATACTATTTCTGATTCTTTTCTGATGAAAACAGAAATGTGTGTTTCAATGCTGCATTAGCGTTGAAACAGGTTAACACATCAGAGTCGCGCCAGATTCTGTTCAATCATCTATTCTCAACAAGGTGGTGTTCGCTGACGACACGAGATACCCATTTTAAGTGTAGTTGATTCGTTCCGATATGAAATGTGCATCACTACATTCTCAATACAACACACACTGTGTCCATTGTCATGGCTACGAACCAGTGAATAACCGCTCCATAGATAAATGAACGCGTTTCCAACGCAAGCACGCCGAGTAATAATCCTGCTATAATTGAACCGAGTGCTTCTGGAAGGGGTTTGGAAAAATGCATGACAGCAAAAGGAATTGTCTGAATCAGAATGCTATAGTTTCCAAATTGTTTTTCCAAACCGAAGATCATGAATCCACGAAAGAAAAACTCCCATGACATCATGTAGACTCCGTAAGCCAGCTGATAAAGAGAGAACAGCAACAGACTTTTCTCTACAACTTTACTAAACGGATATTTATCTAAGAAAGGTGGATGTAGTTTCGCCGCTAAGAAAACGATAGGTATCATTAGGATCCAAGCAGCCAATGACACAGACCAACCGAGTTTCTGATGCCCTAAGCGGATGCCGTAATCTTTAGGACCCGCCTTTGTCCCGATCATTGCAACGAGAATAGGTATTAGGAACAGAGATAGTCCTGTCGTCAGAAACCAATAAAAATAGGGATAGCTTTCTGCAAAGGGAAGATGTTCAAAGAAGATTGCGAAGTTATTACGAAAGACTCGTGGTCTACTATAGTTTCGGTGCAATGTCAACAGGACAGCAGAGGCGAGTAAGATCACCGTTGTTTGACGGTCCCATTCACGTAAGTATTTATAGCGTAACGTTAGGAGATACGATTTCACATTAACGCCTCATAAGGTTTTCAGGTATTATGTAGAGGGTATTATAGCATTGTTTGACAGCATCTGACAATCAATGATGAAGGTGAATATTAGACAGAAAATAGTGAAAAAGTGTTAAATGAAGATGCTTATCTTAGATTTTTGCATAAAAGTTGGTAAATTATCATGATTATTTACATTTTTATTTGACAAACACTTTTTAAAATTGTATAATACTATTTACCTTTCAGTTTTGGAAGGTGAAGTAGTTCTTTGAAAGTTAAATAGTGAACGTGACGTGCCTATTTTATAGCTTGTGAGTATACTTCAATTATTTGAAGATGTACTTCAATACTTTTGTGGAGAGTATGATACCGGCTCAGGACGAACGCTGGCGGCGTGGATAAGGCATGCAAGCCGAACGAGAACCCGTACTTCGGTACGGCGGAAAGTGGCGAACGGGTGAGTAACGCGTGGGTAATTTACCTCTGAGATGGGGACAACAACTCGAAAGGGTTGCTAATACCAAATACGATTGATTTTACTTCGGTGAATTCAATGAAAGGTGGCTTAGGCTGCTGCTCGGAGATGAGCCCGCGTCCTATTAGCTTGTTGGTGTGGTAAAGGCGCACCAAGGCGACGATGGGTAGCTGGTCTGAGAGGATGGTCAGCCACATTGGGACT
>CAZURU010000145.1:0-2542 GCA_964623585.1 uncultured bacterium
ACATTCCCAATGCAACAACAAAAGCTCGCGAAGAGACACCTTGCCGAGACAAAGCGCGCGAGCACAAATATATTGCAGGTTACTAAATCCTGCAAATAGGAAATTATTAAGTAAAAGTTTAACGAATGTGAAGTGGGGGAGGTTGATTAACTATTGGTAAATGACAACTTATCTCCACTTAAGTCCCCGTTTCTGATATAGTGATGGTCTAAACCTTGTGTGCTTTTGTGAGTCTTTCCCATAGAGATATGCCAGAACATCTAAAATTTCAGTACGGGTTATGTTCTTTTGCCTTACTTTTTTACTAAAGTCCTTCTCAACATAATCAACCGTCTTTTCTGGGTGCAAACGTTTTTCTGCTAATTCAGTTATATGGTAGAGTGTGGGTATATAGTCACTCTGCAGACGATATGCTCGTTCTAATGAATCAGTTGCCTTTTCAAATCTACCAGTTTTGCCGAGAGTCCATCCCAATATATCGTGAGATGAAGCGACAAAGGGATTCTGTATGACCGATGCATAAGCCAAACCTAATGACAGTTTAGGTTTCTGTTGGTATCCATCAGAATAGAGTTCTGCAAGATTGCTGTAAGCCTGAGATTCTTTTGGTGCTATACCTATCGCTTTTACATAAGCATCACGCGCCTCATCATATTGTCCTAAACGTCTGTAAGAAATTCCGAGAGCGTTGTATGTCTTGTAGTCAGCGGATTTTTGCTCATCTTCTCCTATACTTCCCAATGAAAAAGATGCCTCAGCAACAAAAAGTTGATACGGTTGTACCTCGCGTGCTGCTAAGTAATACTGATATGATTCGATCGCATGAGCATACTTTCTCTCCTGAAAATACGCATCCCCTAAGTATTTGTATAACCTCAAATCAATGTTCTTTACCCCTGCTACAAAACTGAGTTCTTCTATCGCCTTACGGTAATTCCCCTGTTGAATGTATAGACTTCCCGTTGCAAGATAGTCTTCTGGATTATTGAGATATGTCAATTCCATATTAGGAGCATAAGGGGGACGAGGCAATCTTTGAACCTGAGAATACACAAGTGCCACAGTTGCACCTATAAGTAGACTCAGCAGAACGAGGTATAACCGGCCGCGCGATAACCAACGTTTTGACAGATACATGCTGGGTCTGAGCACGAGTGCATAGAAACTCGGTTTATGGCGGCTATCTTCCTCATTGTAGACAACGAGAGATGTGTTTTGAGCAAGCACGGGAAGAATAGGTGTGGTTGTAGTTCTAACAGCCTGTTCTATAGTCGGTTCAGCACTATCTGCATTAATATATTCTTCTGTATCCGAAGATGTGGTGTCTCCATCATCCGAAATAGATTCTGAACCTGACTCTTGCGTACTTTCCGCTTTTTCATCTAATGCTGCGACTGGGATTACAGTTTCATTAGACGTACTATCTTCCTCAATAATATCAGAAGGTTCAGGTAGATCCTCCCGAGTTGTATCAGAATCTGACGTAGATTGCTTGAGATTGTTGTCATCTGAATTATCAGTAAGCTCTATCTCGTCAGAACGCAGGATAGCGGATTGATCAGAATCTGTTTCAGTCTCAGATACTACATCAGACCGGTTAATTTCTTTGTCCGTATCAGTTGTATTGTCATCAGGATGTCGTCTGTTTATCAGGTCTATACTTTTCTGAATTTCTCTACGGGTCAGTGGGGATAATTCCGTTTCTAACAACGTCTCTAAAGTCGGCAGGGCAGATAATGTTCCAATGTTTCCAAGTGCATCAATGAGACTCCATCGAGTCAGATCGCTGTCCTCTTTTCTCAAAGCAACTTCAAGTGCATGAGTCGCTTTAGTGTAGTTTGCATGTAGAAGAGCATTAGCTGCCTCTCGTCTAACCCCTGGTGCAGGATCAGAGAGTGCATATATTAGAGAGTTATATGCCTCTTCTGTTCCAATGCTTGCAATTTCCACAACTGTGGCTCTACGCGTCGCAATGGGTTGAGAGGTATCTCTAATGAGGTGTGTAAGATTTTCAAGTGATGTCATTGTCAAAAACTTCTGTTTATTAAATCCTATTTTATACGACTAACCGATAATAAAAACGTGATATGATAAGATTTGATACAAACTAAAGTTAATCATGAGTACAAAAAAAGAAACCAACCTATATAAGATAGGTTGGTTCTTTCGGTGAGTCAATACCCCCGACGAGATTTGAACTCGTGTCGCCGCCGTGAAAGGGCGGTGTCCTTGGCCAGGCTAGACGACGGGGGCTTATAGGTGTATGAGCCGTACAGGAGTCGAACCTGTGACCACCTGATTAAAAGTCAGATGCTCTACCAGCTGAGCTAACGGCTCAAATTCACAATATATTATTATATAATCCTTTAAGGAGAATGTCAAATTAAAATACAGAAAATTGAATTATAATTTTATGACCAGATGTTGTCAGAGGCATCTACCCCAGGGATTTACCAAAGCGACCTGCCTAATGTTACAATCTGTTCCCGATCTGGACCGACAGAAATGATAGGAATTGGAACATTAAGGTAATCTGATACAT
>CAZURU010000145.1:2552-11376 GCA_964623585.1 uncultured bacterium
ATGTAATTTTGTGTTGTCTTTGGAATATCTTGAGCAGAACGTGCTTCAGTCAACGGTTCTTGCCATCCAGGTAATGTTTCGTATACAGGTTCACATTCCTCTAATACACCTAAACTGCTTGGGAACGTGGTCACGGTTTTCCCTTTATATCGGTAAGCGGTACATACCTGTATATCGGTAAGCGTATCAAAAACATCAAGCTTTGTCAGAGCAATTGCAGTTAATCCGTTGATTTGTGAAGCATATCTAAGTGCAACAAGATCCAGCCATCCACATCTTCTTGGTCTTTGTGTTGTAGCACCGTATTCCTTTCCGATTTTTCGGATTTCCTCATCTAAATCTGGTGGCATTTCTGTAGGGAATGGACCTCCTCCCACGCGCGTGACATAAGCTTTTGAAACACCCAATACTTGATCAATCCCTTTGGGACCTATTCCGAGACCTGTGCTGACTGCACCTGCAGTACAGTTTGACGAAGTTACATACGGATATGTGCCAAAGTCAATATCAAGCATTGTTCCTTGTGCACCTTCAAATAAAATCCTTTTTTCAGTTGCAAGGGCTTCGTGCATATACGCTACAGTATCTGTTACATAAGGAGAAATCCGCTCAGCATACTGATAGTAGGTGTTGATTAGGTCATTACGTGTGATACCACCCGTTTGAAGCGCATCCGTTTTAGTTTCAAGATTATAATCAATTTTTTTCTGAAAAGCATCAAACTCTAATAGATCACCAACGCGAATACCTGCGTGTCGATTCATCTTATCGGAATATGTAGGACCGATTCCACGCGAGGTAGTACCGATTTTAGTTGAACTTCCCATTTGCTCCCACTGTTCAACAAGTTTGTGGTAGGGCATAATGAGGTGGGCACGATCACTAATCTTCAGATTCTCACTGCTAACATCAACTCCCTGATCCTTCAAACCATCAATTTCATGTAGGAGAGTTTCCAAATTGATGACGACCCCGTTGCCAATGACATTTACTGTGTCTTCTCTCAGAATACCTGATGGTATCAAATGAAGTATAAACGTCTTGTCACCAAGAACGATAGTGTGACCAGCATTATCTCCACCTTGATAGCGCGCGACGATATCTGCATGTTCAGCGAACACGTCAGTCAGCTTTCCTTTACTTTCATCACCCCATTGGGCACCTAAGATAACGATGTTTGACATACTAAACCTATCAGAATAAAAGAGGAGAGTGGGTTTCGGAGTGTGCTTGCCTATAGGGGCTAACGTTTGGAGAATTGGAATCTGGCTCTGGCACCCTTCTGTCCATATTTTTTACGTTCTACCATTCGTGGGTCGCGTGTCAAGAACCCACCTTTTTTAAGCGAAGGTTTTAGTGATTCATCAGCTTTAACGAGTGCTCGGGCAAGACCGTGTGAAATAGCACCTGCCTGACCCGTATTTCCGCCGCCGCGCACATTTACATGAACAGCAAATTCTCCAACACGTTCAACATGCTCTATCGGACGTCGAGCTGTCTCTATATGATCCGCACGATCAAAATACGCATCAATCGGTTTTTTGTTAACGATAATCCCAGCGTCACTTCCAGGGATAATTCGGACACGGGCTACAGATGTCTTTCTACGACCTGTACCCCAATATTGTTCAATAGCCATAAACTTCCTCAACAGTTAGAATGTTAAAACTTCCGGTTCTTGTGCTTGATGTGGATGGTTTGGACCTGTATATACTTTCAAACCCTTCATGAGTTTTGCACCCAAACTGTTCTTGGGCACCATCCCTTTAACCGCAGCTGTAATAATAAACTCTGGACTTAGTTCCATCTGTTCTGTGTAAGTACGATACCTATCACCACCAGGATAACCACTATGTCGGAAATAGGTTTTCTTTTGAGCCTTATTCCCAGTGACAACGACCTTTTCTGCGTTAATCACTGCGACACGATAACCTAAGTCCGCGTGGGGTGTAAACATCGGATCGTGTTTACCTCTTAATATTTGTGCTATTTGAGATGCTAATCTTCCAAGCACCTTCCCATCAGCATCCACAAGATACCATTTTATCTGTTTGTCTGATTTCGGAAATGGAGTTTTTGTTTTTAATACCATAATTCATAACCTTCAAAGATAATACTACTATCCTTCAGGAATATCCTGAATATAACAATACTATTATACTATAAACTATGTCAATTGTCAAAATTATTCTTTTGAAGCGATCCACCTGTCCATCCTTCCCTTCTTCCAACCTTCCCCTCTTCCAACCTTTCCCTCTTCCAACCTTCCCCTCTTATCCTGGTCCCCTTTTCTGCTTTTCTGCAACATATTTGAAAAATAAGTCACTTTAAGGTATACTTAATTCACAAAGTACAGCCAGACAGGATGTGAAACAATGCGTGTTATACTATATACAGGCAAAGGAGGCGTTGGTAAAACAACAATCTCTGCTGCAACAGGTCTAAAATTAGCATCGCTCAACTATAAGACAATTGTCATTTCACTTGACGTTGCACATTCGCTTCGAGACGCGTATGATAGTGAAAAATTACTTATAACAGAGAATAAGGAAAAACTGGTACAGATTAATGAAAATCTATGGATACAGGAAATTAACGTACAGGATGCAATCGTAGAATACTGGGACGAAGTATATACATACATCCGATCCATACTCAATCGTTCGGGACTTGATAGCCTCGTTGCAGAGGAAATCGCTATATTCCCAGGAATGGAAGAGATATGTGCACTCCTATACATAAATCAATATGTACGTGAAAATGCTTACGATGTTATTATACTCGACTGTGCACCCACAGGTGAATCATTACGATTCGTTAGCATACCAACAACACTTGAATGGTATATGAACCGTATCTTTAAATTAGAACGAAATCTTGCAAGAATCGCTGGACCTGTTATTGAAACTGTCAGCTCTGTACCAATGCCTAAAGATGCATACTTCAAAAATATACAAAACCTTTTTGACAGGCTTGAGGGTATAGATAAAGTCTTGACCGATCCGAAAATAACAACGGTGCGTCTTGTAACCAATCCGGAAAAAATTGTAATCAAAGAAACACAACGAGCGTTTATGTACTTTTGCCTATACGGCATGTGCATTGATGCTGTTATAATCAATCGTATATTCCCAGAAAACGTAAATGACGGATTCTTTGAATTATGGAAACAGACACAAGAGCAATATATAGATGAAGCAGAAAAATACTTCTCAGATGTACCGAATCTAAAAGTTAATCTCTTTGATGACCAAATTGTCGGCGAGGCTGGTTTACAGAAATTAGGAGATATTCTCTATCAAGATATTGATCCGGCTGATAGATTCTCACAACGAAATCCTTACCAATTTAAAAAAGTTGATGAAGGATACCAACTTGTCATGCAACTACCATTCCTGACAAAGCAGGAAGTTAATCTAAACAAACATGCAGACGAATTAATTATTACAATCGGTGGTTTTAAAAGACATGTCGCTTTGCCGCGAAGTCTATCCAGTACGCAAGCAACAGGTGCGAAACTTACAGGGCAACAACTTATTGTCACCTTCAATTAAACTTTCAGCCTGTTATAACGTCATTTATTTAGAAATTATTAAATCAAACTGTGATAAAAACAGATAAAGCAATTTTCGCTGTACTCTTTACTACCTTTTTGACGTTCTTATTACTGTTCTTATTACCAATAAGGACGACGGGAATTGAAGCAATCTGGTGGCTTTACCCAAACTTGTTTCTGGCAATCTGTTGGTTTGGGTACCTCATCATTTATCAGAAAGAACTTACTGATGTTGATTCCTCTCAACTACTATTAAACAGTGTGTTATTTGGAGTGGCTACTACAGCAACTTTTCTCCCTATGGATAGGTTGTTCTCAAGACATGGAAAATTACAGTTCATTGTTTATCGTAGTACAGACTTTTTCGGAAATTTAATGACACCTATAGGTATAATATTGACATGGGTACTTTTCGCTACGTTACTTATCTACTGTTACCACCGCTTTGATATGATTGGATTACACCGCTTTCTTGCATCCACAATCATTGGCGGGATTGCAGCAATCGGAAGTATAGTCATCTATAGAATGGGAGAAGACCTTTGGACATGGAATTCACTACGAATTGATGATATGTATAACATTTTGACAGTACCCATTTTTATTCCCATTACGTTCTTACTAACTTTTCTCTTGAGTCCATACTATTTTTATCGGCGACAGCATCCGTTAGTGGCAGGGATGAGGTGCGGTCTATTTATGGGGATAGTTATGTTCTTGAGTTATATGATCCAATCGAGAAGCATATCAGCCTGAGACACACCTGATGACATACCAGAATACAAAACTGCTTATTCTTCATTCAATAAACACTATTTAGATAGGTAAACACATGCCAAATTTATCTGAAAACAAAAGAATCCGTTCAACGACAATTTTAGCAGTCCGGCGTGATAATCTAATTGCAATCGGAGGAGATGGACAAGTTACTTTAGGAGATACTGCTATCAAACACAGTGCAAAAAAGATACGCAAGATATATAATGAACAAGTGCTTATCGGGTTTGCAGGCTCCGGTTCGGACGCACTAACGCTCTTCGAGAACTTAGAAAAAAAACTCGAACAATATCGTGGCAACCTACAAAAATCTGCAGTTGAACTTGCAAGAGATTGGCGTAGCGATCGCATCCTAAGACGGGCAGACGCTTTGATGATAGCTATAGACTATAAGGACAGTTATCTCATTTCTGGAAACGGCGATCTTATCATCCCAGATGATGAGGTCCTCGCCATTGGCTCAGGAGGTTCTATTGCACTTGCTGCTTCAAGAGCACTTCTAAATTTCTCAAATCTCACAGCAACTGAGGTCGTCGCTGAAGCTCTCAAAATAACAAGTGAAATATGTATCTACACAAACTCAAGTATTGAAATTGAATCAATTACGACATAAATATATGGTATTATATACGTTGACATACGAAATATAATAGAGACTTGTATACTTACTCTTCAGGAGGTCAAATTGCAAAAACCAAAAGTTGAAACGAAGGTATTAGCAGAAGCATTAACGCCACGACAGATTGTTGAAGAACTTGACAAATATATTATTGGACAATTTGAAGCAAAAAGAAGTGTCGCAATCGCACTACGGAATCGGGCACGCAGACAAATGCTTGATGAGGATATGCAAGATGAGGTTGCACCGAAAAATATCATCATGATTGGCTCAACAGGAGTCGGTAAGACAGAAATCGCACGCCGACTTGCACGTCTAGTGGAAGCACCCTTTATTAAAGTTGAAGCTTCAAAGTATACTGAAATCGGTTATGTAGGTAGAGATGTAGAATCTATGATACGCGATCTCACGGAAGTATCTGTAAGTCGTGTAAAAACTGAACAGACAGAAGCTGTTGAAGAAGCAGCATTAAAAAAAGCAGAAGAACGCCTATTGGATTGTCTGTTTCCAATGCCAAGAAACCTAAGAACTAAAACTGCCACCAAAACATCTGAAGAAATTGAATTTGAAGAACATATTGAAGAAATCGCTATGGATGAATTAGATCTTGATGATGAATTTGAATTGCCATTTGAATTAGAACCTGACGAAGAAGACATTACGGTATTAGAAGAACAACGAGAACGATATCATAAAACACGCGAGAAACTCAGAAAACGATTAAGAAACGGAGAAATTGAAAGTAGACCTGTTGAAATCAACATGAAAAGCAGAAGCACACCCTTTGTTGAGATATTCTCTCCCGGCGGAATAGAAGAAATGGATATAAACTTCAAAGATATGTTCAGCAGCATCTTGCCAAGTCAGACAAAGAAAAGACGCGTACCCGTTTCTGAAGCCAGACAGATACTCATGCAAGAAGAAGCTGAAAAACTCATCGACATGGATGCTGTCATCAATGATGCAATCGAACGAGTTCAAGACTCTGGTATCGTTTTCCTTGACGAAATCGATAAAATCGCAGGTCGCGAATCACGACAAGGCCCTGATGTTTCACGCGAAGGTGTACAACGCGATATCTTACCTATTATTGAGGGAAGTACAATCGCTACGAAATACGGGGCTGTGTCTACAAACCATATCCTCTTCATCGCAGCAGGAGCATTCCACGTTTCTAATCCATCTGATCTAATTCCCGAATTACAAGGGAGATTTCCTATACGAGTTGAACTCAAAAGTCTAAATCAGGAAGACTTCAAATCTATACTGACAGAACCAAAAAATGCGTTGGTTAAACAGTACACTGCATTGCTGCAGACTGAAGGAATAGAAGCAACTATTACAGATGACGCGATTGACGAAATCGCCGCACTCGCTTTTCAGGTCAATGAATCAGTTGAAGATATTGGGGCAAGAAGATTGCATACAATCATGGAAAAACTCTTTGAGAATCTCTTCTTTGATGCACCTGACCTTGAAAAAGACAATGTTACTATTGATGCTGAATACGTTAAAGGTGAATTAGCAGAAATCGTTAAGGATCAGGATCTAAGCCGCTATATTCTCTAACACTACAAATCGTGCTCATGCCTATTTGTGATACGTTATAGAAAATACCTTTACCCTCGTGATGAAATCAGACATATTTCCGTAAATAGGTCAATGTCAGCGAAACTGCACCAAGATTTTCCTCGATCATCTGTCTACCATTCATACCAGCAGTGACCCGTTCTTCATCACAAGACAACCATTCAGTGATCACGCGCATCATCTCTTGAGATGTGTTTACAAGTCTTGCTGCACCTTTTTCTAATAACAGGTTTGCCTCATAAGCATTCTGAATAGTTGGACCAAAAATAACAGGTTTCGCCATCGCAGCAGGCTCCATAACATTATGCACACTTCCGTGAAAACTACCACCAACGAAAGCAATATCTGCTAACCAATATAATTTCGCAAGCATACCTACTGTGTCAATAATTACGACATCTGTATGTTCTAAATTCGCATCAATTTCTAACGTAGAATAGCAATTGTAAGATAGGTTTCGACGCTTTAAATCTGCGGTTATTTCTCTTATGCGATCAGGAGTCGGTTCATGCGGAACTAAAATCAGGTTCAGAAATAACCTATACACATCTTGACGTAAACTCTGAAATGCATCCAATACTATCTTTTCATCCTCAGCATAAGTACTGCCAGCAATAAGAATTGGACGTTTAAATGTCGATTGTCCTGGGAAAAACGCATTATCAGTTTCAAACGACATCGCCTTTCTGTTCACCTGTTCGTAACGCGTATCACCTGTCACAACAACCTTATTTAGATTGCTGCTAAGTTGTTTAAACCGCTCTGAATCCGCCTCAGATATCGCACAAATAAGCGAAAGGTGTTGATGTATATTCTTGAAAAATGACCTTCCAATTGCACCAAGACGTCTTGAACCCGCATGTATCGTCCCAGCAATAACAATTGTCGGTATACCAGATTCTGAAACCTGCCATACAAGATTTGGCCAAATGTCATATCTTGAAAAAACCAGACAATTCGGTTCTATAAGACTAATGAGACGTCTTGCATTACGTCTGGTATCAAAAGGGAGATAAGCTGATGCATCAAGATAAGTATAGGATTCTACATTTGGTGCAACAGAAGGTGAAAAGAAAGTAAGAACGATCCGTGTATCAGGGTGTAGTACTTCAATCAGCGGTTTCGCCTGTTCAAACTCACCGACTGAAGTAAAATGAAACCACGCAGTTCTGTCTAAATTACGAGCTTCATCAAGTTGTTCTTCTAATTGATTGAAGACGAAACGTCTACCAACAATTCCCTCACGAATCTTGCGATTCCAGCAGCCCATGATGTGATATACAATGAACATAAAGGGAATTGCGAAAACGTTATATACAAATCGCCAAAACATTAAACTCTTTATTTGATTGCTTCTAAGATTTTCTTCTTGAGTGCATCTTTCGGCATAGCTCCGACGATCTGGTCTGCGATTTCTCCATCTTTGAACACCAGCAGTGTTGGAATACTACGGACACTATATTTCATTGCACTCTCTCGGTTTTCATCAACGTTAACTTTCCCAACTTTGAAAGTATCAGCGTTCTCTTCTGCGAGTTCCTCCAGAATTGGTGCAATCATCTTACATGGACCACACCATTCAGCCCAAAAGTCAACAACAACAGGTGTATCTGATGCGATGACCATCCCATCAAATGTATCGTCGGTAATTTCGAAAGTACTTTCTGACATTTTAACTCCTCATAAGTAAATCTAAATCTAAGTTAATCTTGTATGAAGATTAAACAATTAATTCGGTAATTGTCTGTTCACATGATGCAGGTTCACTCCCCTGCTGGCGAGGTTTCCTAACCTCGCCAAATTACCTAAAGTATTATTTAGCTTCATTAATAGATTAGGTAAAATGCAATTGTTGCATCTCATCTCAAAACATGCATCATTGCACTTAATATTTTACTCTATTATGTGTTTAATTTCCACATTATTTTACATAACGGGAGTGTAAAGCTCTTGTCACTAAACATTCAATACGTTCACCAATAGTAGACATTCTCTTAAATTGTGCCTATATTCAATGCAGAATACCAAACGCGTATTCTGCCACATTCGTCCTTGATTGTGCTTCTTCCTACAAACCTATTCCTTCTCCATTACACTTCTCCGTATCCCATCCATTTTTGCCCTTTCTGTAGCACATGCATCCTTGAATTTGCTAATGTTGACAATGTATCAACCCCCATTTTCATCTGTTTTTATGAAACTTTAGACAAATATTGACAATTTTGTAGATTATTGTAAAATTCATTTGACATTACATCATGTATGTGATATACTTATAGTCT
>CAZURU010000146.1:0-11352 GCA_964623585.1 uncultured bacterium
TCGCACTGGTAGTTATCTTTTAGGGGCTGTCTTTTTTATTTGGCTTGGATATTGGCTTCAAGGGCATTTTATTATCCAAAAGAGTGTTTTTGATAAGAACGTGCTTCTAATTTTTAGAGAGGCACCATACCAGTCACATTATTTTCCTCTCTGGTGTGCCAATTTAATTGCTGGTGGAATTCTGTTATGCACGCTATTTTTAATGGTGCCGATTACTCGTATTTTGCGCCTGCAATGGTTTCACTTCGCTATTTTTTGTTTGTTATTATTAATCTGTGTATTGCCAATACAGTTACACTTTGATGTGGGACGTTTAAAACATGAAACTCTTCTTACTCGACTTTCATACCGGATTATACTTAGCAGTCTTGGTGTAGTTTTATGTCTTCGCGGATTAGTTTGTATGCCAAAACCAGTAAGACTTCATGCCATACTTGACCGTTTTTTCTCTGGGTAAGCAGCATCCCGCGACGGATGTTTTTAGTCGGATCGTTTATCAGTTGCTTTGTAATATGTGGTTTCATCTCTTGGCATGTTTTTGATGGCGTACCTGGATTTGTTGACTCTTGTGCTTATATGTTTCAAGCACGCCTATTCGCTCACGGTATGCTTTATGCTCCGCCACCTATCGAACCTCAATTTTTTGAGACCTCGCATATCATCCTTTCTGACAAATGGTATACGGTGTATCCGCCTGGGTATCCTGCCATACTTGCATTAGGCGTGATTTTCAGAATATCTTGGCTTGTAAATCCGCTTCTTGGTGCTCTTACCATCGTTTGCATTTATCTACTGGCAAAGGAGCTTTACGGAGACAGCATTGGAAAACTCTCTGCTATATTAGCATGCGCGAGTGGCTTTTTTCTGTTCATGTCTTCAGAATTTGCCTCTCATACTTCAACTCTCTTTTTTATAACGTTAGCATTTCTCAGTTTGGTGTGGATGATTAAAAAAAAACGACCACTGCTATCGGCAGTCGTATGTGGAATATGTTTAGGGATAGCACTCTTGTGTAGACCTTATACGGCGTTCTGGATTTGTGTACCAATGGGTATTGCAGCAGTTGTAGCAAGAAAAAAGTTATCGATTCGGCTTGTTCTTATTGGTGCAATACCTCTTCTTCTTGCATGTTTAGCATTTTTTGCCTATAACTATGCAACAACAGAGCACCCGCTTCTTTTGGGGTATATTCAGATGCATGGTAAAAACCACTATCCAGGCTTTCACCAGGAACCGTGGGGTTCTCGGGTCCACACTGTAAAGCAAGGATTCAAATATGTTTTTGAGAACCTGAATGCCCTGGACTACTACTTATTTGAATGGCCGATCCCCGCTCTACTTTTTGTTTGTGTTTTCCTTGCGTATGGTAAGAAAGGATTCTGGGAATGGTTGCTGGTCGGATGGATAATAACGTTGTTCGTGGGACATTTTTTTTATTTCTTTAACCAGTTGGATTTCGGACCTCGCTTTGTTTACGAATCTTTACCAGCACTAATTATATTAACATCTCAAGGGTTGACCCTCAGCGTGCGATTCATAACATCTCAATGGGAAACAATGTCTTATGCAGACGCACGAAATAATCTCTGTTTAATGCTTATTGGCCTCTTTTTATTTGCTTTTCTTTTTAATATGCCTTCAACAGCAAAAACCTATCAGAAGTATGGCAAAGATGTGACTATTCAGAAATTTTTAAAGATCAACGATGTTCCAAAAGCACTCGTTTTTGTGAAAGGATATCGCGCTCATCAGGCACATTATCCATTTAACGTGCCTTTTGCAAAGCCGCATATCTATGCGAAAAATAAGGGTGATAAAAACATCATTCTCGCTGAAAGGTTCCCAGGTTACCGCTATTTCATTGCTGATGAAGAAAAGGTTGAAGAAGTGTCTATAGATGAACTCCAGCAATATGGAAGGTGAGATAATGCATGAAATAAGATCACCGAAATTAACAAAACGAAACGTTGCAATATGTTCTTTTCTTTTGTTTATCATTTTGCTAACGTTTTTGCCGCGCCTCTTCTCGCTTTCATTACATTGGGCAACCGATGAGGATTTGTGGATGCAACGTTCGCGCAATTTCTACTTCGCATTGAAAAATGGTGAGTTTGAGGACACTCTCATGACACACCATCCTGGTGTGACGACATGTTGGCTCGGTAGCTTATCAATCTGGTTAACTTCTCAACAAGGTTACTCTAATAGTTGGTTTTACTCTGAACATTTTATGTCCCCTGGCATGCTTGCGCGCGTGAGATTTCCAATAGCCATTTTGAGTGGCGTGCTTACTTTGATGGTAGGTATCCTTCTCTATCGCTTGTTTGATGCATTGCTTGCAGGTATTGGCACACTATTCTTATTAATTGAACCGTTTCTAATCTCCGAAAGTCGCCGGGCACACACAGATGTGTTGACAGCACTTTTTCTGTTCTTAGCATTGCTATTATGGCTATGCTATTTGGAAGGTGAAACGCGCAAACCTCGTAGGGACATTGTTTTGTCAGGGATATGTTTTGGTTTGGCGTGTCTGACTAAGAGTCATGCTGGTGTTTTCTTATTAACACTTCCGATTCTATTGTTCTGGTATGTCAAACAACAAAAGTTATCAGGTGATAAGGTGTTAAAAAGCGGGTTGCTATTCTGTTCAACCGCACTACTCACAGTGCTTTGTATCTGGCCATATCTATGGACATTCAAGTTAGGAAATATACCTATATTTCCATTTCTTCTTTGCGGATGTGTGGGGATGCTCTTATGGAGTTGGAGAAAACTTTCAACGCATGATTCATTTTCACGATTAGAAATTTTTATTCTCTGCATGGGACTGTTTCTGAGTATCGGACTTGCAGGTTTTGCAGCTACCAATGTTTTCGACCGTATGTATGCGGCCCTTATAAATGCACATGAATTTCCAAAACTGTTTTTAGGCAAAGTCCGTTACAATCCGGGACCGTTATTCTATCCAGTAATGGCATTTATTTGGAGTGCACCTTTAACAGTGCCTCTCACGATTTTAGCGTTGTATGGTGCGTGGCAACAAAGATATCAAAATAAAAAAATATTTCGCGTTACAGTGGTTCTAATCGTCTTCAGTTTGATTTACTTGATCGGATTGAGTCTTGTTGCTAAGAAAATTGACCGCTACATCATAATATGCCTTCCAGCTGTAAGTTTTCTATCTACATTGGGGGCAATTTACATAGTACAACAGTTGCCAAAAAAGGGGTTCCGCTATCTGTTACTCTTTGCTATTATTGTTTTACAAGTTGTACCTGTGTTGAGACTACATCCCTATTATGTTACCTACCATTTTCCACTCATATCTGGCAAATGGATTTCTAACAATATTACGTTCGGGGGAGGAGTAGGAATAGATGTTGCGGGGAATTATCTCAATGCGAAGCCAGATGCCGAGAATTTAAATGTCCGGATCAGTTGGTTTAGCGATAACTTGAATAAGTATTTTGTCGGGAACACTTGGGAGCGCAACCGGAAAACACTGTGGAGTAACATTGATTTAGATTATGATATTGAATACACGCGAATTCGCAAGATTCAGGAGACGCCTATAGATTTACCCCCAAAACATGGAGTGCCGCCGAATGTTTTGCTGTTCCGAAATACGATTCCAAGAGAACTTGAACACGTAGTAAAGTTAAATGGCATTGATTATGTGTGGATTTATCGGATGATTGAACCTACAAACAATACTGACGCATTGTCAGAGTAAAGAGAGCGTTTCATGGAAACAAACACCCCCTATCTTTCTATAGTCGTTCCTGCCTATAATGAGGCAGAATCTTTACCTGTACTGATCGAGAAAATCCAAGATGTACTGAACAAACATAATTACACGGCAGAAATTATCTTTGTCAATGATGGTAGTACCGATGGAACAGACAAGGTGTTAGAAGATATAAAATTAGAACACAAAACAGATAATATGCAAATTCACATTATCCATTTTCGAAGGAATCGAGGTAAGGCAGCAGGCTTGATGGCAGGCTTTGAGGCAGTGCGCGGAGAAGTCGTTATTACAATGGATGCTGACCTACAAGACGACCCTACTGAGATACCCAAAATGCTTGAACAACTTGATAGTGGAAAATACGATGTCGTCTCAGGTTGGAAATATCCGCGTAAAGACCCACTTGAAAAAAGAGTGTTCTCTTTTGTTTTCAATCGCGTCACCTATATGTTCACGGGTGTTAAACTCCACGACATGAATTGTGGATTTAAAGTCTATCGTGCAGAAGTCATCAAAGAATTACATATCTACGGTGATCTGCATCGATATATTCCAATATTGTGTGCACAGGCAGGTTATCAGGTCGGAGAAGTTAAAGTCAAACACCATCCGAGGCGGTTTGGTGTTTCAAAGTACGGATTGAAACGGATACCAAAAGGATTTTTCGATCTTCTGACAGTGTTATTTTTGACAAGGTACCTTAAGCGTCCTTTACATGTCTTCGGGACGATAGGAGGAATTGTTGCTTTTATTGGTGTGATTATAGGGTGTTACTTAGCAGTCTTGTGGTTTACGCAAGGTGGTGTAGGTTTTCGTCCGCTCCTGATGATGTCTGTTTTGATGGTGATCTTAGGTGTGCAGTTTTTCTCTATCGGATTGCTTGGTGAATTGATGATTAGTTGTATGTCGCGTTTAGAACGCAATGTGAGAAGAGAGAAAAAGGATTCAAGCAGTCATCATAATGAAGAAAAAGATTAAATCTCCATCAAACGAGTTTAAGAAGGCACTCAGGTATGGAAGGTATCTGCTTGCATTTGCAATTCTGTTTTTTCTATGCAAACATCTCTTTGAACTCCTTCAAGGCATAAATGTAGAATCCATATCACTCAATCCTCTTTTGCTGCTAACATCTTATGCGATTCTGTTTGTCTATCACTTAGTGTATGTTATTCCATGGTTAACAATATATCACAATACAACTTCATATCATTTTATTCAAAAACAAGTTATCATCCAAAATACCATATCTTAAAAAAGTCATACCAGCGATCTTTTCTTTTAACAAGTTGCTTCGACTCATAGTGAGCCATTTGCTGCTTTGGGCATGTGCCAGTGTTAGTTTCTTTCTTTTTATTAAAAGTATTTATCCAATTCCGATAGTTCAGCTACCTATAATTTCAAGTATATACCCTTTTGCATGGAGTATCGGTTTTATGAGTCTAATTACGCCAAGCGGGTTAGGTGTGCGGGAAGGTGTTTTGAGTGTGTTTTTAACCACGTGTTTACCGCCTGTGACTGCTACTCTTGTGGCATTACTCTCACGGTTATGGGTAATAAGTGTTGATATTTTGTTAGCTGGAGTGGCATGGGGATGCTACATTAGGCAAAAACGGAATATTCCAAATATTCATAATTCTACTAATAAGAACTAATAAGAACTTGGTGATATTTTATCGGTCACTTGTGTTAATATAGACATTGATATACCTCTTATATGAAAAAATTACATATTTCTATATTATGCAAGAGGTATATCTATTTTGCAACACTTTTTTTAGCACTGAAAATGACACGTTTCAGTCCTTAACTTTACACCTATACATTCCCCATCTCCCCACCCAACCATATTGATAAACTTAATGCAGAATACCAAACGCGTATTCTGCCACATTCATCCTTGATTGTGCTATCTTCCTCCAACCCCTTCCCTACTTCGACCCTTCCATACTTCCATACTTCCATACTTCCATACTTCCATACTTCCACCCTTCCATACTTCCATACTTCCATACTTCCATCCATTCCCCTTTTCCCTACCCCATCCATCTTGACACTACCGTAGCACATTCATCCTTGATTGTGCTTCTTTCTCCAATATGCAGTAAATACCTTACAAAGGACTTCATCTTACCAAAACCCTCTTCCGTGTCCTCCACGTTCTCCGCGATTCTGACAAAAAAGGTGACAAAAACTTTACACACCCGATTGTAGGAATAGTGTTTCAGATACTTATGGATAAAACCGACAAACAGTGTTATAATGCACAACGCATTACCATACCCATATATTTTGAGGAGTCATAATATGTTAAAAAACCTATTTAAAGGTAAAAAAGAAAAGACTGTTCCTGAAGAAACAGAGCAAAATGAGAACTGGTTTGATCGTCTCAAATCCAGTTTAGCGAAAACCCGTACCCGTTTTATCTCTCAACTCTCAACGCTCCTACGCGTCGGCAGAAAAATAGACGAAGAACTGATGGATGAGATTGAGGAGATACTCATACAAGCAGATGTCGGTGTTGAAACGACACTCAGACTGATGGATAGTGTCAGGGAAACAGTGAAAGAACAAGGTTTAGGTGATTCATCTGAACTTGAGTCAGTGATAAAAACAGAGATCATTAACCTGCTCGGTGAAGACGAGCCTTTACAGATTATAGGTGAACCGCCTTATACAATATTAGTTCTCGGTGTGAACGGTGCAGGAAAAACAACGACCATTGGAAAACTCGCCAGTAGATACAAAGCATCAGGGAAAAAGGTACTCGTTGCTGCAGGGGACACGTTCCGTGCTGCCGCCGAAGACCAACTCGCTATCTGGTGTGAACGCGCAGATGCAGAACTGATACGCGGGGGTGAAAAAGCAGACCCAGCCTCTGTCGTATATGATGCAGTGCAAGCAGCAACACATCGCGAAGCGGATGTGCTGATTGTAGATACAGCAGGGAGACTCCACACCAAAAAACCGCTGATGGATGAACTGTCAAAAATCGGACGGGTGATGGGACAAGCACTCGCAGCTGCACCACACGAGGTCCTGCTCGTGATTGATGGCACAGTAGGACAAAATGCATTGATGCAGGCAAAAATATTCAACGAGGCAGTTCCTATCACAGGTGTCGCAGTCACGAAATTGGATGGAACAGCAAAAGGTGGAATTGTTATCGCTGTCAAAGCAGAACTCGGTGCACCTGTAAAACTGATCGGCATCGGAGAAAAACTTGATGATCTACGCGATTTTTCAGGAGAAGATTTCGTAGAAGCACTCTTTGCAACAGAGGAAACAGCGTTGTAGATGCAAATGTAGGTGTTAACTTAGGGATACACCAATTACTAAACCTGTCTACATTGACATACTCACCAAGCTAAAGCTGCGGTGTCTTGACACGGAAGATTGGTAATGTCTAATTATCAAGAATCAGTTCTTCGTAGAATTAACAGGAATTCTGACTTCATGCCGTCAGGGTTTTTATTTTTTCGCACACCGAAAAGTTGTCGTGTTTTTATCCTATCTTCATAGACTTTTTCGTGTGAAAACCCTCGTTCTGTGAAGTATTCCGATAGGATTCGCCATAGTTCTACGGTTATGCCATCAATACGGGGATTACCAACAAAAATGCATGCAGCTGCGTGCTGTTTCAATCTGTTCATGGAATTTTCAAGTGCGTTTATCGTATGACAAAAGTAGGAGTCAAGTCTATGACTCAGATCTTTCCGAGTTAGTTTTTCTCTGACTTTATCCAATGTCTCGGTGTGAATTATCCTATCTGCCTTGCGATAAGGTATTTCAAGACGCGATAATGCTCGAACCTCTTCCTCGGTGTATCCTAACCAAAAGAGATATAATTTTGTGGAACGGATGTATTCCTGTGCTTGGAGATAAGGAGGGGATGTGAGCAAAGCGTCACATTCACGTGGTACTTCAATATAGGAGGAATCAACACCTCCCTGAAACTCAACCTGATTCTGATGATGTTGCGTATGCATCATAAAGTTGTTGATGTCTGTTAGTGTTTTTAAGGAATGCTCATGGACTATCTGATTCAACTGTTCTTGCCAATTTTCACGGATCAGTTCTTCTATCGCTGCTAATTTTCGTTTAGATCTTGCTAACTTTGGTGTTCTGTGTTCGGTGTAAGAGAAACGTCTGCTGACTTTTATCAGTGCGGATTTGATAATACCTGTATAGACATCTTGGTCTTTGTTGTGAACAAACCCCCAATATTGTGAGAGCAGTAATAAGATTTCGGATGCGTACCAGTATTCAACATTGGACCAAGCAGGTGTAAACTGATGTGTTTTATTATTCTGCATGCCGTCCAGCAACTTGCATAGATGTTCTTTACTTAACTGTTCTTCTCCTTGGTAGACCTTCAAGGGCATGATGTGATTTAGAAGTAGGTTGAGGTCAAGTAAAACGGCATTGCGTTTGCATAGATACGCCTCAACGCCTACAGTGCCTGAACCTGCGAATGGATCTATGATCCAGTCATCTTCTTTTGTGTAGGTGTTTATTGCGTATCTGACGATTTGCGGGATGAATTTCGCAGGATAGGAGACGATGGCGTGTGTCAAGTAACCGGTATCGGTGATTTCTGGTACTAACTCTCTGAAAGAAACAAAATCTACCTCGTCACCTGCAGCATCTTCCCTTCGTATATGGGGAATATCATTAGTGTCAAAAAGTGAAAATTGTTCATTTAGATTATAGTTTTTCATAATATGCTTTCAAAAACAGTAAATCCCTGATGTATTGGGCTTTATCTGATAACGAGGTTAATGGTATACTGTTTTCTGTCCAAAGTGGGATCATCTGTTGAACGATTCTGTCAATAGAATCTGTCAAGGCTTGATAAGACGCAAAATCAAGTTTAATTCCAATTTTCTCATATTTCTCATTTAGTATGGTTATATTTGACGGATTAGAAAATGCGACTATTTCCAATTCCAAACTTGCTATAGTGTAAGCAACCCACAAATCATCCCAGTCACTGACTAAATCAACAATAGTAGATATTGCATCCAAAACTGCTCTATCTTCATCATCTATCCAGTCAAAGAGTGCATCTGCTATTTCATCAGTACCATAGGCTATTTTAAGAGAGATGTTTTCTTTCAACCTTACTTTATTGTTAACAATGTCTTGGAAAGTTTCTGAGTTTACTTCAAAAGAATCTTTGAGAGAAGAATACATCTTTTTAACAGTGGCATTTTTTTGTTGTGAGTCACGGGGATCCCAAATACAAACGAGATAAAGTAGATTATTGGTCGGAATATTATTAATCCTTAGGAGTTCATGTAACAAATCAACAAGTGATCCTTTAGCAGTTGTGCCACCAGTATCATCGCGTGAGCGAAGTTGAATTGCAAGTGTTTTCTTATTTATCATATCCGATGCCAGCACATCAATATCAAGGTGTGTAAGTTCATCTGTCTGGAAAATCTTACTTAATATATTGATTCTATCAACATTCTTAGTTGGAATACTATCACAATTTGCATACTGTTTGAGGATGTCTTGAATTACCTTTTCAAGAACCTTACCTTGTCTGGCTCGAAACGAACTATGAAAGAACTGATGAAAAGCAAATAGGTGTGGATAGTATGATGCAAGCGAATAATGTTCAGAAAGTTTTTCCGCGCGTCTTATTCCAGCTACAAACTGTTTTATTTCATCTAGATCATTTTTTAAATCCTCAAACTTTTCCTCATGAAGAAATTTGACTATTTTTGCGGCTAGTCCAAGTGGACTCTTAAGAATGTTTATTACCAATTGTGTTTCATCACAATGATCCATCAGATGTAAAAATCTTCTCTCAGGATATGGGTTTATCATGAATATACTCTTTTGTATTTGCCTTAGAAAGTTAACGCAGTATATTTGAAAGAATTTACAAATTATTGCCAGAAAGGTTAGAAGTAGATAATATTAAGGAACAATGACGAGGCTATTGCAATTCATCTTCTGTCAAATTGAATTCAAATACATCTTCCTCGCCCTCTGAATCTGGTGTTTGAGTATCCGCAGGCGTAACCTGCTGCACCGCATCTACGGGTTGTGTTTCACCCTGCGTTTCAAGTTTCGGCGCGGTCGCACCGAGTATCGTTAATCCCATAATTGTTACAACACAAACACTTGTGACCGTCATGGCAATCGGACGTTTCCAAAGAACTTTCCGTTCACTCCTGTCTAAGAAAGGGAGGAATAGCAATAGTAACATACCGACTGTTGGAATGACAAATGTTCCAAGAATTTCAAAAGGACCTTGAAAATACTTGAGCAGTTGAAACAGGAACAGGAAATACCATTCAGGACGTGGGTCGTAATCCGCATTTGTCGGGTCAGCGACATCTTCCAAAGGGACAGTAGCGAAGAGCGCAGCACATGACAGCACTACGAACAGGATCAGCATGCCGACAACATCTTCAAAGACTTGATCCGGATAGAAAGGTTTACCCGAATGCATCTCTTCTGCTGTGTTGTTCGGTGTACCAGACGATCCGTAATATCTAACTAAGAAAAGGTGGATGCCTACAAGCGCGAAAGCCATCCACGGTAACCAGATGGTATGAAGGGCATAGAATCGAGAGAGTGTCACTGCGCCGACTTCTGCGCCGCCGCGTAGTATCTTCGCGACCCATTCACCTAATATTGGTGCTTTACCGGATATTTCAACACCGACTTTCGTTGCCCAATACGCTTTCTCGTCCCAAGGTAACAGATATCCCGTAAACCCGAAACCGAGGGTAACCAATAGCAACAGCACACCGAACACCCAGGTGAGTTCACGTGGTGCTTTGTATGAACCGTATAACACGACACGCAGTAGATGTAGGAAGACGATGACAACCATTGCACTTGCACCCCAATGGTGCAACCCCCGCACGAATTTGCCAAACGGCACTTCTGCGGAGATATATTTGACAGCATTATAGGCGTGGTCAGGGGACGGTGTATAGGATAAAGCGAGGAAAGCACCTGTCGCCGCTTGAAGTAGCAGTAAGAACATCGCCAAACTACCGAGTGAAAATAGCAGATTGATATGTTTCGGCAGCGGTTTACGCAGATGTGCCATCACGCCATCAAAAGGCAGGCGTTCACTCAAAAACTGTTTCATCTACGCCTCCTTCACAAACAGAAGACCGTTATCCACTTTAACTTCAAGCTTCTGTAACGGTTTAGGAGGTGGTCCAGCAACAACAGCACCGTCTTTGTCAAATACAGCCCCGTGGCAGGGACAGAGGAACGAGTTCTCGCTCTCCTCCCATCGCACAAGACACCCGAGATGTGAGCATGTCCGTGAAAATACGCTCCACTCACCGTTACCTAAATCGGTCACGTAGACGGAACGTTTTTTAGTCGCCTTTACCCAACCATCTTGTGCGGTGAAGGAATAATTGACCTTTTTAAAACGACTATTCTTTAGGTTATCTACAAAACCTAAGTCCACCCATTGTGTTTCCTCCTTCTTCCACGCGGGGGAAATTGCAAACCCAATGAGCGGAATACCGGCTGCTAAACTTATCAATCCACCGATAAAGGCGGTTGCTATTTGTAAAAATGAACGTCTACCATTATTTGACATGCATCCTTCTCCTTTC
>CAZURU010000147.1:0-9007 GCA_964623585.1 uncultured bacterium
AAATGCGACAATTGAACGTCTCTGACTTTGCAGTCTCGTCTCCTATTATGCCTCAAGTTATATCAGGAAGCAGGTCGATTATCTTGTATTCTACAAGCGAACACAAAATTAGTCAATCACTAAAAAGTGATTCTGCACAACTGATTGGGATGTGTAAAGTGTTTTGTTACAATTTTTCATCAATTGTGCGAAACATTTTACTGCAAAATCAATATGTTTTTTGGTATACTTGAGATATTATACCATTTCAATTAATTTTTCTCTCATTACCGACTGTTTAGAATGAAGCAGTGAACGGCACAATCTAACAGAATGTGCTACAGTAAAGCGGCATTTTCATTTAGAAATGGTATTAATACCATTTCTACAGCAAATTAGGAGAAACACATGAACAAACCACCAGAAACGTTCATCAGCGTTGATGAAGAACGACTTCTTAACTTCAGCACCGCTTGTTTTGAAAAAGCAGGTATCACACACGACCACGCCGCACTTATCAGCAGGTTGCTTGTAAACTCAGATCTACGTGGCGTCCGAAGCCACGGGACACGAACACTCAGCGGATACTGCGGCGGATTCGAAAACGGCAGCCTCAACCCTAATCCAAACATCCACGTTATGCATGAAACACCGACCTCAGTCGTGCTAAATGGAGATGGAACACTCGGATACCTCCCGATGGTGTGTGCCACAGAGCATGCAATCGCTAAAGCGAAAGAGGTCGGTATCGGAATGGGACTCGTCCGCTACATCGGTCACTACGGCTCCGCAGGACACTATGCTCGTCTATGTAACGCAGCAGGTTGCATCGGTTTTTCCGTGCAAGGTTACCAGAACCATGGCAATGCTGGCGGGCAGGATCCAAAACCGCAACTCGGTTACTACGGCAACCCACCTATCTGTTTTGCCATACCGGCTGCCGATGAACCGCCGGTCATACTTGATGCAGCAACATGCATTATGGCAGATTACCAACGCGGTCCTGAATATGATGAACTGCTCTCCTTCATCCCTGCAGCGTTTTTTAAGAGTATCGGTTATACAGCAGTCGCCTGTCTACTCGGTGGTGCATTAACCGGTTTCACTGAACCCGCACCCGAAGATACAGCAAAATGGAGCGGTGCAAAACGACACGGCGGAATGGTACTCGCTATACATATTGAATCAGTAGTGCCACCCGAACTGTTTCACGCTGAGGTTGACCGAATGGTACGGGACATCCGAGAAACATATCAACCCATTCCAGGTACAGATAAAGCACTCCTACCCGGTGCAATTGAGGAAGAACGAACTGCCCTGCATCGTCGCGAAGGTATACGATACGGAGAAATGGAGCAAGCCTCCGCACGGGCAGCAAGTGAAAGACTCAACGTGCCGCTACCGTGGGATGAATAGTCTTAAAGGTGGTAGGCACACTCCGTGTGTCGTTCACTCACGGTAACTATTTGTATGTTCATGGATAGGTTGCCGTTCTCGGTTAGCATGTGGGTCTGCGCGGCGAGCAATACCTGTAATCGCATCTACAGATTCATCTGCCTTAAATCGTTGATATAGTTTATGCGACTTTGCAGCCATAGATGGATTCTTCAGTGCGCGATAACAACGCATCATATTATAATGTGCATCTAAATCTTCAGGATCAACCGCGAGTGTTTTCTGAAACTGTGTCAAAGCCGTTTCATACTCACGTTTTAGAAAGTGCATTCTCCCCAATTGGTTTAGCACACGGGTGTCACGTGGGAACTGTGCTACTGCACTTTGAAGATGCTGAATTGCTGTGTCGTAATTGCCATAGGATTCTTGAACGAGTGCGAAAAAGTAGTGAACCTTTGCACGATGCGGATTAGTCGGCAGCAGGCTTCGTTGAATTTCAAAGGCTTTATTGAGCATAGCTTCTGCAGTTTTCATGTCCCCCTCTTTTATGCTACATCGTGCCAGATTCACCCATCCATCTAAATAATCCGGTTCAATTATGGTTACTTCTCGAAAAGCAGTCTGTGCTGCTCTGAGGTCTCCTTGTAGGAACAGTCCTATTCCGTAGTCATTCCATCTTTCGCGAGCATTTGCTATCTTTGTATAGTCTTGTTGTTCGTGGTTCGTTGGACCATCTTGCGTTGTCGGTTTAACATGAAGGGTTGCTTTGGCATTTGCCATGACGGTAATCGGTAGATTTGGAATGGTTTTGATTTTTCCTGCAACATCTGATGTATCACCTGTCCAAACCCATCTCCCATTGTCATAACCTTTGCCTACCTGTAAGTCTGTATGTTCAGGGTCTCGAACACCTGCATAAGCCCACTGCGTATGCCACCAATTGAACTTACGGTAGTTTAGTTTTGCTTCAACAGAAAGCATTCCGTCACAATCGGGTGGGATTTCCAAACGGTATCGGACGGTATCGGCAGCACCGGGAGGTATTGTGCGGGAATAGAGTACAGTTCGCATTGCCCACACATTCCGTTTGTTGATAGGGTTGCCGTGTGCATCAAGCATATAGCTGCGGTAAAAATGTGCACCCGGATCAACAGGTCCGTTGCCATCCGGTTCTGCAATACGACCATTCCAGAAGACGATTTTTCCATTTTCATCACTGATCTTTAGCTCAAGCCAGATGTCAAAAGCATCAATTGTTCCTGTGGGGAATTGATGACCAATACCGCGTGTGCGAACGACGACCTCAATTAGAGGATTGTCATCACGTGCAACCTGAATTCCATCTTTGGGTATCGGTTTACCGTTAGCAAACAGGTCTAAAGTTATGACATCATTCTGTAGAAAGTCTATCACAGCTTGGAGTTGTGCCTCATGTTTATTGACATAAGGGAGAGCCGTGTTCGCAGCGGGAAAGCGATGGCTATGAACCTTACCATCTATATTTCCAGCATCTTTAGAATCTACAAGAGGCATGTGGCAATCAACACATTTCTGTGCAGTGTCGGGATAATAGAACGACAAAGCACCTTGATGGGAAACGCCGCTTTTTTGCCATTGATCGTAGTCGTTGAAACCGCGGACCCAGCGAAAATTGTTGACAGGTAAATCCAGATGCGCCTTATGACAAGTTGAGCAGAATTCTGCGGTATTGTCGCGATGGAAGGTTTTGAGGAAACTCTTCTTATGCGGCTCTGGATCAAGCCGGATGAGATAGTTATGCAAACTTCGGATAAGTCGATTGTTGCTTGATGCTAAATCGTGTAAGGGTGGATACTTTATTATGTATCCACCGTTTCCCATTGTATCCTTTACGGTTTCCATTGAATGACATGCAGTGCATGCTAATCCTGCCTGTGCTGCGGGGGTATGCAGATTTTCTCGTATCGGTTTATCCATCACCCCATTGAGCAGTATTGCAGGATCATGGCAACCTCCGCACCATTTTGAGGGTTGTATGCCGTTGACTTCCTGCATATAGATGATAGATTTCCTGTACCACTGGTTATTGAACGAGGAGAAGTGATGCGCTGATTCGTTCCACTGTTTATATATATCGGGGTGACATCCTGCAGTAGCACATGTTTCAGAAGTTAGAAAAAAATCGGTTGGAATGAGATTACCTGTTTCAGTTTCAACAGAAGCTGGAAAAAAGTGTCCTGTAGGTCCACCACCTTCGTCATACATACTTGCTGGTGGAAATGCGGGGTTCTTGACAAGATAGTTCTCTTCTGGAAAAAAGCGTTGAGATAACTTAGCTCCAATCGGGAAAAATACAATACCAATTAAAACACCAATAACGATTTTCTTGAATATCGGTGTGAGGTAGTTATTGTCTCGTAACAGATGTATGCAAAAAAGAATACTACCTATGCTGATGCTGACGATATGTAAATAGAGGATCCAACGGTATGGTGTAGTCGCACCGACAATCATTAGACACACACCTGTAACGATACCGACGATTATGCAGATAACGCTGACGCGACCGAGGGACGATATTTTTTTTAGTGTCTTATAGACATATACACTAAATGGTATGACTAATAGAATACCGAGAACTAAGTGTAACAGGATGTTGGATATATAGAAGAGGGTCGGTTCACCGAAACTGAATAGATATGTGCTGTTTAAGAGCAATAAGAGAAAAATAGATATGATAAATTTTCGCATGCACTTACCCGTTAACAAATTGTAGTTTTTGTATCTACATTATCCTGCCGTATATCCGCCATCAATTGGCAATGCGATACCGGTGACGAATGCGGATTCATCGGAGGCAAGGTATAAGGCACCATAAGCAATTTCATCGGGTTGTCCGAGTCTCCGCATCGGATGTTTATTGGCGAGTTTCTGATACTCTTCTGGTGTTCTGACGACTCCAGCAACTAAAGGGGTTTCTACAAAACCTGGACAGATACAGTTGACTCGGATATTGTCCTCCGCATAGTCAAGTGCCATGCCGCGGGTCAAGTTTGTGACAGCACCTTTTGATGCTACATAAGCAGCGCGAACATCAGCCCCTACTAATCCATAAATTGAGGACATATTGATGATTGATCCACCCCCGTTCTCCTTCATAACAGGTATAGCTGCCTTGGAACAGAGAAAAACACCGTTTAAGTTTACATTTAGACAACGGTGCCAATCCGCTTCTGATAAATCAGCGACAGGTAGACGCATAGCAATACCGGCATTGTTTAGTAGAATATCAAGCTTTCCGAATATTCGGACGGTATGCTCTACCATCTGCTCAGTGTTATCTCTTATTGTCACATCTGTGTGAATGAAAGCAGCTGCGTTGTTGTTCTCTTTGATGTTAGCGACGGTTTGGTTTCCGCCCTGTTTATCTATATCTGCTACAACTACCTTTGCGCCGTGTTGTGCAAAGAGTAGAGCAGTTGCTTTGCCAATTCCAGATGCTGCACCTGTGATGATTGCTACCTTACCTTTGAGTCTCACAGTTAGATTTTTTCCTTCCAAGCAGCGGGATTCTGTTCCGGTTCACCGATTCTGTTTCTCAACACCCCGATATTTTCAACTTCAAGTTCAATGACATCTCCCGGTTGTATCCATCTGTCAAGCTCCCATCCACATCCTTTTCCGACCGTACCGGATCCTAAGAAGTCTCCTGGAAAGAGGGTTTCTGACTGAGAGACAAAAGATATCATCTCAGCGAAAGAGTAATACATATCCGAGGTATTTCCTTCTGACCAGATTTCTCCGTTTACACGTGCGATCATATTGAGATTGTACGGATCCCCGATTTCATCAGGTGTTACGAGACAGGGACCCATTATGTTACTATTATCAAAATCCTTTCCCTTTGCGGGTCCCAGTGACAATGTCATGTGTCGGAATTGAATGTCTCGTGCGCTAATATCGTTGTAAATAGTGTATCCAGCGATGTATTCAGGTGCTTCATCTATTGAGATGTTTTTTCCCTGTTTCCCGATGTATATTCCCCATTCAAGTTCAAAATCAAGTTTTTCTGTGTAGTTGGGCCACGTAACGACTGCTTCGTGCCCGGCAATAGAGGCAGGACTCGTACTGCCGCGATAGTAGTTTGGTAGTTTGTACCATTCTGAAGGCATTTCCTTACCGGTAATACGCATTGCCGCAACCATGTGTTCTTTGAATACGCCGAAATCGCGTAGACTTGTTGGTTGTGGAATTGGTGCCAGTAATTCTACTTCTGAAATGGGAAAAATACCCTTAGACGCATCAGAATGTGTATTTGGTTCATCCTGTTTGCGTGAATTTTGGATGCGTGCAATATAGTTTGATGTTTCGTCCATACAATCCTGAGCAAAAAACGCAATCATATTTCGCGCGCTAATATTGAGATCGAGAATACTGCCATTGTCAATGTTGCATGTGTCAATCCACACGCCGATATGTGCATCATCAAGTGTAGCAGATTTGTCAAACGATGGGTGTTTGAAAGTTACCAATTTCACAATAATACCTCAACAGAAATCAAGAAACTATGAAAGGACAATTACCACGTTAGGAATTATAGCATTTTTTACAGTTTTTATCATCACATTTATCCGCAAACATAATCAGACATCTAACAAGAGTTGTATTCAGAAACTATCCTTCCAATCTTCCAACCTTCCAATCTTCCAACCTTTAAAAAGCATTGACTTTCTAATATAATTTAAGGTAAACTATATTCACATTGGTATTTTGTAATTCTTGGGGAATAGAAGACGCATGAGACATCATTATTCATATCAGAAACCACTTGCACTGCTATTATGTTGTATCTTTATACTAATTACGAGTATCCAACCTGCTGATGCGGGTAAAGGTAATCGAACTTTTGCAATTACACTGCTTGTATCGGGATTAGGTTTACAAGTCGGTAGCACGTTCCTAAATGCCTCCGCTGAAAATAGGTATGAAGACTATCTCTCTGTTGTGATCCAATCCGATATTCAGAGTCAAAAGAGTGATGTTGTAGCTTACAAAAACGCCAGTGTATCAATGTCTCGCGCAGGATATGGATTTATCGGACTCGCCGTGATTATATCTATTCTTGACCAAATAAGTGAAAGTTCAAAAGACTCGGAGACTATACCACAGCAAGAAATGAACACCTTGTCTGGAAGAATCGGACAGAATACTTTTAGTTTGTCAAGCCTTTCATATTTAATGGCAGACTTAAACACGTCTTTTCAATATGCAAAGGGTGTTGGTTTGTATCCCTCTTATGCCATTTCTTATGACTATGAAGAGCAGAGGACAAACCTAAATTTTACGTTCCGTTTTTAGGTCAAACAAATATATGAATATTACGAGAGATTTTCAAAGAGGCCCATAATTTTCAAAGAGGATATTAGGATGAATTCACGCCGTACTATTGCTAAAACACTATCTCAGAACTTGACTCTGAAAACCGTATCACTGATATACCTTTCTCTTTTTCTTATCGTTGTTGTATCTGCTGGTTGTACCAATAGTGAAGACTTTGCCAACCCATTGGATGCTGATAACTTGAAAACAGCAGGTGCACCTGAAATGAAACTTTATGCGGGGGATAGAGAGGTTAGAGTGACTTGGATAGATACCGAACAAGAGGGAATAAAAGCATATAAGATATATAGACGTTCAAGAAGCAACTCAGATGAACCGTTTGTGTTAATTGCTACGGTGAATGCACCAGCTAACGAGTTTATTGACACTCATAACATAGAAAATGACCGTCTTGATGAGTTTGGACGATCCCTCGCGTATGCGTATCGTATCTCATACATTGACACTAACGATGTTGAAACCCCTGATCCGACTAATCCTCCGGACCCGAATCAAGAACCTTTCCGACACTGGCAGACAGTCACTGTAAAGCCGAGTATTGCCCCACCTGCCCCCGTTGTCACACTTGGTGATCCGGTAGACCTTACCGTGAATCTATTTTGGAGCGACTACGAATTTCCTAATGATTTTGCTACTTTCCGTGTATACGCTGCAATTGATGATGGAAATACTGAGTATCCTGTCTTCAGACAGATCGCTGAAATTGCACGAGATGAGCAGGTTGTCATTGATAAGGGGTACGCTGACGAAAATTTCCAGGAGGATGGTGTAACAAAGATATATCGTGTTGCTGCTGTGGATATATTTGGTGTTGAAGGCATTACTACTATTTCTGCGACATCCCCTAATCTACCACCTGCCCCACCATCAAATGTTAGGGCAATATATATTCCACGTTCACTGTTTAACAACAAGTATGATGCTACGATTACTTGGACTGCAAATACAGAACCAGATCTGGCAGGATACCAAATTTTCACCGAAGATGCAGAGGGACATTTGTTCGTCCGTGGAACAGCGAACCGTTATGAAACGGAAATCACTTTCCCTGGCGAAGACCCGCCGCCAGGAGGTGAGGCATCTGTTCGAACCTATTATATCACTGCGTATGACAATACGCCTGGACCTGATGGGAAACGCGACCATAGCGAGATGGTAATGGCAGAATAGTATTTATAGTTTCGTGAGATTAGATTAATAAAGAGGATGTGTGGAGGATTTAAAATGCACATAAGTTTTCGCCTTTTATTTGGATTAGTGATCGTTATACTATTAGCAAGTTCACCGCCCAAGTGTTATTTTTCTGCCCAGACTGTCCCTGTTTCGCAGCTTACGATGATTCAGACAGCGGAACCGATAGGCAAAGGGGGTTCAAACACTGTAATTGGGTTCTTTCAACATTCTCCTACACGAGTGAGACCCGATTCTATCCAAGATGTTGTAATTGGAGGTTTTGAGAAATCTCACCACGTTTCACTTGAAGTTGAAACATATCTTCTACCTGTCCGGTTTACTTACGGATTAAGCGATCAACTTGATTTAAATCTCGGTGCGACTGTCTCTATTGGTGATGTGCATAAAATAGTACACAATTTCTATGATAATGTAAATCCTGAGCTCGCTTCCGACCGCGTTTACGACCAACCTGTCTATGATGGTATGATTGGACTAAAGTATAACTTAAAACCTGAACGAAATGATGGGTTTCCAAGCATATCTGTTGGCGGAAATGTTTTCTCTGGATTTACCGCAGATGACAGACTTAATTCTGACAAGGATTTTCTTGATCATAGTCCAATTGATGGTTATCCCTATGCTGCTATGAATGCCTATTGTGTAGGTACTCAAAGGTTTCGGAAGTTTTTCAAATTCCATGCGGGTGCCGGTGTATACTTATCTTCCAAATCGCTTAGGACGACAGATTCTTTTCCGCTGACGTGGCAGTTGGGAGGCGAAATCGCAATTGCGGACAACATGTGGTTTGCTGCTGATTACACAAATATCATTCACCATGTGGGAATACATATCTCAAATATTATCGGTCTGGCATTCCGATATCAAACGTCCAAGTCATTGGCATTCCAACTTGGTCTTACTAACCAACCGGGATTTCATTTCAGTCTGACGTTAGGTGGAGAAAAAGCTCAAGAAGTTGAGGGTAATAAATTACTTTTTTAGTTGAACCCGACATGCAAATCAGCACTTGACAAACCACTAATTTCATATAATTGGCATAATATGAGAGCAGTTATAC
>CAZURU010000147.1:9017-11333 GCA_964623585.1 uncultured bacterium
GGTTAGGAAACCGAACCTACCGGCCTGGGAAGATCACTAAATTGATGTCTATAGGTAGATCAAAGCGCCAATAAATATTATCTGGCGACCTACAAAATAGCACTTGACAGACCACTAAATTTTAATATGAGAGCAGTTATACAACGTGTCAAATCAGCAAATGTGAGGGTAGATGGTGAACTCGTTTCTGAAATTGGAGCGGGTTTACTTATTTTTCTTGGCATTGCACATGATGATAGTCAAGCAGAGATAGATTATATTGCAAACAAGGTTTCAAATCTGCGTATCTTTGAAGATACTGATGGAAAAATGAACTGTTCGCTTCTTGAAACCGGTGGTTCAGCCCTCGTCGTATCTCAATTTACGTTATACGGAGATTGCCGCAAAGGCAGACGTCCAAGTTTTATCCATGCTGCACGTCCTGAAGTCGCAAATGGACTTTATGAGGATTTTATTGATGCACTAAAACAATTGAACATAGAAACTTATGGCGGTACTTTTCAAGCGATGATGGATGTGGAATTGATTAACGATGGACCGGTTACGATTCTATTGGATAGTGATAGGCAGTTTTGAATCAAACATAAGCAAGGTTCTAAGACACAAAACATAAAATGGAACATTCTGAGTACATTAATACAATCAAACAAGGTGACTGCATTGCGTTGATGTCAGAAATGCCACCTGGATGTGTTGATCTTGTCATAACAGATCCGCCTTTTGCTATTGACTTTAAAGCTACTCGGCACAACTATAATCGTACAGGAGACCGCGTTCTTCAAGGTTACAATGAAATTGAGGGAAGTGACTACTTAACTTTTACACTCGATTGGCTTTCAGAAGCAACAAGAGTGTTAAAAGAATCTGGGAGCATGTATATCTTCTCAGGTTGGAATTATCTGAAAGACCTATTAATTGCTATTGATGAATGTAAACTTATAACAGTCAACCATCTCATTTGGAAGTATCAGTTTGGTGTTGTTACCAAGCGGAAGTACGTAACGTCTCACTATCATTGTCTTTTCTTATGTAAAAACGACAAAATACGACAATTCTACCCATACTGCCGTTTTGATAAAGATACAAAGACTGAAACTGGAGGATCTGCACACTATAAAGACAAGGAAGATGTCTGGGCAATCAAGAGAGAGTATTGGCAAGGTGCTATAAAAACACCTACTAAGTTACCCGCTGAACTCATCGAAAAAATACTTGATTATTCCAGTCAGAAAGGTGATGTTGTTTTGGATCCGTTCTTAGGTTCTGGACAAGTCGCAGTCGTTAGCAAAATGAAGGGTCGGCATTATATCGGGTTTGAGATAGTCCCTGCATATTATGAATTTGCACTTGACCGTCTTGAGTCGGGGAAATACCTAATCCAAAAAACAGAGGATAAACCGTCATGGGGTTTATTTAGAGAGGAAGAATAATATAACATGTTAGATCAAAAGATTGTGGATACGGTTAAAACATTGCAAATTACCTCGCGAAATATACCTAAAATTTGGGATGGTAGAAATTCAATCATTGAAATGAAAGATGCAGGATCAAAACAGTGGAGGCAAATGGAATGGATGGGGTTTTACTTTGAATTCTTGTGTGAAAAACATTTTGGTGACATACTTGATATGCCTGGGAAAAAATATGGTAATACAACGTTTGACGCGTTTTGTGAAATTTCGTGGGATTTTAAGGCACATGCTGCCAATACGACAAATCATAGGGTTATTACAAATGATGCCGAAGCAATAGTGAACACGATAAACGATCACGATTACTACGGACTAATCCTTGCAATCGGTGAAGTAGAATACAACGACGAAGAAAGAACCTTTAAAAGCTGGCATGACGAACTGAAAGAGGGAATCAGTAAATATGAAGTGAACCGAATTAACAGAGGCGCGATGTCACGAAGACGAAAAACAGAGTTTGTTTTGTCTGAAATTCACTTTATCTGTTTTGATAGTGAAACACTACTTGAGTGTAGTGGGACATTCCAAAAAGGTTTTAGAAATTCCGATGGCAGTCCAAGACGGGAAAAAATAACGGTAAATATTCGAAAAATTCCAGATGCTTCTCTTATTGCCACTGAGGAGTTTTAGAAATACGACGATAGCGAATTAACACCTTTGATCTTATATCGTCCATACTTTCTGCAGTAAAGTCTAACAGAAATTGTCAATATATGGGCTGTTCTCATATCTTTTCATGGGAAATGTTCTCCCGCCTGCTATTGTATCAGGTTTTAGGTAGACTTTTCTTGTGAGAAATACCATTGTTTGTGTTAGAAATTAAATGTATCACAGAGATATTCTA
>CAZURU010000148.1:0-11218 GCA_964623585.1 uncultured bacterium
ATTCGTTTGTAACTCTCAACTGCATTCATATAAACAGTCTCAAAATCATTCTCAAAATGTGTTGTATTCCAATGTAATGCGCTTATCTGATATTGACTCAATTCAAATAACTTTTCTGTCACAAATTCAGCATTCAATATTTGATTAGTAATACGGTCAGTTGTGTTGGGTTTCCTTTCTGCATCTTCATACCATGCTAAAATGACATAAATGTTTAGCAGATTCATCCAAGAAAACGTAATAAAGTTAATTCGATCATTATTTTGTGTGCCAGCCCCCTCATCTTTGATAATTGGAATAACCGTAACTTTCTTGAGGTTAAGATGGTACGTATCATAAATTCGAGCAAAAGGATATGTACGAGTTCGTTTAGGTGAAGACCATTTTGAATATGCTATATTGTTTTCTGAGATTCCCAGGTTAATCAATCCAGACCCGGCTGCTTTATTTATATCAAAATCTGTTATGTCGTATAACTGAAATTCATTTGTAGTAAAACATGGGGTGTATATGACATCTCTTACAAAACCCCTTATGAATAGCGTATTCATCTTACTCCTCACTCAATGAGTATTGTTCTTCTTCAACATCATTATATGAATAACGTGAGCATTAACAATACCTTCGTCAAAAATAGACTTTCTATTCGATTGGGAATGTATTGGTACTGTATCACATTTTGTTAGATTGTGTCAAATTCTCAGTTTTTCACCAAAGTTCGCGTGAGCATTAAAGCAGGTTCTGAGTCGTCTGTAGGTTGTCCTGCAATCGTATTCCAAGTGCCACCATCCTTAAGTTCTTTAACTCCATCAGGATATTTGAGATTATAGATGTAGGATTTTGGAATTCAACAAGACTTCCAAGTGCATCCCCTACAAGTTATCCCATAAGACATCCCCGCGACCTTGTCAAGACAATCTTTTGTTAATAGAGTATTGTTAGTTTTTCCGTGTTCTGTGATGTAATTATTAGTCATTAGACCCCTTACTTTAAAACCGGTTTGAGAGTAGAACATCGCTGAGGTTATCATTGCCACAAGTTCCACTTGTGAACTTTGATGGATAAGTGCTTCGATTACAACTTCTGCCTTAAATTCTGGAGTGAAGTTTCTTCGTTTTGTCCTCCATCGGATTTTTCCTTCAAATCTGATCGTAATTATATCACAATCTTATTCTACGTAGTGGTCTAAATTTCCGATGGCATTACAGTTCCTTATCCATAGTTGGTTGCAAGTTTGTTAGATTTGTACGGTATTAGTTTGTTGTACATTTCCGTATTTTTTCATGAATTCCTGATATTCTGGATAGGTCTTTAATTGTTCATGTCCTTCTCCAGGTTGTCTTGAATGGCATTGAATACAGAGAGCGATCAAGTCTTCTGGGTGGTTATACCGCGTACCTTTCGTATGGTGAGCATGGAGAAATTTACGATCAGGAGGTTTACGAAGTTCAATTCCGCATTCTTGACATTTCCAGTAAGCGTTCTTGCGGCAAAGCCACGACAGAAACTTCCATGCTGCAATATAATAACTTTCTGCATTGTTAATTCGATCTATTGAATAAGCTTCATAGCCATAACCCTCGTCAATCGCATCAAGCCAATCTGATAAGGGGAATTCATTAGGTTTATATACATCTCTTAATCCGATTTCTTTCAAACAATTTAGGCAGATACTCAAGTTTAGCATTTCTGATGCTATATGGTTTGGACGATTAACTGTGAATTGTCCATTCTTTGGCTTAGCACAAACATAACGAGAATAATTACCTTGTCTCTGCATATCTTGAATCGTCTCACAGTTAACTATATGATACTTAGGCAAATTTTTTTCACCATACCAATCTCTAATATAAGATACTACGTTCTGTCGTTTGTATGAAAGGGTTCCATCACCATTAACTTGTACTTTATCCTTTCTATCTAAACTTATACCTTCAATTAATTTCCGCTTAATATCTGGGATATATTGTGCCCCCATCAACTCACGTAGTTTATTTAATCCTTTGTGATTTCTAAAGTTTGGTAAATTCACTTGGAAACCTCTATATCATCAAATTCCTGCAATAACTTTTGGATTGCGTCAATTAGTTTTTCAGATTTGGTCACTACCCTAAATTCGACTCGCCGAGATTCTTCTCTGTTCTGATTCCCATCTGGATCAAATATTAATTTGCTGGATGACAATCCATTGGCAGTCAGGTATTTCTTAATCCATTCTTTATTGTTAATAATAGTAGGATGTCTGATTTCAAGCACATACTGAAGAACATCTCTGGAACGATCTTGTGAAAGCTCCATATTGTTATAGTAAGCTTCATCTCTGCCTACTCTATCAAACCATTCACTTGAAGTGTGTCCTTCAATCCGGATTTCAGCAATATCATCTCTGTACTTAGATTTTGTAAGAATTGCAATATATCGTGGGAAAAAATTGCGTAATACATCCTTAAACGCAGAAGGAACGGTTGCATCACCCTGTGAAAATGGTTTCTTGAAACGTATGGACAAAGACTCAGGATTTAATTTACCATTCCAGATCCTTGTAAATTCCTGTTTTTTTATATCTGTTCCTTCAAATTCAGAGATCAGTTCATCTGAAAGATTCTCCTGTAAATTCCTATAAGCACCCAATAGATTTTCAATCTGGTTTCTAAGTTTGCTGATACTTTCTGTTTTGTTATTGGCACTAATTATATAACTGATTGATATGAAAAGAAATATTACCATTAAGCCTGCCATAACATCAGATATAGATACCCAATGTTCTTCAGTTTCTTTTTCTTTAAAATCAAATAGATTTTCTAACATTAGAATTGTACTTCTGTCCTTTGATCTTGAATATCATTTGCCATTTTAACGATTTGTTGAAGTTGTATAGTCAACGGTTCATAGTCCTCTACAAATTTATTTGAAAGACTTGTAAGTTGTCCTACCAACCCATTCAAAGATTCCTCTAATGCTTTTTCAAGACCTTCCTGTAAAACACCTACTTGGGACTGCATAGTATTAACGCTATTTTTAATAGCACTATTCAATTGTTCAGATTGATGCTGCAATGCGGCTAACTGTTGATTAACACTCGTCTGGGATTTTTCAATAGACTCATTTACATTCTGTGAAATGCTAACAGAAAAATCATTCAATGGTTTTTCTAATTGCTTGGAAAGGTTCTCAGTAAATTCCGATGTAGAGGCAACAATTTGCTTTGAACTCTCTTCAAAGACCTGATCAATCTGATCTTTGATACCATTAATTATCTCCTGGAATTGTTGGGTTGAGTTACCTAAGGCAGTTCCCACTTCTTTTTGAACATCTATAAAAGCTTGACGTTGGTCGTCCAGATTCTTATTTGATTCAGAGATGATTGTCTGTACTGTTCCTGAGAACTTTGTCGTCATTTCACTAACCTGTTTAGAAGTCTCATCTATAGATCTCTGTAATGAAGTATATTGTTCTTCAAATGCCTCGCGTTGGCCTTCCATACTTGCCTGGGAATCCTCAATTGCCTTTTTGACAGTCTCTGAAAATCCTGCGGTTAAGTCATTGATTGATCTTCCTATGATTGGCATTGCCTTTTGGGCGTTATTGCTCATTTTTTCAAATGTTTCCAATTGTCCATTCAGAGTGTGTAAAATGGGATCCAGTTTTTCTGAACTACTGACAATACTTTCACTTCGTATAGCTATCTGGTTTGAGGATTCAGCTATAGATATAATTGATTCACGTGATTGTTCAATACTCTCGACTGCAATCTGAAATTCATCAGCAAGTTTTTCTAAGTTTTGACGATGTTCCTTCTGCCATTCTACCATGTTGTCAACTGCTTCATTGAGGTGTTTGAAGTTTTCACCAAACTGATTAACCATGTTCGTATTGAATTCATCTATCACTGACTTAAGTGCTTTTATCAGTTCATCAGTGGCAAGTTTGCTGAATGTCTCTGAGACATTGTTTGAAAATTCTTCAAACTCGGATCTTAATTTACTATGTTCGTATGTGATATTCTTGGTTAGTGTCTTAAGTTGTAGGAAAGTTTTGTTTTGCTTGTCTGTCACTGCTGTCTGAAAATCTACTATTGATTTGCGTGTTTGTTTGCCTTCATCTTTCTGTAAATTCGCGAGAGACTCTATCTTTTTATGTACAGTCGAAGTCAAATCCTGTAATCCATTAAGAACACTTGTGTCTTCGTTAGTGAGAGAATCTCGGATAACGTTCAGTGAAGGTAATAACTCTTCTTTCAATAACTTGTTAATAATCTCATTATTCGCCTTATGTACTTCAACCAACTCAACTACTTGAGAAGGTAGATTATTTTCTCCATTACTTACCAATGGTTCCAAAACATTTTTTAATTCACTACTAAGGTCTGTTATGAACTCA
Organism: uncultured bacterium; assembly: GCA_964623585.1. Classification (GTDB taxonomy): domain Bacteria; phylum Poribacteria; class WGA-4E; order WGA-4E; family WGA-3G; genus MSPOR6. The sequence goes on from CAZURU010000148.1 coordinate 4,381, forward strand.
TCTCTCTCTTGCTTAATCAGGTTATTTCTGTTTTGTCTATGTTGGACAATAGGTGAAAGTTGGACAATAGGTGAAATTAAGCCTTTTAATAATAGTGATAAGAAAATTCCAACAATAGAAGTGCTAAATGCTGTCTTAAGTCCATCTAATATGTTTTCTATGCTTTCATGTAATACATTAGCATCAGGATTGAAGTCTTGCAGTCCTATGTAAATACCAATAAAGGTGCCCAACACACCAACCATAGTTAAAATTGAAGCCGTCATATTTGTATGAGACTTCCAATTATTAGTTAAATATAGTATAAAAAGCACAAATCCAAAGAGAATGATTTGGAATCTTACATAAGAGAGTGTTAATGGATCTATTGGGTTTGAAGATATGAAGAGTTTAAATAGAAATAACAGTGCAGCGACTATAAGGACTATAGAGACTATCGCGACTATACAGTTTCTTATTTTTCTATTCATAGGCTGCTTGTTCTCCTTATCATGCAACAAGTAAGATAAAGCAATTTATTAGTTTCTATGAAGATAGGTATCATCTACAAAGATAGGTTTTACATCAATACCATGCATACGTAAAAAGCTAAGCACATCTTTTAATGCTTTCCGGTACGCCTCTTTAGGTTGTTCTTGAACAATGAATAAACGCACGTGTTTCGCGTGATCTTTCAAATTAACAGTTTTCTTTCAAGTTTCATATACTTAACAGCATAATTTACGGTATCAGTTCCCTTCAGATCAACCTTCTGACCATTATGAGGTTCAAGGTTATACTCTTTTTCAAGATTAAATTCTTCACCAAATAACTTATAGCAGTTCTTCTTTACATAAGATTTTAAGCTGGTATTTTTCATAATTGTGCTTACACCAATATCTATCAATACGTATAAGGTATAACGACATGAAAATGCTATTTTTGTTGATTTGACTTGACTATTCTTGCATGAGTTTGAAGTGCCATCCTAATAGTATTAAATAAAAACATTTTTTTGATTATACTTAGGAGGACATCTCATGCTTCATCAGATTATCACATCTACCAAGTTTTTTCAACATCTTCTTTTTTATGCTTTCGTTGTAAACGGGAGAAAATCGTAAACACTTTGCTTTTACTTGCTGTTTGCCATTTGTTCGGACTTTACAATCCAAACCAGGTTGCGCGTTGAAACTATCAAAATCAAAACTCTTCCGACATCTTCATTCACTCAGTGTCTATATGTGGAAGTCTCTGAATATGCGTCTCGGATGTGTGATGGCAGTTGAGTTGATCAAAAATGCTGAAACAAAAAGTGCTTCAACACTCTCTCGTCTTCGTATTACGATGAGTGTAGATGACACGAACATGGCAAGATATGCGAAAAAGATGTCTTACTGTTCAAGATGGTGGTGGAAAAAACATCATAACACTTTTTGGGTCAGAATGTATTAGGCATAACACTCAAGATTGGTGATATCATTATTTCATTCAATACCCGCCTTGTCAGTAAAAAGGGGTGTGGCAACATAGGTAAACCGAAACTTTTAGTCGCTATGCTCAAAGAAGTTCTGACGTTCTTTGATGCTGAAGGTATTGATTTGAGAAAAGACCCTATCACTTTCGATTCTTGGTATGGTAGCCGTAAACTGATCAAGACATTATCTGATTTAGGGTTTGTTTCCATACTCGTTCACGGAAAAAGCAACTATGTCATGAGTATAGGAGATACGACTGCGAAGCTTTCAGTACATAAGAAAAACATACAACTTTGTCCAAATCAATGGGGATGTGATAAACCTATACATCGTGTCAAAGCAACGAACCGGACATTTGGAGATTGTATTGTATTGTTCTAATTGGATAGAGGAAAGACACAAACTCTATTAGTGTTTGGTAAACCTTTACGCGCCTGTGAGATACTCAAGATTTGGACACAACACCAAGGTATTGAACAGTATTGGCACCACCTTAAGACAGATCTGAACCTATCATCAATGAGTTTAGAAGACCAAGAAGGTGCCTATGCAAACCTGGGAATAAAAGTTATGAGTTATCTCTTATTGCTAAAAATGAATATGTCAACACGCTGTTCGTTTCATCAAATACAACTTAGACTCACTGGACAAAGAGATATGTTGTACGAGAGCATTACGCATTTTCATGACATAAACACCAGAGGCATTCAATTGTCGAGTTTTCGCAGTTTCTTACAGATATTATTCAATTAACATAACAACTCCTCTTCTGTAGGAAGGAACTCCAAATTCCCGACTATCAAAGCGTTTAGTCGCGATTCGGAGATCGCTCCTACAGAAAAAACATTTCTCAGTACATGCAATTTACCGACAATTGAATGCCTCTGACATAAACACGAAAGAACCTTGACTATTACTGACATATCACAACTTTTGAGAAATACCAGTATAGATATAATAGAGGGGTGTGTAAAGTTTTTCGCATGATCGTATCTCATAGCATGAAATTCACTAATTGCTGTAGTACATTCTGTTAGATTGTGCTACAGCCAATCTGGGTTAGTGTGTAATTTTGACGAAGGTATTGCAGCAATCGTATCAGATTCTTAATCGGCGATACGTCCTTCTTATTTGTCTCGTAATGTCCGTGATACTGTTTTGTAACGTGGTATCCTGCCGACTACGGTTACTGGGAATTCTGGTAACTTGTTCATTGTTTAGTTCTCCTTTACTCTTATTTCTCTGTTGATTCTACTAATACCAATTTGAATTATTTTTATTCCATTCCTCCGTAGGTCGGATAGAGGGACGAAACCCGACAGGATAGCCATAATCAATACATGTCGGGTTTCGTCCCTCTATCCGACCTACGAAATGGCATATTAAATAGTAGAAATGGTATAACTCTCTTTCAAAAACTATAATCTACAGTAATTTTTCTGATTATCTAATATAGTGATTGATAGTACTCACGAATCTTTGCTGATATAAGATTTCTCCGATCTTTCAAAAACTCATCGTAACTTTCCACTGTTTTAGTTTCCATCCCTTGTGGAATACAATGAGAATCCAGATTTTCTTCTAATTGCACTTGATCAATTATTCCTCCAAAACGGGATGTTCCATTTCTGCATTGTTCAACTACAACTGAGAAGTATTCTGTCGGTGCCTTCGCTCCAATAGCGATATTGATTTCGCTTTGCATCACAACATAGTTAGCAATCTGATTGTAACTTCCCCGTGTTAACCCATGACTCTGTAGATACTTACGTGGAAATATGTGATGAATATTAGATTGTCCTTCAAGAAGATCTCTGACTGAGATATCGCTTGAGAGAAAACCTTTATCGTTCGCCTTAACTTGACTTGCCAGAAAAACATTAAAATAAGGACTACTTGCTACAGAAGAATCCAAATTTTGTGGAAGTGCAACTTTCCAAAATGCATCAGAAAGATCGGCTAATTCTATTCTTTCTAAATAATGATCCGCCCCATGTTCATGAATGTTTCGAATGTCAACATCAAATGCAGTCTCTGGTGAACCAGTGTACCTGGCAGTTAGGACAGACATTACAAACCATCGTCGGACTAAAGTCTCTATCTTCGGGGCATCTATGTTTTGTTTTCGTAATGTTAAATAGAGGATATAAGCAAAATTGAGAGTGTTTTGTGATCTTATCATTGATGCTGTAACAAATCCTGTTGACTGTAAAATCATGATAAAACGTTTAAAGTTAGTCTCATTCATATAGTTAAAAACACCGTCTTTGAGTCGACTAAATGATGTTTCTGCTATTTCCTGCTCAAACTTTCGGATTTCAAAGTTACGTCCTGAAAGCAGAGCCACTAAGTGATCTAAACGCCCTCTCTTAAATTCTGTTGTAAAGGTTACTCTAAGCATATCGGTATAGGATGGATCGTAAAGGTCTTCGCTCTCATTCTTTAACCATTCCATTGCCTTAAAATAATCAGTATTTACAAAACTATCGTCTTGGCATAAGGTGTGGTAAGACTCTGGAGCAATAGCAAGATGGCAGAAATAATCTATACTTTTCCGCAGTAAATGACCGTCATACTGTTCGCTGGCAGCCATTTTGGACATAGCAAAATCAGCTGAATTTAAAGCAACACCTTGAGAGTTGATACGGACAAAAATCTCAGTAACAGTATTTACATCCAAGTCAGAGTTTAATTCTATTAGTCCAAGAGGATTGTAATGGATTGCTTTTAGCTTCTCCAATCGCTTAAAAAGTTCGTCTTTGTCCAAGTCATGGTTTACCTCACAGTATTTTTCTACAAATTTTAGTACCTTAAAATTGGGATCAAAGACAACAGCAATGTCTGGTATCCATTCCTGGCTTTTTTGAATTGCGGCATTGTATACCTCAAAACGTTCTTCCGCAGGATGGAAAGCAATTTTTATACGTTTCAGGGTGTAATCCTTGTTAACTACAGACTTCCCTAATAATGCTGCATGAAGAGCTGTTACACGTTGTTGTCCATCAATAAGAATCCGCTTTCCAATGGCTTTTTCACCGTCTTTTAAGCGAACATCAGGAGCACGCCAAATGATGAGATAACCTACTGGAAAACCCGAATATAGTGAATCGATAAAATCTCGTACTTTAGATGAATTCCAAACAAATGGGCGTTGGATCTCAGGAATAGCAATTTCTTCCGTTTCAATCCATGTTCGCAAGGTTTGTATAGAAGCTTGAGAAACTGAGAATTGTTGATTTGGCATTTTGATTACTTACTCTTAAGATTAATCGTGGTTCATAATACAGCTTGTATTGATTTTAAACTTCTCATATAAGTGATTTATCCAAGACGAATCCGTGGCTTACTTTATGAAAGTATTTCCAATATTGCCTCCATTAAGACATATTACAATCTTTAAAGTTGACCAAGCAACCTCTCGTATTCGCCATGAGGACCAATCCAGAACCAATAGATTCCATCATCTTCTTGCAAACCCAAAACACGCCAATCATTTCCGATTCGGATTGAATAAATTGGATTCCTGGTATGTACCCGCTTGAAATGCAAGCTTGGGTGATTAGGATTTTGCTTCCAAAGGCGATATTTCTTACGAGCTTTTTCCTTGATATCCTGAGGCAACCGCCCAAAACGTGTGATAAAACCCTCGGTTAGATATGAGTTCACAACTCATCAATCCCCATTTTTTTGACACGACCAGCCTTAATATCTGCCTGGGCTTCTTCTGCAAGTTTCGCAAGTAGATCCTGGGATTCAGCAAAAGTCTTATCCCATCGGCGTTCATCTTCAAGTTCTTCCAGAATAATGGCAGCAATAAAATCCTGCAGTTCTGGCGGCAGTTTATATACCTCAATGAGTGCTTTTTCAAGTAATTGCGTCAAAATCGTTTTTCCATTATGAAATCTGTACTTTTATCACTGCATCATCTCAAGTAAAACAAAAATTTCGTTGATTTTATGACGTTCTGCCCATCATTTCAGACATTGATTAACGACTCGGTAAAGTATTTCAATTATTGGAATACATAAGACTCATAATCTTAATTTTCAGTTCTTCATCCCCTTCTTCATCAGCTAAACGTAATGCTTCCTGAAAATCCAAATCTATGCCGTCCGTGCGACCTATGCGACGTTTAGCAATTGCCCGGTTGCAGTAATCCCCTGCGTACTTAGGACCTAAGCGAATAGCCTCGTCAAAGTCTGCGATAGCTGCTTCTGCTTGCTTGAGTTTTAATTTTGCCAATCCTCTCCTGCTATATGCAATACCAATAGTAGGATCTATCCGGATGGTTGTATCACAGTCGGTAATTACTTCAAAGTTTAAGTCTAACATAAGTTTTGAGTGGGCCCGGTAAATATAAGCCCAAGGATTATCAGGGTCTAAGCGAATCGCTTCGTCAAAGTCTTGTATCGCAGCTTCATATTGTTCCATGTGCTGTTTCACGAAACCTCTACTAATATAATATAGGGCAGTGTCAGGTTCTAAACGGATTGCCGTGTCAAGGTCAGTTAGTGCACCAAACAAATCTTTTGACAGCCTTTTAGCACGGGCACGCTGATGGTAGGTTGTTGCAACGTCTTCTTTTAACTCAATAGACTTGTTGAAGTCAGTTATCGCTTCAGAATACTTCCTAAATTCGTAATCTACACGTCCTTTCCAATAATGCGCTTCTGCAGTGTTTGGATCTATGCGAATCGCTTCCTCGAAATTAGAAAGAGCTTCTTTATATTCTTTCTGGTCAAATAACTCTTTGCCTTTATTAATGCAGACTTGGGCAGATTCATATAAACTTAGGGGGAAATTATTTGTACTCATTTAGTTATTACTCGTAGAATAGATTCAGGTTATACCGATTCACTGTTATCATCCTGTTTCAAAGTATCTAAAACCTCGATATCTTTATGTGATATGTCAGTATCTGTTTGATCTGTGTTTTCTTTAGCATTACTTTGGGCGGTAACACTGTTTTTATTCCTGCGGTTTTGGACATAATTATTTACCACAACCCCTATAATAACCACCAGAAGAGGTCCTCCAATTATTGTCACAGACCACTTTATAATACTTAATTGTCCATTTATAAAAGCAACATCTTGCCTAACATTATTTATATCTGTCCTCAATGCTGATATTTTGTCGTCAACATGGTCGCGCATTCTGTTTTCTAATTTGCCCATATTCACTGTCATGTTTTTATCTAAATCGCTTATATTCTCTGTCATATTTTTATCTAATTGGTGAATCAGTTCAATAAGGTCATTATATTGCGATCCTGAGAGAGCGGAGTCCGATTTCTGACCTGACTGGGCAATACCAACAGAGCACATATTATACCATTTCTACTTTATAATATACCATTTGCGTAGGTCGTGTAGAGGCAC
>CAZURU010000149.1:0-11191 GCA_964623585.1 uncultured bacterium
AGATGCAGACGACACCATTACAGGCGGTTACCACATAGGTGATAAATTTTTCCCTAACAATGGAAAAACTGATTGAATGGAGTTCAATGAGTGATGAAGAAATAGCAGCAGACTTGAAAAAGACGTTCACGTTTGAAGGTATTGAACAACAACTTCAAGAAAAGTTAGTCTCGAAACCGATAACCCCTGAGCGTATTGAGAAAGCACTTGAAACTTTGCATCTTCACGGACCGGAGGCAGGACTAAAAAGACTGAGAGAAGCGGATCCAGAGATGGCTAAACAGATGGCACAGTATTTAAACCTTAAGGCACCGTCGCGTGATGGGGATAATAGACGTATCCCTCCCACACAGGAGGATCCCCAATGAAACAAAAACTCATGATCGCATTTTGCTCTATTTGATGCTGTCTGAAGGAGAATCTCAATGGACAAACTGAAAATTGCACACATCGGAACAGGAAATAGGGGTTCAAATACATACTTACCATTAATTACCAAACTTAAGGATGATCTTGAGCTCGTTGCAGTCTGTGATATACATGAAGGTAGGGTAACACAACAGGCAGAAAAGTATAGTGTACCAGCATATACCGATACTGAACAGATGCTACAGAAAGAAAAACCCGATATATGCTCAATCGTGATCACCCCAAGCAAAAACCATATTCCCGGTCTGCTCTGTTCACAGCATGGTGTTAGTTACTGTACAGAAACACCTATAAACACCGACCTGAAGTTAGCAGATGAGATGATAGAATCTGCAAAACAACACTGCACAAAGTTAGAGGTCAATGAAAACTATTACCGAAGACCATCTGAACGCATTAAACGCGAGATGATCCTTGAAGGGATTTTCGGTAAAGTTAATGTGGCATATAACGATTATCGGGGCCACGGATACCACGGTATTGGATTGCTACGAAGTTATCTCGGTTTCGACAATGAACCCGTACAAGTATACGGTTTTAAGAAAAGTTTCAGTGTACAAGAACATGAATGGCGTAAAGGTCAACCGCGTCGTAAATCTGAAGATTGGGAACATGCTGTCATAGAGTTTGAAAACGGATCCGTTGGTATCTTCAATTTCTCAAGTCTCTCTTACGGATCACCACTCCGGGGCTTTAATGGAACAAAGTTCTATGCTGAACGAGGGATGTGTTTTAGAGAAGAAGCAGTCCTGCTAAATGAAAACGCAGACAAACAAATACCCGTAACGATCACACGAAAAACAAACAACGTTGATGGTTATGATACACTCGCTGCACTTGTCGCAGACACTAATCCTGAAGTTATCTGGGAAAACCCACTTCAGTATTATCCACTCAGTGATGGTGAGATCACGGTCGCATCAGAACTCATGAGTATTACAAACGCTGTCCGCAATAATACCGATCCCGAATATGGTGCATATAATGGAAGAAAAGATAGAGAAATTGATATTGCAATGGGACGTTCACGGAACAATAACGGGGCGCCCGTAACTTTCCCATTTCAATACTAAAGCCTAAACAATAATCACAGGAATCTCTTATCCAAAATTGATATTGTCTTGTTTCATGAATCGTTTTGCGATATACTATAAGTCAGCAGATTTTAGAATTTGGAGTGAAATATTGAATTACTTTAAAACTGTTTACATTGTCTTAATATTACTTAGTTTCAATGTGGACTCAATTTCGAGCGACACATTCACAGATTATTTTCCAACTACAGAGGGAAGTTCTTGGGTCTATATAGATCAGGAAGACAACGAATTTACGCGCACTTCAACTGAACAGAAAAACTTAGCGGGTGAGATATATCATACTTTCAGTTATGAACCTGCTATAGAAGATTGGGAAAAATACAACTATCTTTTGCTGCCAGTCCTATATCAAGTCGATACGGAAGGAATTAAATTTTATGTGGCTGATGAAATTGAAACCGCAATAAAGTCAAAATTAAAAAAACGTTTAGATGACATTGCCGCTGAACTACGACAGAAGTATATTGACCAACTGCCCGCTGGTATATCTTTAGAGGTAGATTACACTATTGAACCAACAGCTCAAGCTACACTCTATTTCTTGCCATCAACAGTCAACAGCAAAGAGAAGTGGGAAACTACACAAGTCAGTGTCAGAATACAGATATCTATTAACATAAAAGGCACTGAGATAAACATTCCAGAAGCAAACAAATCATTATATCTCACTATGAAATTATCAGAGACAGGAACTCTTATTGGAAAAGAATCTGTCAAGACAGCTGCTGGGACATTTGAAGACTGTTTAAAAATCGAATATCGAACAAATACGACATCATCAAAGAATGCTATTTCAGACATTAAACAACGGTTGACAGATGAACAACCTAAAGAGAAAATCACAACAGTGTGGTTAGCTCCCAATGTCGGAATCGTCAAACTCAACACTACTATAGAGAATTCTGAGGAAGTTAAAACAATAGAATTGAAAGACTATAAGATTGAGTCACCCAAAACTGTTAACCTTGGCAAATAATCCAATTCTCAAACACTATCCATGTATAACAGATTACCATTCCTGATTGCAGTCTTAATAATCCTATTTACCACAAACGTAATGTCTGGTAAGGAGAAAGGACATCAATTTTTTCCAAGTTCTACGGACAATGTTTGGATATATCAGGACCAAGACGGAAACGAATTCACACGACAGGGAGATATAAACAAGATAAATGATGGCAAAATATATGCAGGTTTCACAGTTGAGCCAGCGTTAAAGGAGAGTAAAGATTTTATCCGTTTTTTACACCCAGCGTATTGTCATTTTGGAGAAGACTTTGTATATCTTCTTGTAGACGAGAAGTTAGGAAAAGCAATTACAGCCCGTCTCACTGATGAAATGGCGTTATTCTCAAAACTCTCAGTTGACTCACTAAAGAATAACTTACCGCCTGACAAGAACATAAAAGTTGATCTTGACTATGAAATAAAAGTAGACACGGATGAACACCTGAAACTCCTTAATCATCAACCTGACATTGATAGTGAGTGGAAAACAATAGAGATAAACGCTAAAATAACGATGAAGTTTAACATAGAAGGCTTAGACATCTTCCCAGACGCTGAAGACCTACCAACTACCATCCTTGATTTTGCAATAGTTGAGAAAGCAAAAGTAATGGGTACCGAATCAATAGAAACACCCGCAGGCACCTTTGATTCATGCTTGAAAATAGTCTATAGAACCGAGACAAAGATGACTGAAACACGACCCATTGCATCTGCTGACGTGCCGGGTGAATCTGTTACTGCAATATGGTATGCCCCTCAGGTAGGCATAGTAAAGATCCATAGTGAAACCGAGAAAATATTTCTGCATGCACTTTCAGAAAGAGAACTCGTTAAGAAACACGCTTCAAAGGAAGAAGCGGCAGAAATCACAAAACCATCAGTTAAGACATTTCAGCTAAAACAGTATAAAATTCGCAATTTACCATAATTGGAGAAAAATATGACAAAGAAAATTTTTGCATCTTTTGCCTTAATGGTGTTCTTTACACTATGTGCACCCTTGGTACGGAGTGAAGAAGTAGTAAATTACTTTCCATCAACTATAGACAGTTATTGGATCTACGAAGACCAAGATGGCAATGAGATTAAGCGTACTGTGATTGAAGGAGAAGAGATCGCAGATGAAATATACCACGCCTTTAGTTACCAACCAGAAGTTGAAAAAGTTGAGGATTTTGAATATCATATCCATCCAGCTCTCTTCACAATTGATGCACATGGGATCAAGTTCCTTATGAGTGATAAGGTGGCAAAATCTTACCAAAAACGCATTAAGAATGAATTGCAAGCTTCTATTGATGAAGAAGCAAGGGAGATACCCGCAGAGGCGGACATGAGACTGGAATTTGAAACTGAAGTTCAATTGGATGTGCAAGACTATTTTCTTATGTTACCTAATTCTGTCAAGGAAAATGATGAATGGGAGTCAATACGAATTAAACCTAAGGTGAACGTAAGGGTCGATTATCTCAGTAACAACCATGAAGTAGATCCTGAATTAGCCGGACAAGCTGTTTATTCTTCAATGTATTTCACCATTATTGAAACTGGAAAAGTATTGGGAACAGAAACCGTCGAAACACCATCGGGCAGTTTTGATGAGTGTCTTAAAATAGAGTACCGTACAAAAACAGTGTTACCATCTATCCAGATGATGGGCGCGCCATCTGCCGGAGAATCTGTTACGACATTGTGGTTTGCTCCAAATGTCGGCATTGTAAAGTATCGAAAACAAGCAGAATTACCGATGCTTCGGAACTTTGGGAACGATGATACCACTACACAAGTGAAGACACTCGAATTAAAGAAGTATAAAATTAAAACCGATAAGGTAAATGCTGAATGAGCAGATTCCCTGCCTATCGTCCAAGACGGATGCGGGCAAATGAAAACCTAAGACGACTCGTCCGAGAAACAGGTTTATTAATAGACGATCTCATCTACCCAATGTTTGTCGTTCATGGTAAGAACACAGCAGTAGAGATTTCATCAATGCCAGGGTGTTATCAGTATTCTGTTGACAGACTCGTTGAAGCTGCAAAAGAATTAACATCGCTCGGAATTCCAGGAACAATTCTGTTCGGCATACCTGAACACAAGGACAAACATGGGACAGAAGCATACTCGGATAACGGTATCATTCAACAAGCAGTTCGAGCAATAAAGAATGCAGTCCCAGACCTACTTGTAATTACAGATGTTTGCCTATGTGAATATACGAACCATGGGCACTGTGGCATAGTAGAAAAGGGAGAAGTACTAAACGACCCAACGCTTGACCTCTTGGTTAAAGAGAGCATATCGCATGTTCGTGCTGGAGCAGATATGGTCGCTCCTTCAGATATGATGGACGGTCGGATTGGCGTAATTCGCAACGCATTAGATGATGAAGGTTATAATAATATTCCAATAATGGCGTATTCAGCGAAGTATGCATCCGCATTTTATGGACCCTTTCGTGACGCTGCAGAATCGGCACCGCAATTTGGAGATCGTCGCACCTATCAGATGGACCCTCCGAATTCTCAAGAAGCGTTACGTGAAGTTGCCTTAGATATTGACGAAGGTGCTGATATCGTTATGGTTAAACCTGCCCTCTCTTATCTGGATATTATCCAGCAAGTAAAATCGGAGTTTCAGATGCCTGTTGCTGCCTATAACGTCAGTGGTGAATATTCAATGATAAAAGCTGCAGCTCAGAAGGGGTGGATTGACGAACAACGCATTGCACTTGAGGTATTAACAAGTATCAAACGTGCAGGTGCTGACATTATCCTAACCTATTTCGCTAAGTCCGCTGCAGAATGGTTAGATAATTAGTGTATACAATCCCTTTGATTTTTCGGTATTCCTATGCTATACTATGCATTCCTTATGAGACAACACATTCAAAATGATAAGGAGTTAGAGATAATGGCTCAGACAACAGCAGATTTTCTCAGAGAAGAAGGTAAAGTGGAAGGTAAACAGGACGCTGTCCTCAAACTCCTACAGATCCGATTTCAAAACATCCCTGAAACACTCTCAAGTGAAATCAGGAACATCCACAACATAATACACCTTGATACACTCTTAGAGCAAGCGATAAAAGCACAAAGCTTAGAGGAAATAGATCCGCAATCCTCATAAGCGAAACAAGTAGGTATTTATGAAGAACTTATGTGATAACATGTAACGGATGTATTTGATAAACAGAACAAAGAACATTGGAGGAACGAATTGCAGAGTAACAAATCTTTATCAGCTTGGAATGAATCACAACACTATATACCAGGTGGTGTAAACAGTCCAGTCCGTAATTTCAGTAAGGTTGAAGGGCATCCACGGTTCATTGACCGTGGTCAAGGTTCTAAGATTTACGATATTGATGGAAATGAGTACATAGATTATGTTGCATCATGGGGACCTTTGGTATTAGGACATGCACATCCTGATGTTGTTGCAGCAATCAGCGCAGCGGCATCGCGGGGCACAAGTTTCGGGGCACCTACAACCTTAGAAACCGAACTTGCAGAAATAATCGTAAATGCAGTACCTTCAATTGAAAAAGTAAGACTTGTAAACTCTGGCACTGAAGCAACGATGAGTGCTATACGCGTCGCACGCGGGTATACAGGACGAGATAAAATAGTCAAAATTGATGGGTGCTATCACGGGCATGTCGACTATCTGCTTGCAAAAGCAGGCTCTGGTGTGGCGACATTCGGACTATCTGATAGCGGCGGTGTTCCAGAAGATTTCGCCAGAAACACGCTTACCATACCATTTAATGACCCCGATGCATTGAGAACAACCGTAGCAGCAAATCAAGACGAGATCGCTTGTCTGATACTGGAACCCATCATGGGAAACATGGGAATCATACCGCCACAGGATGGATACCTCAATGAAATCAGAGAAATTACGAAAGAAAACGGTATCGTACTTATCTTTGACGAGGTCATAACCGGTTTTAGGGTAGCGTACGGTGGTGCTCAGACATACTATAATGTTACGCCAGATATGACATGTTTAGGAAAAATCATCGGTGGAGGGCTACCTGTTGGTGCTTACGGAGGGAAACACGAGATAATGAAATCTGTTGCACCGGAAGGTGATGTCTATCAAGCTGGCACTTTATCTGGCAATCCGTTAGCTGTGACTGCTGGAATCACGACTTTGAATAACTTAGCAGAACAAGGGGTATATGAGAAACTTGAGGAAAAGGCATCGGCACTCACAGAAGGACTTGCATCTGCGACAGAAAAATATAATATAGATACGTGGCATAGCCGAGTCGGTTCAATGTTAATGCTATATTTTACCCCTGAATCTGTTATGAACGCAGATGGAGCAAGAACCGCAGATACCGATCGATTCAAAAAATACTTCTGGGGAATGCTTGAAAAGGGAATATATATCGCACCCTCACAATTTGAAGCGGGTTTTGTCTCTTTAGTTCATTCAGATGAGGACATCAATGCTACTGTCAATGCTGCAAGCGAAGTTCTGTCAAAACTTCAATACAATTAAAAAAGGGAATGAATGCCAAATTTCAATCAGATAATTGACGTAATTGTAGACGATCTCCAAGCAGTTGAGAAAATACTAACAGAGAATACTGCAAGCGAATACAGTTTTGTTGACATGGCAGTTCAGCATGTCGTTGAAGGAGGGGGAAAACGACTTCGTCCAATCCTCGTTCTGCTCTCTGCAGATGCAAGTGGTTATAAAGGTCATGATGCACACCTCCTCGCAGCTGTCGTTGAACTAATTCACGTTGCTTCCCTCGTTCATGACGATGTGCTGGATGAGGCAGCAATAAGACGTGGACGGGAAACATTACAGACAAAATGGGGAAATAAAGTCGCTGTACTCGTTGGAGATTACCTACATGCACGGGTGCTCTCTATGCTTGTATCTCGCCTCGCTGACGACCCGGCAATGGAGATTCTTGCGGATACAACACAGGCTATGTGTGAGGGAGAAGTCATTCATGCATACAGAAGCGGAGATTTTGAAATCTCTGAAGCAGAATACCTCAAAATCATACATTTCAAAACGGGAAAGCTAATCGCAGCATCATGCACACTCGGAGCCATACTCGGACAAAACAGACATAAGCATATTAACGCATTCACATCTTATGGACAGCAGATCGGAACAGCGTTTCAAATTGTTGATGATCTCCTCGATTTCGTTTCAGACACAGAAAAACTTGGAAAAAACGCTTTCGGTGATCTTCGCGAAGGAAAACTCACATATCCTATCATACACACACGACAAATGTGTGATGAGAATGAGAAACAGGAACTCGAAACAATACTAAATCCTGATACTGAAGAAACAGATGCTATCGCTTACGTTGAGAAACTATTTCAGAAGTATAGCGTTGAAGCACACTGTCTGGATGTTGCACAAAAATATGCAGACTGCGCAAAGAACGCACTCTTAGAAGTACCAGACTCAGAAGCCAAGAACGCATTAAATGACCTTGCAGATTATGTTGTGTCACGTGATTCATAAGCCTCTGGTATTGTAACTATAATTCATCTGATGTAAATACACATGTTCTATCCAGTCCATCTAAACCTTCAAAATAGAAAATGTGTTGTCGTCGGCGGAGGGACTGTTGCCGAACGTAAAGTGGTCGCGATGCTCATCAGTGGTGGGGTCGTCACAGTCATCAGTCCAGAATCAACCGAATTATTAGATTTCCTCGCTCAAAATGGAACTATACGACTCTTAAGACGCGACTATAAAAACGGTGACACAGAAGGATATTTCCTTGTATGCGCAGCAACCGACACTACAAATATAAATACCAGAGTATATCAAGAAGCACATTTAGAGAACAGAATTGCCTTAGTCAATGTTATAGATGTGATACCACAGTGCACTTTTGCTGCGGCATCAGTTGTCACCGATGGACAGATCATACTCAGTATTTCTACAAGTGGTAAGAGTCCGGCAACGAGTCGTAGAATTCGTGAGTATTTCGAAAAGAGATTAAACGTCTCATCACTCTATACACTCGGCTATGACGATGAACATGGTAAGCAAAAACCGGCTCCAATTCAAAACATGAGACTACCCTATCCTGTTTATCTACTCTTGCAAGACCGAAATTGTGTCATTATAAACAGTGAAAACACGACAGAAATGGAACAGCGAATTCACTTATTGCAACGTTGTGGTGCTAATGTCAAGTGTCTAAATGCGAACAGTGTGAACTTAGAAGAACTTGAAGATGCTTTTTTGGTAATCTCAGAAGATCATTATGCAACTGACAATATAAGAAAAAATATCGGTAGTTATATCTTTGAATGCCTTGACAATCCAGCTGCTGGAACACACTTCACACCAAAACTGGTAATTGATGACAATCTTATAATTAGTATCTCAACAAAATCACCTAAAGGACAAAAAACAGCGGAACGTCTCCATAAGAGACTCATACATCAGTTTGAAAACAGAGGTTACGGGGAATTCATAGACTTTCTCGGAACACTTCGTCCGAAAGTATTAAGTACGCTCTCTACTTCAAAAGAACGCGCAGACTATTTTGATAACATAATAGACTCTGTACGAAATAATGGCATTTTTGTAAATACTTTTTCTGATAGAGCAGAAAATAATAAAAACTTGACCGATTCGTGTTGTCTTAGACTAAATCATACTGATTGTAATACCGAATGTCTCTTTAATTGGATACTTCAAGGTGAGTTGACTAAAGCTTATGAACTTTCAGATTGTCTTCTAAGCAAATAACAACCGATGCAGATCTTACTTTTTAAAAACGCATGCATATCCATTTCCTCTTCCTCATAACCCTTTTAGTCTATTTCTCAGCAAGCATTTTCCATGTACTTTACCTTGCTGTCAGTGAACAATTCGAAGCGAAAGCAATGCGGAAGACGATTTCACATATTGCATTCTTCGGGACAATTCTGGGTTTTATACTATTAACACTTTTCATAATACTGTGGTGGTCCCGAAGAGGGCATTTTCCTATGAGACACTGGACAGACTCCACATCATTCTTTGCATGGGCAATTACCTTAATATATCTGATCATTGTAAATTTAACAAAACTTCGAGCGATAGGCAGCTTGGTCATGCCACTTACATTTATCATTATATTAATCTCATATAGTTTCTCACGAGATACATCCGCCTTACCAGCAAATTTAGAAACATATTGGTTAATTCCCCACGTCACACTAATCCTACTTGCATATTCGGCATTTATCACAGCATTCGGTTTCGGTTTACTCTATCTGATGGCAGAGAAGAAGATCCGTCAAAAAACACATACAGTATATGACAACTTCCTTCCCTCGTTAGGGGCTTCTGACGAACTCGGTTTCCGATGCACTTTGCTTGGTATAATGTTCTTAACTGTCGGGGTAGGAATCGGAGCACTTTGGACACAATACATAAAAGGAGTTTCATGGGAATGGCTGGATGCTAAAGTCTTCTTCACGCTGGTTACTTGGATCATATATGTTGTGCAAATCTGCATACGTCAACTATGGGGATGGAGAGGACGAAAAGCAGCTTACTCTACAATCATCGGATTCATTGCTGTGCTGTCTACTTATGTTGGGGTCGAGGTGTTTTTTGATAGTGCACATACTTTTCGTTAGTATAGTAAACTTTTGAATTAATGGGACATTTTGTGCTGTAGGAGGGAACTCCGATTCCCAACTATGTATATACCAACACATATATCACTTTGAACAGAAGCACATTCATCCTTGTTTGTGCTTCTTTCAACATCCTTATAAACACATTGCCGCGCGGGAGCAAGGGTTGAGTGACCCTTTTTATCTTAAATGACAAAAACTTTACACACCCATCATGATTAATTACATTGACAATTTACCGGCAATGTGTTATCATTTACAATATAGTCGTAATGTATCACAGTCTATGCTACTGTATACTTGAACAACATTATAATGATTTATACGTTCAAATTAACTTGAAGAAACTATGAGGAACATCGATTGGCAGAACAAAAAGCATCTAATCTAACATGGCATGAAACAACTGTTACAAAACAGGATAGAGAAAAACTACTCAACCAAAAAGGGTGTGTAGTCTGGTTTACAGGGCTCTCAGGTTCAGGGAAGTCAACTCTAGCAAATGCAGTGGCACACCAATTACATGAAAGAAACCATCATACTTATGTCTTAGATGGTGATAATGTCAGACACGGATTGAATAAAAACTTAGGTTTTTCACCTGAAGATAGAGAAGAAAATATCCGACGCGTTGGTGAAGTGGCAAAATTATTCGTTGATGCTGGCACTATTGTCATGACAGCGTTTATTTCGCCCTACAGAGAAGATAGAGACCAAGCAAGAGAGCTCATAGAGGAGAATAGATTTGTAGAAGTTTTTGTCGAGTGTCCACTTAATATCTGTGAAGAACGTGACCCAAAAGGACTATACAAAAAGGCACGCACAGGAGAGATAAAGGAATTTACCGGAATCAGCGCACCTTATGAAGAACCTGACAGACCAGAAGTAGTTGTAAATACTGCTGAACTCAGTGTGATTGAGTCTGCAAACTTGGTCAATGTTTTTCTTGAAAAGGCAGGCCTGGTTCCAACTGTCAAGTAATACCAATTTTAATTATTATTCTTCCATTCTTCCGTAGGTTGGGTT
>CAZURU010000150.1:0-11055 GCA_964623585.1 uncultured bacterium
AAACCTCGCCAGCAGAATGGTGTGCCTGCATTATGCAAAGAAGAAATTACCTGTTTAATTATTTAAACTTCATTTGGAGCAAGGGTTCAGTGAATCCTTTTTTAAGTGACAAGAACTTTACATACCCCCTTAATACTACATAATTGCAAAACAGAGTTACATGTGGTATAATAATCTTATGAAAGATTATATACTTCTGTTTTTCAATGTTCTGTTAACAGTTTCGGGTCAGATGCTGTTAAAGAAGGGTGTCCTTACGGTCGGGCGTATCAACAGTTTTCGAGAACTCATAGCTAAGCTGACAGAGGTCATTTTTAATCCTTATGTTATGGGTGGTATCTCAATTTACGGTTTCACAACTTTTGTATGGTTAGTGATCCTATCTCGCGTTAAGCTGAGTATAGCTTATCCGATGCTCAGTTTAGGATATGTATTGGTCATTCCATTTTCTTGGTTAGTTTTCAAAGAGACCATCCCCATTGTTCGTATAATCGGTGCGATTCTGATCTGCATTGGAATATATCTCGTGGCACAAGGAGAAGTTTAACAATGCAACGATCAACATCCGACTTTAGATCAACCGAAAGTAGGAAAGGTAATACTTATCCGTTACGCCAACGTTCTGTCTTTGCGATGATACTGTCTGCTGTTCTACCTGGAATTGGTCAGATATACCTAAATAGCACAATTAAAGGTTTCATAATACTTCTTGTCTACATATCATCAATATGTATTTTCTATATAAACTCGTATCCAGTGAAAGGTTGGGACGATTTAATGCGATTTAAACCTGTCGCAGACTTGCAAACAATGGATGGAGATACGGATAGATCAATACACCTTTGGACACTTGATAATGGAGATGCATTGATGTTTCGACCTACTTGGATATTGAAAGTTACAGCATTAATTCAAGGATTAGCATGTTGGATATATGCGGTTTATGATGGATGGCGTGGCAGACAGATCTACAGTATGAATACGTAATTAATTCCAATTTGGATTAAGGTTATATGTTTCAAGATGATCAGACCAAAATGTAAAGTCGCGTTAGAGTTCTTTTGTATATTCAATCTTTATATCCTGTTGATAATATCAATGCTTGCTTGTCGCAATGACTCCCTGAAAAAGATTGAAGTACTTATACAATCTGAGATGCATCAAGCAGCAAAGCACCAATTGGAGGATTATGTAAAGTCTGAGCCAAACAACGCACAAGCAAGGATGTTACTTGGAAAAACTTACAACGCATTAGGTCAACATCACGATGCAGTTGACCAATTCAAAAAAGCATCCCTACTGTATTCTTCTGTACCTAAAGAGCGTATTGCAGCTCGTTTTGCGTTAGCAAGAACCTATCTTATCTTCGGTGATAGAAAATCTGCATTCTCGGTTCTGAATTTAATCCAGAAAGGAGCTTCAGACGAAAAAACATTAAGAAAAGTAATACAATTGGTTGGGGATAGTTATTTGGCCAAACAACTTACATTCGGTAATTCTGACAACTATTCCCCTGTTTTCTCACCTGACAGTACAGAAATTGCATTCTCATCATTTCGGACAGATAATAGCGAAATTTACTTGATGAATTTGGAGGGACAGATCAAACATCGTGTGACCTATACAACTGATTATAACGACACTAGTCCAACGTTTCTTAGCGACCCTAATTACATTTTCTATAGTAGTGAACCGAAATCCTCTCGTGAAGTAAAAGTTGTCATTCAGAGTAGTGGTTCAACCCCGATCTATACGGGTTTCAACATCACACATATTCACAGTAAAGTTACGCAGCCCATCCTTCCAATTAGTTTTGGTGCTCGTGTCCCTCGTTCTTCACCTTCAGGCAACCGTATTGTCTATGAGACAAATACAGATGGTAACTTAGAGATTTATTTGATGGACTTGAGTAACGCAGATCTGTCTCAGCTAAATCCAGCAGACATCCCTAAGAAACGTCTGACGAAAAATGAAATTGATGATGGTAGTCCTACGTTCTTTCCGAATGGAAAACGAATTGTGTTTGTCTCATCAAGAAACGAAGTGCATCAACTCTATACTATTGATATTGATGGCAAGAATGAAAAGCATATCAATCCGAGTCGTTTCGATACCTATAATCCGACAGTATCTCCTGATGGAAAGACTATAGCGTTTGTATCGGCGAGAGATGGAGATTGGGAAATATACCTCGTTGACAGCAACGGTAAGAATGAACGTCAAATTACCAGTGGAATAGGAAGGTCGATTCAACCGGCATTTTCACCAGATGGTCGATTTCTTGCCTTTGTATCGGATAGAAGTGACACATTTCACATCTATTTAATGGACTTGGAAAAACCTGTTACGCGTGAAGAATTAGTGAAGTTATTGCAACAATAAGGTGCGAAACAGCGATTTTGAGATGACATTCAGAACACAAGCGGACATCTGCTTTCAAACACATCTGAGGGGATTTGACCTCTCCTTTGATTCCACATGGGGGCTATTTTCGCCGAAGATGATTGACGTGGGGACAAAGCTACTAATTGATCACATGGACATCTGTGTGAACGACCAATGCCTTGACCTTGGGTGCGGATATGGTGCAATCGGAATTGTGATGGCAAAAACCGCACAGAATTCGGAGGTATATATGGTGGATAAGGATTTCGTTGCAATAGAGTACACAGAAAGAAACGTAAGACAGAATCATCTCTCAAACTGTCATGTTCTCTTGAGTAACGGATTTAGTCATATACCGAAAATGAAATTTGATGTGATAGCTTCAAACCTACCCGCAAAAGTCGGTAAGGAGATGCTTCATATTTTACTGTCAGACGCAAGACGATATCTGAAGAAACGCGGGAAACTCTATGTGGTAACTATTTCTGGACTCAGAGAGTTTATTAAACGCAATTTTACCTCGGTTTTTGGAAACTATGAGAAAATAAAACAACATAAAACACACACGGTCGCCAGAGCAACCTTAGTATAACATGAGTTTGATAATTAAATGCAATATGCGTTGTAGGTCGGGTAGAGGCACGCCAATAAAATATTAACTGGCGACATGTATTGCTCTATAATGGGTCAAGATGTTGGGTTTCGTGCCTCAACCCAACCTACGTAAGTTATTTGTTCTGATTTATCAAACTCACGTTAGAATAGTAAACTTATGGAATAGACCCATTATGAATATTGGAGGATAGAAAATGAAACAGGCTGTGTATGGTATCATATCAGTGCTATTCTTGATGGTACTGCCTTTAGTTGGTATAGCCAAGGAGACTGATCAGATGAATTTTGTAGACAAACTAAGCATGCCACAGGAACATTGGTATAACATAAGTATGTTGGGAAAGAAAATTGGATATGTTCACACCTACTTTAACATTGTTGATTTTCAAGGTGAAAACATGTTGCAAAGTAGAATTGATCTCAATTTTCAAGTCAAGGGTTTTGGTAAAGATATTGTCATTGCATCTACCCGTATTGAATATTCCGATCTGAAGTTTAATCCACGATATTTCATCTATACGCAAAAAAAACCAGATAATAAACAGGTGGAAGGAAAGATTATTGATAATGTTGCTTATGTAAAGACGACGTTGAACAGTCAGCTCACAGAATCAGAAGTTACTTTGCCGAAAGATACCATTTTCAACAGTGTCCTACCCTCTTATTTAGTTGCCCAAGACAGGCTCAAGATAGGTGAAGAATTGACTTATCATACCTTTGAACCTGATCTGTTATTACCAGTAAAAACGCAAATTCAAGTAAGAGAAAAGAAACGTTTCATAGACAAAACGGATGATATACCTGTCTATGAAATTAATCAAAAAATGGAGGTAATGAGTGATATAAACCTAACGCTTTGGATCTCTGAGGACGGTATTGACTATAAAACATCAACAGATATGATGGGTTTATCCTTTATGACAACAAAATCTGACAGAAAAACTGCACTTGGTATCCCTGAAGATGTTGAAATTATGTTGAAAACACAGATCGTTCCAAGCGGTAAGAAACCTAAGCTGGGTGCATCTAAATTAACTGCGAATCTTAAACTTTCAAAAGGCAACCTAAAAGAAACAATACTGATTAACAATCGTCAGACCCTAAAGTTAGATTCAGAGAAAACCGGTAGACTCTCAGTTCAGAAGCAAACAATTGATGGGTATGCTACACTCAGATTACCCGTTGAAGATCCAGAAATGATGGCGTTTCTTGCCGCTACACTTTATATTGAATCCGATCATCCAGATATCAGTGCGAAAGCAGAAGAAATCATAGATGGTGAAGATAATTCTTGGCTTGCAGCTAAAAGGTTGAGTTCATGGGTGTATGAGCATATTCGTGATAAACACCTTAGCGGTGGTTTCAGTTCAGCACTTTCGACGCTTGAATCGTCTACTGGTGATTGCACTGAACATACGGTACTGTTGATTGCGTTAGCTCGGTCAGTTGGTATTCCTGCAAGAATATGTTCAGGTTTAGTCTTTGGTGATGGCGCGTTCTATTTTCATTTTTGGCCGGAAGTTTATGTTGGACAATGGGTTCAGATGGATCCTACTCTTGGTCAAATCATTGCAGATGCAAACCATATTCAGTTTGATGGCGGTATCTTAGAATCTGATACGATGCTCGAATTATCTAAAGGTGTTTTTCGTACAGTCAATCAACTTGAAATAGAGGTTATAAAATAATACCATTTCAATTAATTTTTCTCTCATTACCTGCTGTTTAGAGATGAAGCGTTGAACGGCACAATCTAACAGAATGTGCTACAGTAAAGAGGCATTTTCATTTAGAAATGGTATAACATGATCCATCGCTGCAGGATAGTTTACATTAAATTCCATTTTTCCATGTAATAGGAGTAATTTCTATTGGCTTTTCTGAATCCCCTATTCCTATTCGGTCTATTTGCTGCTGCAATTCCGTTGATGATACATCTTTGGAGCAGAAGACAAGCGGTAACTGTTGACTTTAGCAGCCTGATGTTCCTTGTGGTAGCACATCGTCAAAATGTCCGTCGTCTCCAGCTGAAACAACTGCTTATACTTCTGTTAAGAATGCTGATTGTTGCCCTGATCGTGCTTGCGTTAGCACGTCCGTTTCTAACACTTGGGTTACCGCTTGCCTCAATTCGTGCGAAAACTGATGTCGTAATTGTTTTGGATAATTCATATAGTATGGGATATCAGGATGTTGATGGGCAATGGTTTGATGATGCCAAATCTATCGCCATAGATGTACTAAAATCGCTACGACATGGAGATTCTGCTTCATTAATTCTGATGTCTAATATTGCCAGACCAGAATTTCGTCAACTTACACCAGATATAGAGAGTGTTATACAGACGATTCAGGAAGCTGAAGTATCCTATAGAGGTACAAATGTCCACCCCAGTATTGAACTGGCGCATGAAATACTGTCAGATTCACAACAGCAAATTAAGGAGTTGTACCTTATTTCTGATTTCAGGCAGAACGGTTGGACGAATGTAGGCGTAATGCCGAATGTTTCTGGTTCTCGGATTGTATTGTTGCCAGTCGGTCAAGATACACCACACAATACAAACATTGAAGAAATAACGGCTTCACATCAACTAATCGGTATCGGTTTACCAATACAATTCAACGTTGGTATAACCAATCATTCTGATGTAAAATTAGCACAAACGACTCTAACATTTCATGTGGGGGAAGAGAAGAAGCAGACTCATACTTTTGCCGCTGATGCAGATGAATTTGTCTTGACAACCATCACCCATAGTTTTGTTTCTCCTGGTATTCACACAGGTTTTTTTGAGTTAACGTCGGATCGCTTGAATGTGGATAATAAACGTTATTTTTCATTTGAAGTATTGGGAGAGATTCGTGTGCTCTGTGTAGGTGAACAGACTGACTATCTAAAATTAGCGTTAAATCCTCTCCGCCAGAGAACGGGTGCTGATGCGCCACTAAAGGAAACAAATATGGCAACAATGATTCACCCTGTAGCATGTACGGAAGCAGAATTTGAGACGTTTCCACTTCAAGATTATGACATCGTTATCCTTTCTGATGTAGAAGCCTTGACTGCACAGGCTAAAGCAGAATTAAATGAGTTTATCAGACAAGGAAAGAACGTAATCGCTTTTGCTTCAACAAACTACCAGTTGCCATGGGAGCCAGCAGAATTTGGTGGAAGGACATCGTGGGAAATACCTCAACAAGTGACAGACTATGATACCGATCACCCAATATTTGACATTTTTCCAGATGACATCTTGTCTGGTCAATACGGTCCAAGGTTTTATCAGGCGATGCAGGTAACCCCGACTGAAGAAACGAAAGTTCTTGCATCGTTCGGAGACGGTACACCCTTTCTGATTGAGCGGCGTGAGGGAAGAAGTCATATACTATTTTTTAACGCTGGGTTTGATGTAGAATCAGGTGATAATGAACTCCTCATCAATCCTTTTTTTCTACCGCTGATTCAGAATACAGTACTATATGCTATGTACTCTGACACGAGGACAAACATAGATGTCGGTGATCCGTTTATTTCAAGTTTTCCAGATAGCAGTGGAATGACTGCTCGGATAGAAAGGGTTGATGCGACAGAGGGAAATGATATGGTTGCTGTACCCGATACTGAAGATGGTGTAATTCAGTATAATAGGACTGAGATTCCGGGCATTTATCAAGTTGATATGAAAACTCCCGATAGACTCTACCGCAGTTTTTTTGCAGTGAATACACCTATATCCGAAGCAGATTTAACACCATTTTCTTTACAGTCTGCTTCAGAAAAGATTAGCGCACAGCAAGTATCAACAGACGGGCCAGACGAATTAGATACTGCAGCATTAGACACTAAACGACATGGTAGAGAAATATGGGGTGAACTGTTGGTGTTAGCTGCCTGTTTCATGCTCCTTGAAGGCTACTTATCTAACCGTGAAAGCAAGTCAACTACGGGTTAGAATCATGATGTATTCTGCAGTAGCACATCCCTTGCAATGTTCCACAACGTATAACGTTCTAAAAATTATAAAAAATATAAGTATCAGTTTATTGTTTGTTATAATAGTATTTGGTACTTATGTTCAACCCGCCTACGCACAACAGCAGCATCTCGTTCGCAGTGTTTTTGTAAGGGGAAATCAGTCGTTTTCACAGAAACATTTACTCGGTTTGATGCAGACAAAATCGGGAAAACCTTACAAGATTGATGAATTGGAGAAGGACACCGAAAATATTACCCGATTCCTTCATGCCAAAGGATATATTTATGCTAAAGTCTCAGTCAAACTGATAAAAATACAGGATGAGGACGGTGTATTTATACGAATCGAAATTGATGAAGGTGTAATTGGTGATATTACTCTCACAGGTAACACAAAAACTCAGGACAATATTATCTTACGCGAACTCTTATTTCAGGAAGGAGATGTATTTGTTGAAGCAGACAGGAAGGAAAGTGAGAGAATTATCAGCCAAAAACCTTATATCGGTGCGGCCAAAATTGAGGCAACGTTGGATGAAGAAACAAGGAAGGTAATTATACATGTATCCGTAACAGAATTCTTATCAATAACAGGTGCATTTGATCCAGGATTTAATAGTCAAACTGGATATTTCCTTACACAACTAAGGGATTCTAACCTTTTGGGTTCTGGACAACGTTTTGAAGTTAGTTACGAGCGGATTACTGAATTAGAAGAGAAACCGCGTGGTCTCATTACGTTCAGATACGGGTTGCCGCGTTTAATCAACACACACTGGAACTTTAATGGTGAATACATCCAAAAAAGGGAAGGTGATTCGTGGGGAGTAGAGATAGAACTTCCTCAATATTCTTTGAAGAGTAAATGGAGTGCAAAGTTCGGGATATCAGAACAGATTAATCTCATACGCTGGTATGAAGATGGTAAGAGAACCGACCTTTTTGAACAGACGTTACATCGGTCTTCTGGTAATATACTTCGATACTATGGAGACAGACATCATCAGAACCATATTGGATTATGGTTAGATTCTTATGACACAAGTTTTGTTCCACTCGAAAGATCTCTTGGATCGGAAGCAGCACCTTTGAATAGGAACATTAGGCGTATTGGCGTGATACTTGGACGGAAAAACGTTGGGTTTTACCAGACACGATTTCTAAGACGTATGGGAAGAGATGAATATTTTATTACGGGTTCAATATACAATGTATCAATTGGTTACTCATCTGCGATCTTTGGTTCTGATAGATTGGAATCTTATGCAGCTCTATCCTTCGATTCTGGGTGGGTAAGTCGAAACAAGTTTTTTGGTACAGCCTATATAGCGTATATCACAAGTTTCACGAACAGACTTGAACGATCTATTGTTGAATCCCGATGGGATATGTTCTTAATGGATGTATTCAATACTGGGGACATCTATAGAGTTGATACCGGTTTTCGAGAGAATGGATTATTTGACCTACAACAGACTTTCGTAGCAAAATATAAGACACAGATGCAGTTTGGATGGAGTGGTCAAAGTCAAGTTATCCTCGGTTCTGCGAATGGATTGCGTGGGTATGGACTCCGTCAGTTCAGTGGTGAGAAAATGATGTTGCTGAGTTTAGAGAGCAGAACGCTTTGTGGTGGTAGCTTTTTTAAATATTTGAATGATCGTCTTACACAAGCTGCAACATTCGTATCAAGACCGTTTATCAGAGACAGAACTGTTGATCTTGGTCTTGTTCTGAGTCTCACTGTATTTGCGGATTTTGGTTATGTCTGGGATAGTTATAGTTCTTTTCGTTACAAAGACGTCAAGAGAAGCGTAGGGTTTGGGTTTCGCGGTAGTTTTGCGCGTAGTGATGCTGGTATTTTCCGCTTTGAACTGGCTAATCCACTTGACGATCCTTTCACACCATCATTCCAACCCCAACTCTTCTACGGTTTAGAACGCGAGTTCTAACCGTTTTATAGCAACTCGGATTTATGGATAAATCGCCGCAGACCCCTCCAGAGAGAATCACATGGCGTGCAATACTAATAGGTCTTCTCTCGCTGCCCCTTAATATCTACCTCGTTGTCCAAACAGAGACAGTTTGGACAACACAATACCCTACGACGATGGCGATATTCTTCAACGCTGTCTTTACACTATTTTTAGTTACAATCGCAAACCTATTCCTAACTAAATTCCTACCGAAGTGGAAGCTGTCCCGATCAGAAATGTTGACGGTCTATCTGATGGTTTCCTTAGCATGTGTCGTTTGCGGGCATGATCTTTTGCAAGCAACGATGTGCATTCTTGGTCATGCAAGTTGGTTTGCGACAGCAGAGAATGAATGGCAATCTCTATTCTTCCGTTATATACCGGATTGGATGGCAGTAATGGATCGCAAAGCACTCACTGGTTACTATGAAGGTGATTCATCTCTTTTTGAAGTAGCGCATATTCAGGCATGGTTTAAACCCGTATTGTTGTGGTTACTGTTCTTCTCTGCACTCTGCTTTTCAATGCTAATGTTGAGTGTTATTCTTAGGAAACAGTGGATTGAACACGAGAAACTGAGTTATCCGATTATTCAATTGCCGCATGAGATGTCAAAGGGGGCAGTCTTCTATAGGCACAAACTTCTCTGGATCGGTTTTGGTGTCGGTTTAGGTATTGATCTGTTGAATGGTCTGAATTTTCTCTATCCATTCGTTCCGACTATTCCAATTAGACACGACATTGGTAGGATGTTCACTGATAAACCGTTGAATGCAATTGGGTCAACACCGATCCACTTAAATCCTTATGCAATAGGTTTAGGATTCTTGATGCCGCTTGATCTATCTCTATCGTGTTGGATGTTCTATCTGTTTTGGAAGATTCAGTTAGTTTTTGGATCGATGTCTGGATTAAATCAGACACCGGGTTATCCACATATTGACATGCAGTCTCTGGGTGCATACTTCGGTTTATGTTTTTTCGCGCTCTGGATTACGCAGAAACACTTGTGGAAAGTCTTCCAGCGTATTATTGGTGTAAAGTCCTCACTAGATGAAGAGGGTGAACCGATTAGGTATCGCAGCGCGTTTATCGGATTTTTGATTAGTATTGCTATCGTTTTTGGTTTCTGTCTGAATGCGGGTATGTCGTTATGGGGAATCGTCGGATTTTTTGGTATTCATTTCATTTTGGTATTGGCATTTACACGCATGCGGGCAGAACTTGGTACGCCGACACAGGACTTCTATCGTGCCGGTCCCGGTTTCTTCCTTACATCTACATTTGGTTCAAGAAGAATAGGTCCTCAGACATTAACAGGATTTGCTTTTCTCTACGGTTTCACACGGAACTATCGTTCACAACCGATGCCTAATCAACTGGAAGGTTTTAAACTGGCAGAGAAAGGTGGAATCATGAGTCGTCAATTACTGTGGTTAATGTGGATTTCCTCTGTAATTGGTTTAGTCATAGGATTTATTGCGTTTCTTCATGCGGGTTACTTACATGGAAGTTTGGGAACGTGGCGTGGACAGGAGGCATTTAATGATCTACAAAGATGGCTAACCTTCCCAAGTGAAACGGATTGGAGACACCTGAGTTTTTTCGGCTTTGGAATTGTACTTACTTTAGGTACACTAATGATGCGTTTAAGGTTTCTATGGTGGCAACTGCACCCGTTAGCTTATCCCCTTGCAGGCAATTGGAATTTTGGCAGACTTTGGTTTCCTGTATTTCTGGCGTGGGTCATAAAGTCTATACTTGTGCGACATGGTGGTATCGGTGCTTATCGCAAATCACTACCCCTTTTCTTTGGTGCGATTTTGGGCGAATTCGTTATGGGTACTGTATGGGCAATATTAGGTCTGTCGACTGGACAAAGGATGTATTCATTCAAGCATTGGTAAAGTTCCGATGTATTGGTAGGAGCGATCTCCGAATCGCGACCTACAAAATGGTAACTTTCCTCCTACAGAACAGAATATTGGTAGGAGCGATCTCCGAATCACGACCTACAAATTTAGTCTGGATTGTCCACTATTTTGCTAATACCATTTCTACTTTATAATATACCATTTGCGTAGGTCGTGTAGAGGCACG